>JAZSJY010000140.1:0-8618 GCA_045534565.1 Christensenellaceae bacterium | reverse complement strand
TCTTCAACTTTAACTTTTACGTAAAGCCAACCTTGTGGTTCAACCCTTACTAACGGACCTACTTCACAAAAACCGTGGCAACCACTTTGTTTAAGTCTAACTGAATCGCCGTGTGGGTCTTTTTGAAGTTCAAGTGAAAATTCCACGCCCTTATCCTTCATGATTTGAGCGAATTTATCGTAAATTTTAAGAGCACCTTTAGAAACACAGCCTGCGCCCGCGCAAACTATAATTCTTTTCTTTTCAGCAAGCATTCTTTTAGACGCTTGTTCACGCAACGCTTGTAATTGTTCTCTATTCTTTAACATTAGCATTTCTCCTTTATTGATTTTACTAACGCAACGGCCGATTCAGGCGTCATCGTAGGATAAATTTCGTTATTAAGAGTAATTGCAGGTGCTGAAGAGCATGCGCCAAGACAAGCAACCGTTTCAACGGTGAACATAAGGTCGTCAGTCGTCTTCTTTTGTTCCGAAAGCCCAAGTTCCTTTCTAAGCGCTTCCAAAATAGGAATTGAGTGACGAACGTGGCAAGCCGTACCGTCGCAAACCTTGATTACGTATTTACCCTTTTGTTCTAATGAAAAGTTTTCATAAAAAGTTGCAACGCCGTAAATTTTTGCTTGTGAAATGCCAAGTTTTTCCGCTAAATAAGGGAAAACTTCTTTTGGTAAGTATCTGTAGTGTTCTTGTGCGCTTTGTAAAATAGAAATGAGTGAACTTTCTTTATTGCCGAATTGTTCAATCGCTCTATCAAGCACAGTGTAGTCAAACGTTGACATCATAACCTCCGTAAAGTGTATATATTTTATTAGTTGGTTAAACCACCTATCAAAAAAAATAGGTGGTTTAAGTTAATTATTTTTGTAAATATTCGTCAATTGCTTTAGCAGCAGTTTTACCTGCGCCCATAGCAAGAATAACGGTTGCAGCGCCCGTAACGGCGTCGCCACCAGCGTAAACGGCTTCAACCGAAGTAAGACCGTTTTCGTCGGTAATAATACCACCGTGCTTGTTTACTTCAAGCCCTTCGGTAGTAGATTTAATCAACGGGTTTGGTGAAGTACCAAGCGCCATGATAACTACGTCTGCTTCAATATCAAACTCGCTACCTTCAACGGCAACGGGGCGACGTCTACCTGATGCGTCTGGTTCGCCAAGTTCCATCTTTATGCAAGTGCAAGATTTAACCCAACCGTTTTCATCACCGTTAATTTGAGTGGGATTGGTAAGAAGGTCAAATATAATACCTTCTTCCATAGCGTGTTCAACTTCTTCTTTTCTTGCAGGAAGTTCATCTAAAGTTCTTCTGTAAACGATATGTACGTCACCGCCCAAACGCTTTGCGCAACGCGCTGCGTCCATAGCAACGTTACCGCCACCTACTACTACGACTTTTTTACCACGTTTGATAGGCGTGGTTGCGCCGTCCTTATAAGCCTTCATAAGATTGATACGGGTTAAGAATTCGTTTGCAGAATATACGCCGTTAAAGTTTTCACCGGGGATATTCATAAACTTGGGCAAGCCTGCGCCAGAGCCAACGAAAACTGCCTTAAAGCCGTATTCTTCAACGAGTTCGCCGATAGAAATAACTTTACCGATAACCATGTTGGTTTCAATCTTAACGCCAAGTGCTTTAAGCCCGTCAATTTCCTTTTGAACTATTGATTTAGGAAGTCTAAATTCAGGAATGCCGTAAACTAAAACACCGCCTTCGGTATGTAACGCTTCAAAAACGGTTACGTCATAGCCGAGTTTAGCAAGGTCGCCCGCGCAAGTAAGACCTGCAGGACCAGCACCGATAACTGCAACTTTAATTCCGTTAGATTGTGGTTTAACGGGTGCTTCTTTGCAGTTAGCGTTGTGCCAGTCGGCAACGAAACGTTCAAGTCTACCGATACCAACGGGTTCGCCCTTAATACCACGAACGCAGTATTTTTCACATTGTGATTCTTGCGGACATACCCTACCGCATACTGCGGGAAGTGATGAAGATTCAGCGATAATTTGATATGCGCCTTCAAAATCTTTTTCACGGATTTTAGCAATGAATTCAGGAATATGAACCATTACGGGACAACCGTTTACGCAAGGTTTATGCTTACAGTTAAGGCATCTTTCTGCTTCGTCAACCGCTTGTTCTGCGGTGTAACCTAAAGCAACTTCATCAAAGTTTTTATTTCTAACGTCAGCATCTTGATGTGGCATAACGTTTTTCTTCAAAGACATATTAGGCATAATTATTTAACCTCCTTTTTGAAAAGGTTACAAGTTTCTTCATACTTGTGTCTTTCCCATTCCTTATAACTTGCGCCACGTTTCATTGCTTCGTCAAAGTCAACTTCGTGACCGTCAAATTCAGGACCGTCAACGCAAGCGAATTTAGTTTTGCCACCAACGGTAAGACGGCAACCACCGCACATACCCGTTCCGTCAATCATAACGGGGTTCATACTTACTATGGTTTTTACGCCGTATTCTTTGGTAAGACGGCATACGAATTTCATCATAATAACAGGACCGATAGCGATAACTTCGTCGTATTGTTCGCCACTTTCAATAAGGTTTTTAAGCGCGTCGGTAACAAGCCCTTTAGTACCTGCCGTGCCATCGTCACTCATTAAAACGTATTTATCTGAAACAGCCCTAAATTCATCTTCTAAAATTACTAAATCTTTGCATCTAAAACCAACGATAGAGTGAACTTCTGCCCCTTCTTCGTGAAGTTTCTTTGCTACGGGGTAAGCAATAGCGCAACCAACGCCGCCGCCAACTACTGCAACCTTTTTAAGACCTTTGGTATGCGTAGCGTTACCAAGCGGACCAACGAAGTCTGCAACCGAATCGCCAACTTCTAACTGATTAAGCGAATAAGTGGTCGCACCAACGATTTGGAAAATTACGGCAACAGTTCCTTTTTCTCTGTCGTAATCAGCAACGGTCAAAGGAATTCTTTCACCGTCTTCAGTTGCCCTTATAATAACGAATTGCCCCGCTTGAGCCTTCTTGGCTACGTACGGAGCATACACGTCAATACGGGTAACGGTAGGGTTAAGCACTTTTTTGTCAACAATTTTGAACATAAACTCTCCTTTCGTTACAACGGCGGTTTAGTCGTTAAAAAACCTTACCGCCTTATTTTTATATTTAATAAAAATATTCTATCACATTTTACTAACTATTTCAAGTATTTTTATGGTTTTTATTTTGCCATTTAATAGTAAATTCTTGTAAAAAATAAAACGCCGTCAAAAAACGGCGTTTATCGTTAATATTTAACGCTATACAAAATATCTTCGTACGTCGGGAAGGAGATAAATTCCTTGCCGATAAGAAGTTCCATTTGGTCTGCGCAAAGGCGCAAAGCGTTCATATCTTTGAGCAAGGTGTTCTTGCAGTACTTCGCCTTAACCAAATTAGTTGCGTCTTTATTAAACCTTTTAGTATCGGTAACCAACTTATCAAGTGCGTAAGAAAATTCTTTTGAAAGATTTGAAAGTTTTTCAAGCAACTTTTCTTCTAACTCACAAGAAAGCGTAGCCATGCACGATTTTTTAAGGTTTAATTCTTTAAGCAAGAAAGATTGATAGCCTATAACTGCAGGCGTTATGTGTTTTCTTGCAATATCTATTGAAGTAAGCGCTTCTATATGTACTATATTACAATAGTTTTCAAGCAAAATTTCCGTACGAGAATGAATTTCACTACCAGATAAAATGTTATGCCTTTCAAAAGTTTCAACGTTCTTTTTGTCAGCGTATCTTGGAAGTGCGTCTACCGTAGTTTTAAGATTTAATAGACCACGCTTTTTGGCTTCTTTTTCCCACTCTTTTGAATAGTTGTTGCCACTAAAAAGTATGCGTTTATGTTCAACGATAGTTCTTTTAATAAGTTTGTTAAGCGCCTTGTTAAAGTCAGTTGCGCCTTCAAGTTCGTCTGCAAACTTACGCAATTCTTCTGCAACTATGGTGTTTAAGATAAAGCTTGGGCAAGCGATACTCATTGACGAACCGACCATACGGAACTCAAACTTATTACCCGTAAAAGCAAAGGGTGATGTTCTGTTTCTATCCGTTGAATCTTTAGGTATGGGCGGAAGCGCAGACACGCCGATTTTTAATTCGGTCTTTTTCTTTGCGCTGTATTCTGCCCCCTTTTCAATTGAACTTATAATTTCATCAAGTTCTTCGCCTAAATAAATGGACACTATTGCAGGTGGCGCTTCGTCTGCACCTAAACGGTGGTCGTTACCAGCAGTTGCAACGCTTATACGCAACAAATCTTGATATTCGTCAACCGCCTTGATAACTGCAACCAAGAACAACAAGAACTGTGCGTTTTTGTTTGGGGTTGCACCAGGGTCTAAAAGATTTTCGCCAAGGTCTGTTGAAATTGACCAGTTAACGTGCTTACCACTACCGTTT
The DNA here is from genome assembly GCA_045534565.1 of Christensenellaceae bacterium. Taxonomy (GTDB): domain Bacteria; phylum Bacillota; class Clostridia; order Christensenellales; family Borkfalkiaceae; genus UBA1259. Next base: position 4,192 of record JAZSJY010000140.1, on the reverse strand, counting down.
ACCGATGCAAAAGGTTTTTCGTTCAAAAGGCAAACCAACCCGTGCTTATTAGCAACGCTCTTCATGATTTCCATAGTGAGTTGGTTTTGGTCGCAAGCGATATTTATTGAAGTAAATACGGGCGCAAGTTCGTGTTGAGCAGGCGCAACTTCATTGTGTTTAGTCTTTGCGTATACGCCGAATTTCCACAATTCTTCGTCAAGGTCTTTCATATACGCCGCAACCCTACTCTTTATAGCGCCGTAATAGTGGTCTTCAAGTTCTTGCCCCTTTGACGGACGCGCGCCGAAAAGCGTTCTTCCACAATGGATAAGGTCTAACCTTTTTTCATAAACGCTTTTATCTATTAAGAAGTATTCTTGTTCTGCGCCGACGTTTGGAATTACTTTACTTGCTTTGTTGCCAAAAAGTTTTAATACGCGCAACGCTTGTTTATTAAACGCATCCATTGAACGCAGTAGTGGCGTCTTTTTATCAAGCGCTTCGCCACCGTAAGAACAGAACGCCGTTGGAATATATAAACTGCCGTCTTTTACGAAAGCGTAAGACGTTGGGTCCCACGCGGTATAACCACGGGCTTCAAAAGTAGCCCTAAGCCCACCCGACGGAAAACTTGAAGCATCCGATTCGCCCTTTACGAGCGATTTTTCAGAGAACTTCATAATAACGTCCCCCTTACCGAAAGGTTCAATAAAACTATCGTGCTTTTCTGCAGAAAGCCCCGTCATAGGTTGAAACCAGTGGGTATAGTGGGTTGCGCCCTTTTCTATAGCCCAATCTTTCATAACCGACGCAATACATTTAGCGTAGTCGTGCGAAAGCGGTACGCCGTCGTCAATAGCGCGTCTAACTGCGTCGTACGCTTCTTTCGGCAAGCGTTCTGCCATAACCTTATCGTTAAAAACCATTGAACCGAAAAATTCGGGAACGTTCTTTGCGTTCATATTTTCTCCTTTAGTGAAAAAAGATACTAAAATATTAACATTTTAATATGTCGTTGTCAATTACTTTTAGGTAGTTACCTAAAAACGCGCTACTTAAAGTAACGCGTTTTTTCATTAAAGATTTATAAGTCTTAAAATATTTTCCATCGTGAATTTCAAATTATCTAAACTATTATACCTACTGATAGAGAAATCTTGCGGTAATCTGTTGATAGCAAATATTGCATTAACCCCTTGATTATACGCTTCCGTCATATCCCCTTCAGCACCGCCAACGACGGAAATTACGGGTACGTTTTGTTTTTTTGCACGCCTAGAAATACCTATAACCACCTTTCCACGCAAACTTTGTCCGTCAATTTTTCCTTCGCCAGTAAATATATAATCGGCGTCTTTAATCACGTTGTCAAAGTCAACCGTTTCAAGAACTACGTCAATACCCATATCCATGCGGGAATTTAGAAAGGCAACCGTACCTGCGCCCATAGCGCCTGCCGCACCACCGCCTTTAAGAGTTGAAAGGTCCACGCCGTATTGCTTTAAGTAAACGTCGCAAACGTGTTTAACACCTTCGTCAAGAAGTTCAACAGCCTTTTCGTCTGCACCTTTTTGCGGTGCAAACACACGGGCAGCACCCGTTTCGCCGTACGGTAAATTATCTATATCGCACATAGTAACGAATTCAACGCCGTTAACCTTTTCACTTAAAGAAGTTAAATCAATTTTTTCAATTAAGGAAAGCGTTTGCCCTACGGGAATAAATTGCTTTCCGTCTTTATCAAAAAACTTTACGCCAAGCGCCGCCGCCATACCTGCGCCAAAATCGTTCGTGCAAGAACCACCGAGCGCAATTATAACCTTTTTGCAATTATTTTTTATAGCGTCTTCAATAAGTTGCCCAACGCCGTAAGTAGTGGTAACCAACGGATTTTTACGCCCTTCAACCATAGGCAAGCCTGCCGCCGCAGACATTTCCACGATAGCCGTTTTAACGCCCTTTTGGTCTATAATACCGTAATATCCGTCAATATCTTCAAAGTATGGGTTTTTACATTTGCAATTAACAAGCGTGCCACCGATAGCCGTCAAAAAACAGTCCACACTACCTTCGCCACCGTCGGCAACGGGTATAGACACGATTTTAGCATCAGGAAAACGCTCTTTAATTTTTTCAGCCATTGCAACGCAAACTTCTTTTGAAGACATAGTGCCCTTAAAAGAATCGGGCGCAAGAACGAATTTTTTCATAATTAAATAAGTGTGGAATTTATTACTAAATCTGCCGTTGCAACGTTGGTTGCAATGGGAACGTTATAAACGTTTGCTATACGTAAAAGCGCTTTTACGTCAGGGTCGTGTGGTTGTGCTTGTAACGGATCGCAAAAGAAAACTACTAAATCAATAAGTCCTTCAGCCACCTTTGCGCCTATTTGTTGGTCGCCACCAAGCGGACCTGAAAGATAGCCTTTTACGTTAAGTCCGGTAACTTCACTAACGCGCTTTGAAGTAGTACCCGTACCACAAAGGTCAAATTTTTCAAGTATGGCTTTATTTTTGCTAGCCCAGTCAATCATCTCTTGTTTCTTATTATCGTGCGCAATAAGCGCAATCGTTTTTGCCATAGTATTTTTTCCTTTGGTTTTTTCTTTATTATATCACAGTTAATATAAAATTTCAACAAGATAAAATAAAAACGGCTACCATTTTAACAAGTAACCGTTTTTTCTTTCTTATACTATTCTTACTTCAAACACTCTTATGTCCTTACACCCGTTAGTAGCGTTGAAAATTATCTTAACGCTATCGCATTCGGTTGGTGTAAAATCTACCCTGCAAAGTCTTTGAACGTTACCAACAATCTTTCTTTCAGCAACAATTTTACCGTCTTTAACGAGTAAAACGGAAAAGTCTTTTACAAGTTCTTCAGGCACACCCTTTCTTTGTTCTTTTCTTCTATTATTTGATAGCGTTATTCTTATAGGTCTACCAAACCCCGAATCAAAAGTAAGTTGCACTCTTTTAACGACCTGTTTGCCATCAAAACCAAAGGTAAGCCACTCGCCGTCGTTTGCTATTCCGTTAGAGTGCCAAGCGTTAACTTCGCCTTCTTCTGCACGACTTATCCCGTTAATTACCTTTTCCCCGTTAAATCCACTTTGACAAGAAGAACATTTAACGATTGATAAACGTGCAAAATCTTTTTGTTTATTCATTACGGTAGGAATATACCCGTCGTCTTCTAAAATAATTTGTTGCAATTCTTTTATATAAGGGGTTAATTCACAAGGCGAAACGCCGTATTTTTTACATAGTGAAACGGCTGTCCCCACGGCTTGACCACCAACGGCGCAAGTTCCCGTAATACGTGTACTTCCTAAACCTAATCTCGTAGTGCTAATATTTCTACCAGCCATCGTCAAGTTCTTTATGTTTTTTGAATAATAACAACGCCACGGTATAGTATACGCACCCTTAAACGAATAAACTTCGCTAGGCAAACGGTCAAAATCAAGCAACCCGTTCGGGCAATGCACGTCTACCGGCCAACCACCGTAAGCTACTGCATCTTCAAATACTGCGTTGCTAAAAATATCGTTTTCGTTAAGCAAATAATCGCCCACTAATCGCCTACTTTCTCTCATACCGGGTAAAGGGCAAATCCATTCAAGTTCGTAATTACTAGCGCCGTGTTCACCACCGTTCTTTATATGGTCCCACATACCCCAAATATAACCGATTAAATCGTCTTTAATCTTTTCATACTGCCCCACGAAGTCAGGGCCGTCACCCATAAGTTCAATCCACCAATAGCCGTAATCAACACCCGTGTTACTACCCGTAGACGCACGTGTAAATGCGTCGGGGTCGGTTGCCGAAGATGCGTCTACCGTATGATATTTAGAGTGCAAACGGAATTTAAGTTGCTCTTCCGTAAGTTTTTTTGCAAAACTTGGCGGTGTAAACGTCACGGGTTCATCCATTTTTACAGCCTTAAACATTATACTGTTACCCATACGTTCGTCGTTAGGTTCTAACGGTGCGTGTGGCTCGTCAAATTCAGCCTTGCTTTCGCTACCTTCCCTGTATTCTGCGCCTGCAAAAAAGCCTAAAGTAGCGTTGCCCGTACAGTCTGCAAAATAATCGGCGTAAATTTCCAACTTGAATTCCGTAGTTTGTTGAAAACATATTACCTTTTGAATTTTATCGCCGTCAAGTTCACAATCGGTCATAACCGTATTAAAATATAC
>JAZSJY010000010.1:0-3976 GCA_045534565.1 Christensenellaceae bacterium | reverse complement strand
CGCTGATGGAAATAACGCGGAAAGTTATAATAAATTATGGCCGGCAGACGTGCATATTATCGGTAAAGATATAATAAGGTTTCACACTATTTACTGGCCTATTTTCTTGATGGCGTTGGGGCTTCCTTTACCGAAAAAGGTTTACGGACACGGCTGGCTTTTACAAGACGGCGGTAAAATGAGTAAATCAAAAGGCAACGTTATTTATGCTGACGATTTAGTTAATTTCTTCGGTAAAGACGCTGTTAGATATTACGTTTTAACTGCAATGCCACAAGATAATGACGGTTTAATTTCGTGGGAATCTGTAATTGACACTATAAATAGTGATCTTGCAAACGTTTACGGTAATTTAGTAAGCAGAACAATTGCAATGAGCAATAAGTACTTTGATGGTGAAGTCGTTGATGCTGGTGTATATGAAGACGTTGATAACGAGCTAAAAGAAACCGTTATTTCAGCAGTAAATAAGGTGACTGCAAAAATGGATGAATTTAAAATTGCAGACGCTATTGCAGAAATATTTACGGTGTTCCGTAGGGCAAATAAGTATATTGACGAAACTATGCCTTGGGCTTTAGCAAAAGACGAAAGTAAGAAAGATAGATTAAAGACCGTTCTTTATAATCTTACTGAAGCGATTATAATAGGAACTTCACTTTTATCGCCATATCTTCCTGATACATGTAATAAAGTTGCTAACATGCTTAATTTGGAAATTAGGGAATACGAACAATTAGGTAAATTTGGTTTATTAGAAAAGGTAACCGTAACTAAAACGCCAGAAATTCTTTTTGCTAGATTAGACGGTGTAAAGATTATGGAAAAGGTAAACGCAATGATTGAAGAAAGAAAAGAAAAACCCATAGCAAAAGAAGAAAAGAAACCAGAAGTAAAACTTCACGACCACTCTGAAAAACCTGCGATTGAACTTGATGATTTTGCAAAAGTTCAATTAAAAATTGCGCTCGTTACGGCGTGTGAAAAAGTTGAAAAAAGTAAGAAGTTATTAAAACTTACCGTAAAGGTTGGTGAAGAAGTTAGAACGGTTGTAAGTGGTATTGCGTTGGCGTACACCCCTGAACAACTCGTTGGTAAAAAACTTGCCATGATAACAAACCTTAAACCTGCAAAACTTTGTGGTATAGTGAGTGAAGGTATGATAGTTTGCGCGGAAGATGAAAACGGAAATCTTGCATATCTTAAGCCAGAAAAGGATATTGCTGATGGGAGTCAAATTTTCTAATGTACGTTGATACGCATTGTCACCTTCACGATGAAAAATTGAACAATACCGACGCTGTAGTTGAAGAGTTTTTAAGGGCAAACGTGACCGTGGCTATAAATATGGCTTGTTGTGCGTTAACTTCTGAAAAAGGAAAAGAACTTGCTGAAAAATATTCTTGTGTTTATTTTGGAACGGGGTGTCACCCTAGTGACGTAAGTGGTCTTGATAACGTTGAATTTGAGAGAATTGCTAAATTGACGTCGCATCCAAAATGCGTTGCTATTGGTGAAATAGGGCTAGATTACTACTGGCCAGGGTTTGATAAACAACTTCAAATAGATGGGTTTATAAAGCAAATTGAATTAGCAGAACAAACGAAATTACCCGTTTCAATTCACAGCAGAGACGCTACGGGAGATATGGTTAAAATAATAAAAGAAAATAAAAGCAAACTCGTTTATGGGGGAGTAATGCATTGCTATGCGGGTAGTGTTGAAACTGCAAGGGAATTGCTTAACGCTGGGCTATATATTTCTTTTGCAGGTCCCTTAACTTTTAAGAATGCAAACACTTTGCTTGAAGTTGCAAAATACGTGCCTAAAGATAGAATTTTGACTGAAACAGATAGTCCGTATTTAACACCACATCCTTTTAGGGGTAAGGTCAATACGCCAAAAAATATACCCTTGATGGTTGAAAAACTTGCGGTTTTAAGGCAAAAAACGATGGAAGAAATTGCATCGCAAGTTATGTCAAACGCTAAAACGTTATTTAAGAAAATATAAAAAATAAAGCCGAAAATGCTTTCGGCTTTATTTTGAATTTGTAAATTATCATTTGTAATAATTTAACTAGTAAAGAATCGCTCTTTACATTAGTTATGATGGGCAGTAACTCAATAAATATACAGGGAAATTATGGAAAATTTAAAATCAATTTTAATGCGACACAATTTAATGCTTAAAAAGGCGTATGGGCAAAACTTTCTTACCGATTTAGATTTGCTTGATGAAATTGTTGAAAAAGCGGGCGTCACTAAAAACGATACTGTTTTAGAAATAGGGTGCGGTGCAGGTGCGCTCACTCAAGCGCTTGCAAAAAAGGCTAAAAAAGTTGTCGGCTTTGAAATTGACTTGCGACTAAAACCTATATTAAATGAAACATTAGCAGAGTTTAACAACGTTGAAATCGTATTTCAAGACGTTATGAAAAACAAACTTTCCGAAATAGAAAAAAAACTCGGGGGTGAATATATTCTCATTGCTAATTTACCTTATTATATAACTACGCCTATTGTAATGCGTTTTATTGAGAATAGCGATAAATTAAAGGCAATGGTTATAATGGTGCAAGAAGAAGTTGCTATGCGTTTTACCGCAAACCCTTCTACTGCTGACTACGGCGCTATAACCGTTGGAATAAATTTACGTGGTCAAGGCGAAATCGTTTTGCGCGTTCCAAGAGAAAAGTTTACGCCTGCACCGAACGTAGATAGTGCGGTAGTTAAAATTGATATTGAAAAAGGTAAGTTTGACGACGTAGATCTCTCTGCTGTAAGAGACGTCGTTAGGTGCGCTTTTTCTAGTAGAAGAAAAATGTTTGTAAATAATATTATAAATACTTACAAGTTAAAGAGAGAACAAGCTGAAGATTTGCTCGTTAGCGCAGGTATTAGTTTAACCGTTCGTGGCGAAAATTTATCGGCAGAAGAATATGCTAATCTATCAAAGGTATTTAAAGAAAAAGGAATTATAAAATGAGTGAAAAACAAAGGATAGTTCTTGCGAGTGGAAACGCTCATAAAATTAAAGAAATAGGGCAAATGTTACCCGATTTTGAAGTCGTTGGCTATAAAGATTTAGGTTTTGACTTTGAGATAGAAGAAGACGGAACGACTTTTTATGAAAACGCTTTGATTAAGGCTAAAGCCGTTGCGACGGCGTTAAATTTACCCGCCCTTGCAGACGATAGTGGTATTTGCGTAGACGCTCTAGATGGACAACCTGGTATTTTCAGCGCAAGATATGCAGGCGACGGAGTTGACGAACATAACAACGAACTTCTTCTTAAAAATATGGAAGGCGTTGAAAATAGAAAGGCAAAATTCGTCTGCTGTATGGTTTTTTATAAGCCTAATGGTGAAATTATTACGGCGACGGGTGAAACTCATGGCAAAATTATGTACGAATGTCAAGGCGAAAACGGCTTTGGCTACGATCCGTTATTCATGAGCGACGATTTGAATAAGTGTCTAGGCGTTGCTACTGCAGAAGAAAAAAATACCATTAGTCACCGTTTCCGTGCTATACAAGCATTGAAGGAAAAATTAAAGTGAAAAAGATTATAATAATATCAGACACGCACGGCAACCTTTCTGCTATGGAAAAATTGTTACCCATTATGAAGGAAAGTGATTTTGTTTTTCATTTAGGGGATTTTACCCGTGATATAAAACAATATGAACGTGATCTTGATAATAAAATATTTAGCGTAAAAGGGAATTGTGACGGTGGTGGTGAAGATCTTTTGATTGAAATTGACGGCGTCAAAATGCTATTGACACACGGTGATAAATATAGTGTGAAATGGTCTCTTTTAAAACTAAAATATAAAGCAAAAGAGTTAGGTGTTAGAGTAGTATTTTACGGGCATACTCATAACGCCGATATTTTAGATGAAGATGGTATTTATTTTATAAATCCAGGCTGTATGAATAGGTTTACTGATAAATCATATTGTTACGCAGTT
>JAZSJY010000038.1:0-12043 GCA_045534565.1 Christensenellaceae bacterium | reverse complement strand
GCCAACGAATATGGTTTTTTCGTTTACTATGCTCTTTAGGTGTTCAAGGTCAACTACGCCGTATTCATCAACCTTCATAAAGTCTACCTTAAACCCTTCTTTTTTAAGCGCTTTTGCCGTAGACAACATTGCGGCGTGTTCAATAGGACTTATAATTATGTGGTTGCCCTTTTGCTTGTACGCCCTTGCTGCGCCACGCAAAGCCCAGTTATCACTTTCCGTTCCACCTGAAGTAAAATATACTTCGTTAGGTTTTGCGCCTATAATCTTGGCAATGGTATCCCTTGCGCTATCAACTGCCTGCACCGATTGTCTGCCGTATGCGTGTTGACTGTTTGGGTTGCCAAACACTTCTGTGAAATACGGTATCATTTTTTCTAACGCTTCTTTGCACACGGGCGTCGTCGCTGCATGATCAAAATATATGCTCTTTTTTTCCATTATCTCTTTCTCCTTAATGCAGTTCCCCTTTTACCATTTGTTCAAGCGTCATACCGTCAAGTATGTCGTTTATACCTTCGTATAACCTTTTCCATACCGCACTTGAAGGGCAACATTTGCATTTACCACCGTTCTTTACACACTCTATAATTTCCATATCGTCTTCTAAAGCGCGCACGATTTCGCCTATAGTTATTTCACTTGAAGGTCTTGCTAATAAATATCCACCCGTTGCGCCACGGTTTGCCGTTACTATATTGCGCTTTGATAGCATTCGCATTATCTTTTCAAGATACTTGCCCGAAACGGAAATTTGACTTTCAAGCAAACTTGCCGATATAGCAACTTCAGGATTTTTTGCAAGCACGTGACACGCCATCAATCCGTAATGTGTTTTTGACGAAAGTTTCATAATTCACCTAATTGCAACCAAATTAGTTGCAATTAATATTATATTAACATTATGGCATATTGTCAAACATATTAAACCCTTAAAAAAGTACTTTTAAAAAAATTTCTGCGCAACGAAAAGACCGTTGCGCAGAACGTTTAATTTTTACCGTATTAGTAAGTTGTATTTTGAATTCGCAAGCGTGCTATCTAACTATATTTTGCTTATGCAAAGAGATATTCGCCTAACGGCGAGTGATATTTGGCGTTAATACGCCAAGTGATATTTTGCCTATCGGCAAGCGTGACGCTTGACCCACTTTTGCTGTCGCTATCACTATTTAAGAGATTAGATACAAGCAAGACAAGGCTCGCTTGTTAAAACGGATGAAATAGAACGTCCGTTCATTGAAGTCGTTTTCACATTGCAGTAACGCAGTATTGCGCTGTATATAAGCCCTTAAATAAGGGGTTAGATACAAGCAGGTCTAGGCGTGCGAGCATTGCGACGGGGCGCATATTTCTATATGTAACCCTAGCAACGCACAGCACAACGACGAGATGCGTAGTATATAAGCCCTTAAAAATTAGCCCATCATTACTTCCGAAATAATATCCAACACTTTTTGATAACAGCCACCACAACCAGTTGAACAATGCGTTACGTTTTTAACGTCTTCAAAAAGTTCCATAACGCTTTCCATTTTATTATGACCTAATAAAGCGTGTAAAATGTCTATGTAACTAACTTGTTTACAATTGCAAACTATATAATTTTCTTTCATAATATACTCCTTTTATTCTTGTGTAAAATCTTCTTTACCTACGCTACAAATCGGGCACGCGAAATCTTCGGGAAGGTCAGCAAATTTGCCTGTTTCTATACCGTTATCTGCATCACCAAGTTCTTCATCAAATACCCAACCGCAAACGTTGCACACGTATTTTGCCATAATATATCCTCCTAAATTTTAAGTCAAAGTGATTATATCACGCTTTTTGTAACTTGTAAAGGGGAATTTAAAAAATTCTTTGTAAAAACCTTGCTTTTTTTAACATACTATAAACCATTAAAACGTATTATTTAATATGTATTTCTATTTTTCGGCAGACTACCCTGCAGTTCTTAAAGTGAACGGTGTTTACCAAGGTGAAATTACCAAGTCCGTTAAAAAAGTTGACGTTGATTGCGATTGCGCCTTTATTGAATTTTGCCCGTTAGTACCTACCCAAAAGTTTTTAAGTTTTTTACTAAACGAACAATTTATTTTATCACCTACGGAAAATTTTGCAGTTACCGACCTTAACGGTGGTTACCTTATTAAAGGGCTAAAAAATCATACGTATAGCGATTTTAGAGTTCTTTGTCAGCAAAAATATAACGACGCCGTGGTTACCGTGTTTACTGAAAACACGCTTAAAATAACGATAGAGAGCACAACAGATTTTTTAGCAGAAACGGTTGCTTTTAGCGCATACGACGCAAAAATTCACCGTTTTGACCTTGACGGTTCAAATTTTATTTGCATTGAATTTATAGGCGAACAAACGTTACTTGCCGTATACGACCTTAACTTAAACAAACAATTTTTTAGGCTGGTTGACGGGTTCTCTTTTGACGGTGGATTTACCACAACGCAAAAATATTTTGATATTGCAAAACACGCGGTAACTTCTACTTGGGGCTTTAACGGACAATTTTACGAAAAAAACAAAAACGTTTGCGTTAAAGACGGTTTTACCCCCACGGCTTTATCTGTTGACCTTTTGCCTTACGCTTTTTTAGAAGAACTTTTAGTCGGCGGGGACGTTTCCCCCTATTTAACCGAACAGACGTTATCCGTTTGCGATAAGTTAAAAGAATATTTAGGGGAGTTTATAGGCGTTATGCCCCCACCTGAATTTATTGAAAGCAATTACGTTGGGCTTATCTACGCCAAAAGTGAACGCAATTTTTACGTAAACTATATTGCGTTTGAATTTGAAAACTTAAAGATTTGCAACGCAAAAAAAAGAGAGAACTAATTCGTTCTCTCTTTAAATTTAATTTGCAATTATTTTTTAGTTACATTTATAGAAGAAATAACCGCTGCGAATTCGCCAACTTCGTTTACGGGTACTTGAATAGTATATTTGCCGTAACATTCAAGTTGAGCGCCTTCGGGATCAAAAATAGTATCTTCGTCAACTTCTTCAAATTGTTCTTCGGTTACGCAATGGAAAGTAAGACCGTAATTTTCATCGGCTTTAGTTTTATCGTAATCACCCGTATAATACACAACGTATTCTTCGTAATTAGAGGTTGAGAAAGCAAGGCTCAACGCGTCAACTGCGCTCTTATTTGCAGTTTCCGTAGGATCAAAAGTTGCAAATACGCAGAAATAACCGTCGTAACCAGCAATACCACCGGTAGGCATATACATAGTTGCGCGACCAGAATCCCTTGCATCACTACTAGTTCTATAAACGTTATCGTCGCTTTCATACCAACTTCTCCAAAGCCCGATTGAGCCTAATTTGTTGGTAAGGTTTGAACCAACCACGTTGTTGTTAGCAAATTCGCCCGTGATTTGTGGTTTAACTTTTTGAACGATATTACCGTCTGCATCAAGGAAAAGGTCGCCTACGTTATACGCTGAAGATTCGCCAACGATTTTATAAAAAATAGCGTTGTTATAAAAACCGTCGTTAGCGTATTCGCTAATAGTTTTTACGGTGTTGGGCGCTAAATCGTTATAAAGATCTGCAGTAATAGTATGATCTTTCATTTGAGCAGTAGTTTCATAGTTGTAAACTTTTAAGTTTATGGTGAGTTTAGTTATCTTTTGAGTACAACCGAAAGAGAAAGACGCTACGCCTAACATAACGATTGCAAACAAAGTGATAAAAATTTTGCTTAAACGCTTCATATTTATCTCCAAAACAACAAATTTTTATTTCGTTATTATATTTTACTTGTTTTTATTAAAAAAGTCAATAATTATGTGCGTATTGACCGTTAAAATATAAATTTTAAGGCAAAAACATTGTAATTTTTTAATAGAACAAAAACGGTGACACCTTTTAGTATCACCGCTTTTATTTTTAGTTTGCAATTGAATTTAAATTATTCAGCAACAACGGTAGCGCCAGCTTCCTTGAATTTAGCGATCATAGCATCTGCATCTTCTTTGCTTACGCTGTCCTTAATGGTAGCGCCGTCAACTGCGAGTGCTTTTGATTCAATAAGACCAAGACCGGTAACTTCTTTAATAACTTTGATAACACCGATTTTGTTGCCACCAACTTCTTTAAGAACTACCTTGAATTCGGTCTTTTCTTCAGCAGCGGGTGCAGCTTCAGCAGGAGCAGCAGCAACTGCAACTGATGCAGCAGCGCTTACGCCGAATTCTTCTTCTATTGCTTTAACGAGTTCGTTAAGTTCCATAACGCTCATACCTTTAATTTCTTCTAACATTGCTTTAATATCTGCCATTTTTCTTTCCTCCTAATAATGACTAATTTTTTTAATTTAATATTTTGCTATTAAGCCTTTTGTTCTGCCACTTGATTAAGCGCAATAGCGAGCGCTCTTGGAACACCAAGTAATGCACTTGCGAGCATTGCGTAAAGTTGTTGTTTTGATGGGATTGCTGCTAACGCTTTAACACCGTTTTCATCTAATCTCTTTTCTTCAAAATAAGCACTCTTTACACTTACTTTCTTGTCGTACTTTTTAACTGCATCCATAACGATTTTAGCAGCAGAAGTTTCGTCTGCACCAAACGCTACCGAAGTAGGACCGTTAAGGTCGTCGTCAAAATCGGTTACGCCTAAATCGTTGAAAGCACGTCTAATTAAAGTGTTTTTTAATACTTTGTATTCAACATTGTTTTTTCTAAATTCACGACGGATTTCGGTATCTTCAGCAACGGTAAGGCCGTTGAACTTTACGAATACAACCGATTTAGCGTTTTGAATTTTTTCTTTAATGCCTTCTACAACTACTTTTTTTGCTTCAAAATTTGCTGACATCTTTTTGATACCTCCTTAATTTAATGAAAAAGCCCTTGTACCCAAAACGGAATACAAGGGCGCGCTTATTACACGTACCTTTAATAGTTTCCGCCTCGGTTGGTCCACCCTTGTATAAGGATAAGTTAACACCTACTGTCTTGGGCTATTTAATTTACCTTGTAATTATAACACTAAAAAATAACTTTGTCAATTAAATTTTAGCATTAACTTTCACACCGGGACCCATGGTGCTTGCAATTGATACGCTCTTTACGTATTGACCTTTTGCAGCTGCCGGTTTTGCTTTAACGATTGCTTCCATAAGTGCTTCGTAGTTTTCTTTAATCTTGTCTTTACCGAAGCTCTTCTTACCGATTGGGCAGTGGATAATAGCGTTCTTGTCAAGTCTGTATTCAACTTTACCTGCTTTAGTATCCTTAATTGCCTTAACAACGTCCATAGTAACCGTTCCCGATTTAGGGTTAGGCATCAAGCCTTTCGGACCTAAAAGTTTACCGATACGACCAACCAAGCCCATCATATCTGGGGTGGTGATAATAACGTCGTAATCAAACCAGTTTTCCGTTTGAATCTTTTGAATCATTTCTTCTGCGCCTACGAAGTCTGCGCCTGCTTCTTTTGCTTGGTCTGCTTTGTCGCCTTTAGCAAGAACTAAAACTTTAACGTTTTTACCCGTACCGTTTGGAAGAACGAGTACGCCACGAACTTGTTGGTCAGCTTGTTTAGGATCAACGCCTAAACGAACGTGAAGTTCAACGGTTTCGTCAAACTTTGCTTTTGCAGTATCAAGAACGAGAGCAACTGCTTCGTCTACTTCGTAAAGTTTAGCAGATTCAATAGCTTTTGCGCTATCAATATATTTTTTTCCGTGTTTCATTTAATTACCTCCTGTGGTACTTTCGGGTATAAAAACCCTCCCACCTTTACTATGATTAATCTACGACTTCTACACCCATACTTCTAGCAGTACCTGCAATCATGCTGATAGCGCTTTCTAAAGTATTTGCGTTAAGATCGGGCATTTTAACTTTTGCTATTTCTTCAACCTGTGCTTTGGTTATCTTTGCAACCTTGTTTTTGTTGGGGGCTGCGCTCGCGCTTTCAATACCGCACGCTTTTTTAATAAGCACGGGTGCCGGCGGAGTTTTTAAGATAAAGGTGAATGAACGGTCTTGATAAATCGTCATAACAACGGGGATTATCAAACCAACCTGATCTTGAGTTTTTGCGTTGAATTCTTTCGTAAAGCCAGGTATGTTAATACCGTGAGGACCTAACGTTGAACCTACGGGCGGACCGGGTGTTGCCTTACCTGCGGGTAATTGCAATTTAACGATTGCCGTAACTTTCTTTGCCATATTTGTTACCTCCTTGGGTGGTACTTACGTCACGCCAGTGTAAAGAATTTAACGCGACTCCCACTCTATTACAACGGACACTTGCCGTTTGTATGCTTTTTTATTATGCTTGTTCGGGTTCTTCAACAGCAACCTTTTTAACTTGAACGAAATCAAGTTCTACGTTGGTTATTCTGCCGAACATTTCTACGTCTACTTTAACCTTTTGATTTGATTCGGTCATTTCAACTACTTTACCTGTAAACGATTCTAACGGACCTGAAACCACTTGAACGGTATCGCCAACCGCAAAGTCAACGGTGAGCGCAACTTTTACTAAGCCCATTCTTGCAACTTCTTCTTCCGATAGGGGTAAAGGTCTACCTTGTGGACCAACGAAACCCGTTACGCCACGAGTGTTAGTAACCAAATACCAAATATCGTTTGAATAGATCATTTTTAAGAAAACGTAGCAAGGGAATTTTTTTCTTTCAACAATCTTTTTCTTACCGTTTGCCTTTTCTTCCAAAGTTTCTTCGGTAGGAATTTGAATTTCAAAAATATTTTCTTGCAAATTATTGTTTTCTATTAGTTTTTCAAGACTATCTTTTACCATAGCCTCGTAACCGGAATAGGTATGAATAACGTACCATCTAGCTTGTTCTTCTGCCATCTTCTACTCCTTAGCCACGCATAAGTTCTAATAGTTTAAGTAAGCCGAAATCAAACGCGCCGATAACAACCAAGAAAATTAAAACAACGGCAATAACGACCAAAGTTTGTTTAATGATTTTCGGAAACGTTGGCCACGTAACTCTTTTGAGTTCCGAAAATACGTCTTTGATCTTTGCGCCTAATCTTTTAAAGAAGTTAGGTTTTTTATTACTATTCTTTTTCTTGGCTTTTTTTCCTTCGCCTTTTTGCTTTTTGGCGTTATCCGTGGAAACGAAATCCCCACCTGCAACGGTCTTTATTTTTTCCATTACTTTTGCCCCTTGATTTTTACGCCCCTTTGGGCTGTTTAGAAAGATTTAAATTACTTCGCTTCTTTATGAGCGGTATGCTTTTTGCAGAATTTGCAGTATTTTTGCATTTCTAATCTTTCTGCATCGTTCTTTTTGTTTTTGAACGTATCGTAGTTTCTTTGCTTGCATTCAGTACAAGCTAAAGTTATTTTAACTCTTGCGCCTTTTGCTGCCATAATGCACCTTCCGAACATGAAAAAATTACACCCCTAACTCGGGATGCTAATCAATTTTAGCAAATATCAAGATATATGTCAAGTTTTTTATGCGTTTTTTTAAACTTTTTAACTAAAAAATATGCTTTTTTTGCGTATTTTCTACATTTTGACAAAATTAAAACTCTACCCACAACATATAGTCGTTCAAAGTAGAGTTTTCATGCTAAAAATCGTGAAATTTGCGCGTACAAATCACCGCTTTCTATCACTTTTTTAAGTTTTTCGCCTTTTAATACCGTTACTTCTTTATCCCCGTCGTAAACCAAAACTTCGTTAACGGCGTTTTGGTCCATTAAACTTATAAGTTTTTTTACCGTTGCCGTTTTTTCTATAGCTTGGCGTTTTACCACCATACCTTTTTTTAATTTTTCTTTGCTTACCGAAGTATAAATTCTTGCGTATTTATTTTTTCTTCCCTTACCGAAAAGCCCGAACAATAAAAACGCCGAAAAAAAGAGCAATGAAATATTAAAAGTATAAAAACACGATACGATAAACAAGGCAATTAACACAGTAATAAAGACGCACCCAACCACCGTGCATACGATACTTGCTTTTTTATCGCCAAATTTTAAGGCAAGCGTTGAATACAACACTCTGCCACCGTCAAGCGGATATACGGGCAAAAAGTTTACGCACGCTAAAGAAAAATTAGCGTACGCAACCACGTCGGTATAAGCGTAACAATCGGGGTAAATCCACCAAGTAGCCACGAAAAGTAAACCTATTGCAAGATTTGTAAACGGGCCTGCAAGCGCAATTTTAATTTGGTCTTTAAGGTTAAGCCCGTGTATTTGACCACTAACCACCGCACCAAACGGCATTAGCGTTATTTTATCTAACCTATACCCTGCCTTACCTGCGCAAATAGAATGCCCAAGTTCGTGCACTACTGCACAAGCCGTATAAATTACGAAAACAAAAATTTTGCCCGTTAAGGCATAATATAACCCCAAGACGAAAAACAAAGGGTGTACGGAAAGTTTTATACCGCCCATACCACCTGATTATCTACGATAGTGTAGTTTGAAATAATACTGCCGTCAGCGTTAGTAAAGCACATTGAAGTTTGACCGCCACCTACGTAGCCAACGGGAATATTATAATATATTGTTTCGCCCGCGCCCGCGTACGCGTATTCTAACCCACCGATAACCGTTTTAAAGTTAGCATTGTGGGTAATTTCCATAGTGTATTTACCGTCTTCACCCTTTTCAAGTGAAGTCACCGTACCGTCGCAAGGTGCGTATACGCTGTCGTTACCACTAAAACTCATAACGCCGTCTTGCATGGTCACAGAACCTTCGTTAAGAGAAATCACGGGGGCAAAATCAGAGTAAACGCGTGAATCTACCATTTGCTCTTTTTCCATACCGAACATACCGCGTAAGAATACGTTTACACCACTATCGGGGTATACTGCGTTAGTTAAAAATATAGTGGCAAGTAACACGCCTATAATTACCAATTGTAAGCCTATAACGGAAAATTTTAGTTTTGAACCCTTTTGCTTTTTTTCTTGCTTAATATTTACCGTGCTTTCAGTTTGCTCTTGAATTTTTTCTTCCTTTTCTTCTGGCAATAATGAAAAGGGGTTTTCAACTTCTTCGTTAACCTTTTCAATAAGTTCTTCTTTTACTGCTTCGGTATTTTGTTGTTTTTTCTTTTTAAACAGTCCTTTTTTCTTTTGTTCTTTAACGCTTACCGTACAAGTAGATACGGGGATTTCAAGCATTGACGCATATTGTAATTTTTCGTTCATAAACACTCTCCCTTTTTTGTTGGTTTATAAAAAATATATGCTTGTATTTCTGCGTTATTCCTGCTTATAGCAAACAAAAAAACAACGTTTATGCCGAATTTTAAGTTTAAAAGAAAAAACGACAGAATTTCTTCCGTCGTTTCATTTTACCCGTTAAGGAATTTTTTCATAAGTTCAACGCCGTTTTCAACGAATAAACCCGTGTTTTCAGCGTTTTCTTCGTCGTAAGCGTTTGCGCCGTTGCCCAAGTTTTTACCCTTTCTATAAATCAAATAGGGAACGGGGTCTGAACAATGCGTTTTAATTGATATGGGCGTTGGGTGGTCGGGCGCAATTAAAATTGAGTAATCTTCGCCCGTCTTTTCAAGTTCTTCAACCACGTATTTAACCACTTTATTATCAATTTCGCCGATAGAGAAAATTTTATTTTTAACGTCGCCGTGATGACCACATTCGTCGGGCGCTTCCATATGCACGTAAACGAAATCAAGCCCGTCTTTAAGCGCGTCAACACACGCCTTTGCTTTACCTATAAAGTTGGTATCGTAATTACCCGTTGCGCCTTCAACTTCAATAACGCGCATACCTGCAAGTTTGCCTATGCCTTTAAGAAGGTCAACGGCAGATATAATTGCGCCTTTTAAGCCAAAACGCCTTTCAAAATTTTCAAGGGCAGGTTTAGTGCCTTCCCCCCAAAACCAAAGTGAATTTGCAGGGTTTTTGCCTTGTGCAATTCTTTTTAAGTTAACGGGGTGATTCTTTAACAATTCGTGCGATAACTTTTGAATTTCAAGTAATCTCTTACCTGCGTCAGTCGTTGGTAAATGTTCTTTAATGGGCTTACCCGTAATGTCGTGCGGGGGCGTTAAGTCGCCTGCAACCACACCGTTTGCCATAACTAAACAATGGCGATAACTTATACCTGCGTGCAAAGAATATTTATCACTATTTATCTTTTCAGCAAGAAATTCAATAAGTTCTTTTGCTTCTGCGGTAGAAATTTCCCCTGCAGAATAATCTATCATAGTCTTATCTTGATAATCTTCTTCATTAGAAACGGTTACTAAATTCGCCCTTGCAGTCACGTCGGTATCCTTAAGGTCAAGTCCTATTGACGCCGCTTCCAAAGGCGACCTACCCGTATAGCACTCGTGGGGGTCGTAACCTAAAACCGAAAGGTTGGCAACGTCGCTACCAGGTTTCATACCACAAGGCACGGTACGACAAAGACCAACTTCTGCCAAAGGCGCAAGTTTATCTATAAAAGGTTTATTAGCAAGCATAAGCGGGGTTTTGCCGTTTAGCGATGGTTGACGATAATCTGCCATTCCGTCCCCTAAAATTACAACGTATTTCATAACTTACTCCAGTCAATCGGCTGTTTGCCGTTTGCAATTAAATATTCGTTAGCCTTTACGTAATGCCCACAACCGAAAAATCCGTTGTAAGCAGATAAAGGACTTGGGTGCGCACACTCTAAAATAAGGTGCTTTCTTTTATCAATTAAAGGCTTTTTACTGCGCGCGTTTCCACCCCACAGTAAAAATACCACGTTCTCTTTTTTATCAGAAATCTTTTTAATAATGCTATCGGTAAAAAATTCCCACCCCTTACCTTTATGCGAATTCGCGTTGTGCGCGCGCACGGTAAGAACGGCGTTCAAAAGCAACACGCCTTGCTTTGCCCAACCCGTAAGGTCGCCACTTTCTTTTATCTCTATACCAAGTTCGCTTTTTAGTTCCTTAAACATATTTACAAGCGACGGCGGTTTAACTATTCCGTTAGGCACGGAAAAAGAAAGCCCCATTGCTTGCCCTTCGTTATGATAAGGGTCTTGCCCTAACAAAACCACTTTAACGTCTTTAAAGGGGGTAACCTTCATACTGTTAAAAATATCGTACATTGACGGGTAAACGACGTGGTTTGAATATTCGGTTTTCAAAAATTCCCTTAAAGCAAGGTATTCGGGGGAAGAAAATTCTTCTTTTAATATTTCATCCCACTCTTCAGTAATTTTAACCATACCTATATTTTAGCATATTTTCTTTGACAAAATCAATATAATTATATATACTGAAAGCAAGGTTTTTTATGGATTATTTAAATATAGTATTCATAGGTATTGCGCTTGCAATTGACGCTTGCGCTCTTACCATTGCAAACTGCGCAACCTATAAAGACGCGCTCAATAAGAAAAAAGAGTGGGCTATGCCCATAACCTTTGCGCTATTCCAAGGCGTTATGCCACTTATAGGGTATTTCTTCGGGTGGCTATTTAAAGATTACATTGCAGGCGTTCTTGATTATATTTCTGCAGGCATCTTCTTTTTGTTAGCCTTAAAGATAGTGATTGATATTATCAAAGAAAAAAGAGAAAGCAAAAAAATAGTTGAAGTAAAAAAAGAACAAAAAATACGCAAATTTACAATTCTTGTATTGCTTTTGCAAGGGCTTGCAACTAGTATTGACGCATTAGTCGTGGGCGTTACGCTCGTCAACGGCGTACCAGTTTACCTTTCGGTAATAATTATTGCAGGCATAACTTTTGCTCTCGTAACGCTTGCTCTACTTTTCGGTAAATTACTAGGCAAAGTTTTCAATAAATACGCAGAGTGGGTTGGCGCAGGAATTTTATTTTTATTAGCGATAAAAGAATTTTTAGAAGGTATATTAAAATAAAAAAACGCAAGGAATTAGCGTGATACTCTTAACGGAGTATTCACGCTAAACTATGATTGCCCTTGCGGGCAAGTTATAAGTTATGAGATACTTCGTATCGTTATGATTGGCTTCGCCAAGTTATAGATTAGATAGGCAATCATATCATAACGTTTGCGTTGCAAATTCATAACG
>JAZSJY010000200.1:0-3298 GCA_045534565.1 Christensenellaceae bacterium | reverse complement strand
TAATTGAACTTTAGGGAATAATAGTAATTTTGCATTTCGCACTCTATACCACACGAACGCATCAACAAACGTTGGTGCGTTTTTGCTTTTAAAAGTTTTTTAAAGTTGGGGCTTTGGGGTTGACTTTTCTATTTTTTTATGTTATTCTATATCAAAGACTATATCACGGTATAGAGAGGGATTATGGAAGCATCTAGTAAAAATTGCGTTAGAACTAAAATATTGCAAACGGCAATAAAAATGTTTTTAGAAAACGGCTACAAAAAAACGACGATGAGAGATATTGCTTTAACGGCAAAAGTAAACTACGGCTCGTTAATGTTTGCATTTAAGACTAAAGAAGCGTTAGTATGCGAACTTGTTGGGTACGTTATTGATTGTCAATTTGAAGTAGCATCAAATTATTTAAAAAATATTACTGACGATAAAATACTGCAATACGCAGTTGAAACTGCCCTGCAATTACGCATTGCGCATAAGAACGAGCAAATGAAAGAAATGTATATAGTTTCATATTCAATGGCGAATTCATCACAGATAATATACAACAATCTAACCAAAAAACTGCAACATATTTTTAAGGAACAATTACCCACCCTTGAAGAAAAAGATTTTTACGAATTAGAAATTGCCGCCGCAGGCATTATGCGAAATTTTTTAACGATAGATTGCGACAAATACTTTACTATTGATAGAAAGATAAAAAGATTTTTGGAAACGACCTTTTTAATTTATCGTGTAAAAGACGACAAAATAAAAGAAGTTATTGATTTTATTGAACGAACTGATTTTAATAATCTTGAAAATTTAACTTTAAGCAAGATTTTAGGATATATTGAAAGTAGAATTTAATTTAGGAGACCATTATGAAAAAAAATAAAAAAGTTATTGCAATAACGCTAAGTATCGTTTTAGGGGCTGTATTTTTAATCGGCTCTATCCCCTTTATTTACATGGGCGCAAATAAGATTAAAGGCACGGAAGCCGCAAAGATACTTTTGGCAAGAGAAAACATGAACAACGCAGACGAATCTTTTGACTGGGAAAATTTGTTTGAAGAAGGTGCAAAAAATAACGCTCAACCTATAAACTCACCCTTCACGGCAAATTTCAACGCCGTAACGCTTAACGATATTACGCCGTTCTCAAGCGCTGACCTTGGTGAATTAGTACACCAAAGCCCTGCTGGAAAAGTATATAAAAACAACGGCGAATACAATTTTAAAGATATAAGCGGAGCGTCGTCACAAGGGTTGGTTGTGGAATCACGCTTGTTTGAAATTGATTATAGAGTTGAAAGCGCTGCTAAAAACATAAATTATCTTAAAAACGAATTAAATATAGTTAACAAATGGGTAAAAGACGGCAATTCTAAATTCTATTTAGACGTAACGCAAAACAAAGAAACCTTGCTTGAATACTACGAAGACGACCACGGCATAAAAAGTCTTTGGGTTGTTGAAAGAGAAACGAGAGCAGATTCTAACAGCGTTTACTCGCTTATGTATACGAGTATGGAAAAGGGCGTTTTAGATAACCCCGTATTTTTAGTATATATCCCTAACGAAAGATACGAATATTATTACGGGCACGACGGGAACGCCACAGATTACCTTATCGCCGAACAAGATAAAGGCTATTGGAATATTTTCATGCCAGATAAAGACGATTATAGAAGCGTAATTATAAGCGACGAATTTGCTTTCCATAGTTATGGCGAATATACTTCTTTAGGCGACGACTACGGAACTGTTAGTACGGTTGACCTTAAAGAAGATATCGTTTCAAACTATTCTGGCGGTTTAACTATTCACCTATCTGCGTTCAACGGAATAAGTGGAATTTTTGCCGACGAACAAACTTGTTTCATAAATTCTTATGACGGCGGTGAAAAAACTTATATTGACGTTAACTATGCAGATAGAAATAAACTTAAGGTTGGTTTAGATAACGGCGAATATATTGCGCTAAACGATCAATTCGCTTACAGCGAAGGCACTATTAAAGTTGACGACGTTTACTTTGAATTCTACACTAACCCCGGTTTTGCAGACCCACAATACGACGTTTCTTTAGTGCTTGAAATGAACGTAAGTCTATCGTTAAAGGAAAAATTATCTTTACTTGAAACTTTCTTAAACGACAACGGGTTGACTTGTAAATACGAATTAACCGATATTGAAAACAACATATTGAAAAATAGCGAAATTGCTAACTCATTGCCTTCTTTTTACACTTGGAACGGCTACTTGATGAACTCTGACGAAAACTTTACGAACGCAGAAAGCGTAATTTTTAACAAAATAAACGCATTATTTAACGAATATGAAAGTGTAAAAGGCGCTGAAGAAGTAAAGAAATTTATGTCTGCCAAAGTAGCAAAAAGGCAAACTTTTGCAAAGGTTGACTCATTGACTCTTAATAGCGCAACCTATAACGCAGGAAAAATTCAAATTGATAACCTTTCTATTACGGTAGAAAAATCTAAAGTATTAGAAAAAGATACCGAATATAAATTACAAATAGGTCTTGCACGCATAGACGAAAACGGCAATTTTTTAAGTCAAAACACGGTAGATCTAAAAACTGTTGATACCGTTACTAGCGTTACCTACGACGGCAATGACTTTACCCTTTCTGCTTCGGGCGAATACGATATTCCAACCGCTTTAGAAGAAAATAGATACGTTGTAGTTGCTTACGCCGTAACTAATGACGAACAAATTAGGGTTAGCGAAATGAAGGCAATAGGTTTCGTTGATACGATAAACGACACCATTGAAACTTCTGCCGTTAAAATAAATATAACTAGCGTTGAAGAACGTTTAATAGTAGAATACACTACGAAATTGTATTTTAACGTTACCGCAAACGCAGGAACTTCTTATACGGAATTAAGAAGAAAGATGATGGCACAAGTCCTTAAATACGGCTACCCCATCAACAACGAAGAAATAACAGATGCAAACGGCAATAAGATTACCGACCAAACTATTTCTTCTGGCGAATATAAATTAAAATTCGTTATTTCCACCATTGACGGCGCAGTTACCGGTTACGTTATTTGCGTAGTTGCTTAAAACAAAAAAAGGGTAGATTGCTCTACCCTTTTTTATTTTGTTTTTTTAGGCTTTTTTCTTTCTTTTGAAAACGGTTTTTCTATCCCCTATTAGATAGAATATATTGAAATATATTACTACGAAAATTATATAAATAGGCAAGAATAATCCGTATGAAAGCCCTACAATTTCTTGCACGTCGTTCCCCGGCATAAAATAGAAGGGGTCGCTTTCAATTT
>JAZSJY010000125.1:0-3279 GCA_045534565.1 Christensenellaceae bacterium | reverse complement strand
TACAAGCAAGACAAGGCTCGCTTGTTAAAACGGATGAAATTAACCTTGTTGGTTATTGAAGTCGTTTTAACATTGCAGTAACGCAGTATTGCGTAGTATATAAGCCCTTAAAAATTATTCTAAGCCACGCGCCTTTCTCTTCAGTCTTGTTTCCGTGTCTAACGTTTTTTTACGTAGACGAATATTTTGTGGGGTAATTTCTAATATTTCGTCGTCGTTGATAAATTCCATTGCTTCTTCTAACGACATAAGTTTTGGGGTTTCAAGACGGAGAGCGTCGTCAGAACCAGACGCACGGGTATTTGTAAGGTGTTTTTTCTTACAAACGTTAACGCTGATATCTTCTGATTTTGGCGATACGCCGACTATCATACCTTCGTAAACTTTGGTACCTGCGCCGATAAAGAGTTGTCCCCTACCTTGCGCGTTATAAAGTCCGTAAGTAACTGCTTCGCCCGTTTCAAATGCGACGAGTGAACCCGTTGACCTTCTTTCAATATCACCTTTAAATTCTTCGTAGCCGTAGAAAATAGTATTGAATACGCCTTCGCCACGGGTTTCGGTTAAGAACTGACTTTTATAGCCGAATAAACCGCGCGCTGGAACTTTAAATTCAAGCCTTATACGACTACCTATATTTTCCATCTGTAAAAGTTCGCCCTTTCTAACGCCCATGCTTGAGAAAACACTACCCGTTTTATCTTCGGGAACGTCAACTACTAACCTTTCCATAGGTTCTAAAATAACACCGTCTTGTTCTTTGTACATAACTTTGGGTGCGCCAACTTGGAATTCGTAGCCTGCGCGACGCATAGTTTCAATCAAAATTGAAAGGTGCATTTCACCCCTACCGCAAACTCTATACGAATCTGCTGAATCAGTTTCTTCAACCCTTAAAGAAACGTCTTTAAGCATTTCCTTAAACAACCTATCACGCAAATGCCTTGTGGTAACGAATTTACCTTCCTTACCCGCAAAGGGGCTATCGTTTACCGAAAATAGCATTTCAACGGTAGGTTCGGAAATTTTAACGAAAGGCACGGGTTCAACGAGTTGTGGCGAGCAAATAGTATCGCCGATAGAAATGTTTTCTAACCCAGAAACGCAAACTATATCGCCTGCTTTCGCATCTTCTACTTGCACCCTTGCAAGCCCTTCAATTTGGTATATGCTAACTAATTTACCTTTAACTTCTTTACCTTTTACGTTATAGTTACAAGTTTGCACGTCTTGGTTAACGGCAACCTTACCACGTTCAATTCTGCCGATACCTATTCTACCAACGTATTCATTGTAGTCTATTGACGAAACTAACATTTGGAAAGGCCCGTCCATATCTACTTCTTGCGGTTCAAAGTGATTGATGATAGTATCAAAAAGCGGTGTTAAATCTTGCCCCGGAACTTTATAATCGGTAGTTGCCGTACCTGCCCTACCCGAACAGAAAATAATAGGGCTTTCAATTTGATCGTCGTTAGCGTTAAGGTCAAAAAGCAATTCTAAAATTTCGTCTTGAACTTCAGAAAGTCTTGCGTCAGGACGGTCAATTTTGTTAACTACTATAATCAATTTATGATTAAGTTCTAACGCCTTTTGCATAACGAAACGCGTTTGTGGCATAGGACCTTCGCAAGCGTCAACCAACACCAAAACGCCGTTTACCATTTTAAGAACACGCTCTACTTCACCACCAAAGTCTGCGTGACCAGGGGTATCTACTATATTTATCTTTACGCCTTTATAAAAAGCAGAAGTGTTTTTTGCAAGTATGGTAATACCGCGCTCTCTTTCAAGGTCGCCCGAATCCATTACCCTATCCATTACTTCTTGATTATCACGGAAAATACCACCCTGTTTTAACATTTCGTTTACAAGGGTTGTTTTACCGTGGTCTACGTGCGCTATTATTGCAACGTTTCTTACGTCTACTCTTTTCAATTAAGTCAACTTCCTTTTTAGTTTTTCAAATTCAGCCTTATCAAAGTATTTTTAGAAGAGCAATTAGCGTTTTAGCGTCCTTAATCTCTCCGTTATCTATCATTAGTTTTAATTGTTTCTTATCAAACCACTCGCCCGATAAAAACTCGTCTTCATCTAAATGCATTTTAGTTTTAGTTGGGTTTATAGCCCTGTATACGCGTATTATTTCGTCGGTATACCCAGGCGAAGGATACACGTCAAACAATTTTTCAACGCGGTCTGCCTTCATACCGCCTTCTTCTTCAAGTTCACGAATAGCAGTTTGCTCGGGCGTTTCACCTAAATTTATTTTACCAGCAGGTATTTCAAGCACTTCTTCTTTATACGGATAGCGAAATTGTTTTACGAGCAAAATTTTGCCGTCTACTTCACATAAAATTGCGCTTCCGCCACTATGTTCAACCACTTCCCTTATGGCAGGGCTACCGTTTGGCAAAACTATTTGATCTTTACGTAAGTTCAATATTTTTCCTTTATAAAGATATTCTTCGGTTACCGTTTTTTCCTTAAAGTCCATTTACTACGTCCTTTAAAAGTTTATCAATCTTTTTAACTCTACCTAAAAATTTAATCGGGAAAGCCTTACATACGTACTTATACGAAACGAAAGCGTATTCAATAGCGTCTTTATCTTGGCTATCAACTACGTTTGCAAGCATATCAATAACCAAAATTATTTCGTTTTTAACGTTATCTTTAATAGAACTCGTTTTTATAAGTTGCTTATCAGCAAGCAAAAGTTCTTTAATTTCCTTCACGCTTTTACCGTAAGCCTTTTCCAAAAGTTCTTTTTCTTTTGCTTGTTGTTTTTCAGCGTCTTCAGCTTCTTTTGCCCTTTTTTGTTCTTCTTCTGTAACTGCTTCAACGGGGTCTTGCAACTTGCCTTCAATAACGTTTTCCATAAGCACTTTAACAGAATTCTTAAAAGGCTTAATCATAGAATTGATAAAGGCTTCGTACGAAGAAGAAAAACTGCCGTCAACGTAAAAATATTTAGAAATAAAGTCGCCTAAAATTATGCGCTTTGCGTCAATATCCATAAGCACGCTAAACACGAAGGAAAGCAATTCTCTTGAATTAGGGGGCATAACGTATTCGCCCTTATTTTCGCCTAAATATTGACTTTTAATCAAATATTTTTTTTGCGCTTCCCAATAGTCAAAATCAGCAAGGCAATTTTTGAACAACGCCAAAATCGTGTCCGAAGACGCAATAGCCTTCAACACGTTAACAATCTTAATATCAGCAAGGATATATTTACTTTCAATAAGTTCATCTACCCTTTCTAAATACAATTCT
>JAZSJY010000005.1:0-2406 GCA_045534565.1 Christensenellaceae bacterium | reverse complement strand
AGTAGTTTTACCCCAACCGTTATCTTCTTTTATAGTATTTAAATTATCGTTAAAATCATAGGTAAAATCTTTCAATTTACCAAAAGATGATACGTAACATTTGGTAAGTTTCATTACAAATCTTCCCCCTTTAACGCATTTAAGCCGACTAAAATTATTTGCTTTTTCTCTTCGTCAGTAAGATTACTTGCTAAAACGGCGCGCACGAATTCGCCCCTAACGGACTTATCAAAAGCAAAATCGTTTTCATCAATTTTAAGTTCGGTTTTATCGTAAACTTTTGCAAAGAAAAAATACTCGTTAAGTTTATTCGTAAAGTTTTGCAAATCAATTTCAAAATCTGCTTTTCTGCCACCCTTAAGCACCACTTTAATTAGGTTAGTTTTTGAATATTTTGACTTTAATTCTTCAATAAAATCCCCTTGTGCCGTATACCAAGATTGTTTATCTTCAACACTCATTTCCACCGTAAAAATATCCCTTGAAGAAAAAGGGGTAAATTCGGTTGAAAGTTTTCCGTTTTCAACGTCTATTAAAACAAACCCTTTTTCGCCCGTTTCATCAAAACCACGACCGTCAAGACAACCACTATAAGCATATTTGCCACGAAGATCAATTTCGCCCGTTGCGTAACCGTGTATATGCCCCAACGCCAAATAGTCAATATTCTTATCACGAAGTTTTGGTAGACTTATAATTTCAGCATCCATTTGACTTTTATAACCTGCTATTTGACCGTGCATAACTGCTATATTAACTTGCTTTGGTGATAAATTTAAACTATCATACACAGTTTTTAAGTTTATAGGCGTAAAACGAATACCCGAAATAGTTACTTCACCGTAGTTAAACGCCGTCCAACTATCGCCAAAAATTTTCAAATTAGAAGGAATTTGCTCAAGCGAAGATATAAAATTATCTTCATCGTGATTACCAGAAAGATATAAAAAATCTACCGTAGAATTTCTATTGATTGCGGAAATTACCCTGTTTTTAGTTTTTTCAGTAACCCTTGCGGTATCAAACATGTCACCAGCAATGATTATTGCCGTTACTTGCCTTTCAGTAGCAAAATCGGCTAGCCTTTCAAAAGTAGACAAAATTTCATCTCTACGTTTTTTTGATTTTTCAGTAGAAATGTTTTCAATTTTTGAATCTAAATGCAAGTCTGCACAATGAATAAACTTCATACCGTCTCCACAGTAATATTTTTCTTATATTATATAATAAAAAATTGAATATGTAAAGTTAAAAATAAAATAACCGTAGAAAAACTACGGTTATTTTAACCTATATTTATTTTGTAGCAATCAAACCGTAAACTTTCATCCCTAACGCACGGAATTTGCTTTCATATTCAGTTTGCACGTTTTCTAACGTTCCGTCGTTTAACCCTTCGGTAATATTAACGACCTTAAATCCGTGCTCTAAAAATTTTTCAAACGAATAATTAAAAAAACCTTCGTCGTCTGTCTTCTGGTAAATTGAACCACCTTCAATCAAAAACGATTTATACCCCAAAACGTATCTGCTTGACGATAAACGCCTGTTTTCATACCCGTCTTTTGGATACGGCGGCGAAAAGTTTAGGTAAACGTTTCTTATACTGTTTTCAGGAATATAGCGCGGTAAATATTCCGCTCCGCTATTTACGAATTTTATGTTAGTTAATTTTTGTGCCTTTGCATTTTCGCATGCCATAACCACTATATTTTCTAACAGTTCTACGGCAAGAAAATTAACGTTAGGATTGTTTTTAGCCTTTTCTATTATAAAACCACCTTTTCCACAGCCGATTTCTAATTCAACGGGGTTTTCGTTACCAAAAAGTTCTATATAATTAAAATATTTTTTATCTTTTACTGCAAGCAAAACGTTTGCTTGGTCGCGCTCTGGAACAATTAAATAATCTTTAACTAAATCAAGGCGTTCTTTTAAGTGTTTTTTTCTTCTAATTCTCATAAAAAACCTATCAAAATTCGTTTACTTGAAATATTGTATCATTTTTTTTAAAAACTGTCTAATATTTACCTTAAATTTTGTTGCAAAATAAAAAAAGTTGTGATACAATATATCACGCTAACGGGGTATGGCGCAGTTGGGGCGACGCGTTAAGCAAATAGTTAAGCAAACTGTTTGTAGCCAAAGCCCGCGAGTGCCCTTATGGCACGAGAATGGAAGTGCCTTGGGCGCTACCGTTAAATAAAGTAGTAGCCTGTTGCAATACAAAAATTTAATAATTTTCGTCGGGGTATGGCGCAGTTGGTAGCGCGCTTGTCTGGGGGGCAAGAGGCCGTGAGTTCAAGTCTCGCTACTCCGACCAACAAAAAACGCAGTGGATTTGCATCCATTGCGTTTTTTGCTTTGTTGCAGTTTGTGAATTGACCTTGAACTCATTTGTTTTTA
>JAZSJY010000209.1:0-12167 GCA_045534565.1 Christensenellaceae bacterium | reverse complement strand
TGGGCTTTAAGGCTGAAGAAAGCAGACTAAACGGCGGAAAAGTTATAGAATTATAACTTAAAAATATACAACGATTTGGAGGTATAAAATGAAAAAATTCTTATCAATTTTAATGTGTATCGTGCTTTGTTTAACAGTACTTGGTGCGATAGGATGTGGGCCGGATAGTAGTTCTGGCGGAAAAACCATACTTCGCGTAGTTCACGCAAACGGGGGAACGGGCGACAAGTGGCTTACAACGTTAGAAAAGGCTTTTGAAGAAAAGTATGCAAACAAAGAGTATGCGCCTGGCAAAAAAGGTGTTGACGTAAAAACTAACGGCACGCTTTCCGTTGATATGAATAATATTGCAGGCGTTGCAGACGATATCTATTTTATAAAATCAAGTTCAATAGTATCTTTTGCGGCAAAAGATCTTCTTTTAGAATTATCGGATATTATGAACGAAGATATAAAAGTTGGCGACGAGTACGAATTGAGAAATGGCGAACCCGTTTCTATTGCCGATAAAGTAGACGATATCTTAAAAGTTAAACATACTTACGGTACGGGCATATACGGAATACCTTCGGAAATTTATTTAGAAGGCGTTACTTACGACGCAGAACTTTTCAATAGAGAACGCTTGTATATTGCAAGTGAAACTGCTACTGCTGAAGAGTATTCGGAATATACTGCAACCGATTACGTAGAATCGTTTGGTGAAGATGCAACCATAAAACTCGTATACGATTTAGATTCGCCAAGATCTTTAGGACCTGACGGCAAACCTAATACGACTGACGACGGTTTACCTTCGTCTATTTCAGAATGGTTGGTTTTGTGCCATTATATGAAGAGAAGCGGACTTAACATTGCGCCCGTTTCAGTTTCAGGTGAATTCCCCAACTATTCTAACCTCCTAGTAAGTGAATTGTGGAAAAGTTTAGCAGGCGCAAGATATTCTTCGTATTACAATTTTGACGGCGAAGTAGAAATCGTTACGGGTGTTTACGACGATCAATATCTTTTCAAAACTAATAAAGTAAGCATTAAAAAGCCTAAAACTGAAAAGGTTACTATAACTATGGATAACGGCTATAAAGCAAGGGATATGGTAGAAAGATATTACGCTAACGCCGTTATAGAAATTATGTATAAAGAAGGATATTTTTCCGAACAAATCGGTTCTGGTAATATCAACCACGTAGAAGCCCAAAAGCGTTTTATATGCAACGGCAAATCACTTTCAGGCAATACTTTTGAAAGGGTTGCAATGCACGTAGACGGCGGATACTGGTGGAACGAATCAGTTCAAAACGGTAATTTTGACACGTATAAAAGGCTTACCCCTGGTTGTGTAAACGGGCAAGATAGAGATTTAAGGTGGATGTCGTTACCAGTTCAATGGAGTGGTAGCGTAACTGCTGATAATAAAGAAAACGCACACGATTATATGATAGAAAGATTCGGTAGTGGAACTTGCGTCGTAAACGCCAACGTATTAGGCAAAAAAGATACTCAAGAAATGCTTGCCGTAATAAAAGATTTTATTCATTTTGCCTATACTGATGAAAATATGAACAACTTTACCAAACAAACGGGTATGACCTATAACGTTAACTATAAATTAGACCCCGCAGTTTATAACGGTATATCAAAATTCTATCAATCTATGGCGGATATGCTTACTACTCAAGAAAAACCGTATTATAACATGAATAAAGTTTACCTTAACTCGTCTAACTTATTCAACTTCGGGTTGCTTAGCGTTTATACGGGCGCAGGTGAAGTAACAAGTTCGTTCCTTGGCAACTTAAAAGCAGGTTCTGCAGGTGCAGCGTATGCAGATACGTATACCGAATTTAAGTTTGCAAGTATTTCTGAAAATGAATGGAAAGGAATTTTGAAAGCATCTGGTGTTAGCACTGACTAATTATAGGGAGAATTAGCGTGAAAAAAAGCAAAGACGCTGAACAAACGGGCGCTCAATTAAAGCAAAACGTTTTGTCTAGGAAAAAGAAAAGACTTATATTTTATGCTATTATAATGGCTTATCCGCTATTGCAAGTTGCAGTTTTTTATTGCTACCAAAATTTTAGCAGTATTCTACTTGCCTTTCAAAAGCATACGGTTGACTACGTAGAAGGAACTTACACCATAACTACCACTCTTAGCAACTTTAGCGAGGCGTGGAATAGGTTTATCAATTCGGGCGAAATGATAAAAAATTCCTTAGTTATGTTCTTGATTACCATAGTGGTTTCAATGAATTTAGCCTTAATTTTCTCTTATTATATCTACAAAAGATGCCCAGGTTCGGGTATCTTTAAGGTGATGCTTTTTATGCCACAAATGATATCAGGCGTAGTTTTCGTAATGCTTTTTAAGTACATTACTGACGACGTGTATAGGGAAATAGTGGTTAAAATTACGGGTAATCAATCGGCGCAAGGGTTATTATCCAACCCCGAAACTAAACTTTGGGTAGTAATTTTTTATAACGTATGGGTTAGTTTTGGAACGAACGTTCTTATGTATACGGGAACGATGAGTGGAATTAACGAATCCGTAGTGGAAGCGTGTGAACTTGACGGCGCAAACATTATACAAGAATTTTTTTACATCACTTTTCCAAATATTTACAGCACGTACGTGACTTTTTTGATCGTTCAAATGGCGGCAATATTCACGAGTACGATGAATTTGCATACCTTCTTTGGTAGTAATTCAGTATATAAAACCATAGGGTACGATATTTACATAAATACTTTGGAAGCAGACGTATTCGTTGAACCAGGTTCAAAGTTGATGCCGTATCCAGTAATTTCTGCTTATGGACTTATTCTTACCGTAATAGTTGCACCTATAACTGTACTAATAAGAAAGTTGCTTGAAAAAATAGGTCCTAGCGTAGATTAGTGGGGGAAGCGTAATGAAAAAACAAAGTAAATTTCAGGCAAACAAAAGGCTTAAAGGGCCTACTGCCACAATTTTTATAGTAATAGTTTTCAGTCTTTTGCTTCTTTACGCTATATCACAAGTATTCGTACTTGGGTGGGGGCTAATGACTTCGCTTAAAGACGACCTTGAATTTAGTTTTAGCGCACTTTCTTTTCCCGACGTAAACGGTATGAGCAAAGAAGCGTTTTGGGGATTGAAATATTATAAGAATTTAAGCAACGTAGTAATTACACAATCGGTTGGCTATTATTCAAGAGGGCGTGAAGTTTTTGACGACGTAGAAGCAAACTTATTAAACATGTTGCTCAATTCTATTTTGTACGTAGTAATTGCAGGTGGAATAAGAACGATAGTTCCGTGTGTAGTTGCGTATATGTGCGCAAAATACTCTTATAAATTGAGTAAATTCGTCGTGACGTTCGCTATCGTAATATTATCCGTGCATATCGTCGGTGCAGAACCCGCGTCAGTAAAACTTTTAAGGGATTTAGGGCTCTATAATAGTTTTCTTGGGATAGCCGTGCAACAATCAACCTTTTTAGGAATGTATTTTTTAATATTCTTGGCGTTTTTCCAAGGAATGTCTAACGGATATTTGGAGGCGGCGGAAATTGACGGGGCTTCTCAATTTAGAATATTAATTTCAATAGTACTGCCACTTGCGTCTAAAACGATAGTAACTATATTTTTGTTAAACGCAATAACTTTCTGGAACGATTATAACACCCCGCTGTTATATTTACCGTCTTATCCAACGTTGGCATACGGAATATATTATGCGAACACGACAACCGATTCGTCGTTAAATTTGAACAACGCCCCTGCAAAAATTGCGTGTGGTATGGTTCTTGCCGTTCCTATGATAATAATCTTCGTAATATTTAGGAATAAATTACTCGGTAACGTCTCTATGGGCGGATTAAAAGAATAGTGATTTGGAGAAAATATGAAAAAATCAAAAATAAATAGATGTATTTTAATACTTCTAATAGCGTTTACTACGTGCTTAGTGTGTTTTGCATTTACCTTTAATAGCAACAGGAAAAGCGTAAAAGCCACCGAAGCCAAAATAGTAGCAGAAATTAAAGATATTTATATGCTTGGCGAAACTTTTACGCTTGGTCAAGTAGATATTAGTTACAACGAACAAACTTATACGTCGTTAGACGGGGTGCTCGTTTCCCCAACGGGCGAAGCTTTTTCCCAAGGCTCTTACAAATTAGACGACGTGGGCGAATATATTTTGAAATATTCTTTTAAGACGGAAGACGGAAAGTATATGGTTGCTCAAAAAAGTTTTTCCGTTCAACAACTCGTTTACGGCGTAAGTTCAGAGTTATCGTCTTACGAATATGCAGAAGAATGCCCGCATTACGATAAAATTGATAATTACACGGCACCGTGGAAAACGGTTGCCAAAGACGAAAACGGAAAGACCGATTTTGCAAACAGCGTATTGCCTGAAGCGTTGACTGTAAAACTTGCAGAAGGCGAAACGTTCTATTACAATTCGCCTGTAAAACTTGATAGTGAAAATATAACTTCGTTGGTGCATTTTTACACCCCGCAATATATAGATAACTACGTTGCAGAGCGCATTATCATAAGGATAACCGACTGCTACGACCAAGAAAATTATATTGATATCGTCAACGAATACAGTAGGGCAATTGATTTTAGAACGGCTCTACCAGGAACGACTAGTAGGTATATGTCCAAAGGTGAAACGTTAAACGTTGAACACGATAGGACTTTTATTAACGGCGTTAGCTACGTTTCCCGTATAGAAGAAGACTGGGGTATAACGTTAGTTGCATCAAGTCCTAATCCAACCGTTTTCGTTAGAGACGTAACCGTTGGTTTTGACTATAAAAACAGTTGGACGTACGCCCTTTCACACGTGGACGAGTGGATGCCTATTATTGATACCACTAATAAAGATTTTTTCAGCGACAAAGCGTTTAAGGGTTTTACTTCTGACGAAGTTTTTATATCCATTAGGGGCGAAAAGTACGCAAAGTCAGACCTTTTAGAGTTATCAATAATGGAAATTGACGGCGTAAAGGGACAAGACCTTCAAGCGACTAATTATTTTGATAACGAAAAACCTGAAATCAGCGTTGAATATCAACAAACCGATCATAACGGCGTTTATATAGTTAAAGACGAAGAATTTAAGTTGTTTAATGCAACGGCAACAGATATTAACTTGATAGACGGCGTTAGCGCAGAAGTATTCTATTTAGCGTCGGGTATACCCGTTACGGTAGACTGTGCTAACGGCAAGTTCACACCTACGAAAGTGGGTGAATATAGCGTAGTATATTCGGCAAAAGATAAGTACGGCAATATTGCCCAAGAAAGCGTGCGCTTAATGTGTATTGAAGTGGAAGACGGAAAGGCTACTCAATTTTCGGTAGAAAAATTAACCGAAGTAAAAGTTGGCGAAGATATCTTTGTTCCACAACCTACCGTATTAAGCATAAACGGCAACGTGGATACCGTAGCGCAGATAGTTTATCCCGATAACACCGTTTATAGCGTAGATTTTTCTAAAGCGATAATTATAGAAAAGTTAGGCGACTATAAACTGATTTATAACTACGGTGATCGTTATTACGGATACACCTATGAATATAATTTCCGTGCAATTCAATCAGACGTAGTAAGGTTTATTGAAGAGCCCGTAGTTCCAACTTATTTAATGGCTGGTAAAAAGTGTTCTATAGATAGTCTTTTGGTTTACGATTACACAAACGAACAAATCATCACTCACGAAGCGCAAACTATGGTTAAGTTTGACGACGGGGAGTATCAAGCGATTGACGCTAATAACTTTACCGTTGACGTAAATGCAAAAACGGCAAAATTTATGTATTCGTACGAAGGTGTAGAACCTTGTTATAGCGCTGAAATACCAGTAGTTAACGTAGGCAGTAGGGCAAACGTTGATATGACCAAGTATTTCGTTGGGGAATTTGACGCACAAGCGCAAACGGATGGAATAGTTTTTAGCACGCAAAGAAACGGCGAAAAACTTACGCTGGACTTTATAAATAAAACGGTAATAAACGGTTTTGAATTTAAGTTTAAGTTGCTTGAAAATTACGATAATTTTGAAAAGTTTAACGTTGTGTTCACCGATTATTACGATAGGCAAAATACGATAAAATTATCTTTCATTAAAAACAACGGTGGATTAGCTTTAAGTATTGACGGCGAAGAAAATAATTTTATGAGAAGTAATTTTGCGTCAGACACGGAAAGCATTAACGTTTCTTATAACTCACTTACAGAGTATTTTAATTTGCGTAACTTTGGCTCTTATAAATTTGAACATGATTTTAAGACGGGATATTGTTTAATTAGTTTTGAATTAGAAGGCGTTTACGGTCAATCTAAAATACTGTTAGAACAATTGTTAAATCAAACGCTGACAGCGACCACGCGTGATAACGTTGGGCCAGTAGTTTCATACACGTCTAAAATTAACTACGCAAAAACGGGTGAAGAGTTCGTTATAGCTAGGGCCTGTGCCGTGGACGTTTTATCGGGCGTGTTAAACGAAGATTTTACGCTCGTAGTGACAGACCC
Organism: Christensenellaceae bacterium; assembly: GCA_045534565.1. Lineage (GTDB taxonomy): Bacteria > Bacillota > Clostridia > Christensenellales > Borkfalkiaceae > UBA1259. Next base: position 5,630 of record JAZSJY010000209.1, on the reverse strand, counting down.
TAACGGAAATTTTGTCATGAGTAAAGACGGTGTTTTACTTGACGGAACTTGTCCTACTGATAGAGAGTACGTTATTTTACTTGAAAAAGTAGGTGACTATTCAATCTTGTTTGATGCAAAAGACACTAACGGAAGGCAAACTATTTCACCAGGTTGGTTAAGTCTTAATTCAATCGGTGACGAACAAGGTCCTAACGTAGTAATTAAAGACAACGCTAAACTTTCTTTAGTTTCAATAAATTTAGGGGAAACCCATACCATAAATATTGATGCTAGCGACGATTACGACGAAAAGCAAGATATAGTCGTATCGGTTGCAGTTTATAATAACGCTCAAGGCAACTACGTTTATTACAATTTAGTGAACTTTGATAAAAATCAATGGGAACAATCGCACTTTACGCCCAACCAAAGGGGCTCTTACACGGTTTACGTGTACGCTTACGATAGTTTAGGCAATATAACGGTCAAAGACTATCAACTCAACGTAAAATAAGGGGTTGAAAAATGAAAAGTAAATTACAAAAAATAATCGTTTATATATGCGCTGTCGTAATGATTTGTTTATGTGCGTTTTCAACTGCGTGTGGTGATGAAGTAAGCGAATTTAGTAAAGTTAAATATCAAGGTGTACACGTTTTTAATGCAGAAGATACAAACGAATACGTAGTAAAGGACGGTAGAACTGATTATATTTTAGTTATGCCCGAAACTTACGGCGTTGAACTTAAAATGGCAAAAGACGAGTTCTTACATTTGTTTAAGTTAGCAACGGGCGTGTCAATGGTCGTATCTTCAGACCAAGGTTTAACGTATAGTGAAGATTGTAAATATTTTTCACTTGGAAATACTGCCGTGTATGAAAATTCAGGTTTGGATTTAGATTTAAGCAACTTAAAAAATTACGGTGCAAGAGTAGTAACCAAAGGGAAGAGCGTATTCTTGTTAAGCGAAACCGAATCAGGTGTAGTAAACGCAGTTTACGCCTTTATGCAAGCGACTTTTAATTACGAATATTATTATCGTGATACCGTTGAAATTGATAAGGTTTCACAATTAAAACTTAAAAATTACGATATAACCGACGTTCCTGATATTCAAGATAATATCGTTTACACAACGATGTTGGATACTAAATTTTCAGATTACGATATGGATATGTATCGTGAAAGGATGAGGGCGACTAGCAGAATTGACCAACCGTTTATGCCCGTTTGGCGTGGCGAACCTGGTCAAAGCAAGCAGAACGCTTTCCACAATTCAACCGATTATTTGCCCAAAGAAGATAACCAAGAATATTTAGAATATTTTTATTCGGATAGGGGCGATCAGTTGTGCTACACGGCGCACGGTGACGCAATCGCTTATCAAGTAATGGTGGAAAAATGCACGCAAAAGGTTATTGATAGTCTTAAATATTATAGCCCAGAAAAATTCCCGCATAAAAACACCATGACGATTACCATGCAAGACAACGATTCTATTTGTTCGTGTCAAGCGTGTAAGGCTGTAAAGGAAGAATACGGCGCTGATAGCGCAAGCGTTATTCTTTTGGTGAACGAAATGTGCAAAGGCGTTGAAGAGTGGATGATGACCGAAGAAGGTAAGCCTTACGCAAGGGACGATTTTAACATTATGTTTTTTGCATATAACAGTTTTGAAAAATGCCCTGCAACGAAGATTAACGGCAAATACGTATTAAATAAAGGTCTAAAATTACACCCGATGCTCAGCGTTTGGTTAGCACTTGGTTTTTCTTACGTAACAGACTTTTACGATCCTGTAAACGACGAAAGAAGAGAGTGCATGCAATCGTGGTACGACGTGTGCGAAAACGTTAGACTTTGGACGTATAGCAAGAACTTCCTTTACGACGCTTCGTTTTACGACGTTTTCAATTTCTACACTACCGATTTTTATCAATATATTTCGGCAAACGGCACGTCTTATATTCTAAACGAAGGCAACGGCGGTTATATGTCAACCAACTTCCAAACTATGTCCGTTTACCTTCACGCAAAATTGAGATGGGATAGTTCATTAGATTCTGCAGAACTTACTGATAAATGGTTTAACGCAATGTATAAAGAAGCAGCGCCACAAATGAAAGAAGTTTTCAATAAGATAAGACTTCATATGCTCAACGTTACTAGGGGCGACGGAGATGCGCCTTGTACTATTTTAGGTAACGATTACGGCAAGATGGAATACTGGCCAGAAGGCGTGCTTCGTTCGTGGATGAAGGATATTGAACAAGCAAAAACGGCTGTGGAAAAATATAAATTAAACGACTACGCAACTTATTTAAGATTAGTTAATCACATTGATTTAGAATATATTGCACCTGCCGTACACATGCTTAACTTTTATAGCGACAGAATAAATTACGACGAATACGTTACGATATTAGATAACTTGAAACGAATAAATAATTACGTTCAAGATACTGAATTAGAAGCGTTTTTAGCTGATTATTAAGGTGGATTATGAAAAATAAACTAATTAAAATTTTAACCTTTTTAATGATATGTTGCTTTTCAATTAGTATGGTGGCTTGTGGAGACGACGAAAAAACTCAAAAACCAGAAAACCCAACCATAACTATCAGTTCAAGTAGCGTTAGTATGATTTTAGGGGATAGCGTGCAATTAACTGCCGAATATTCCAAAGAAAATTGGGTTGACTTTACTTGGCAATCGTTAAACCAACAAGTTGCTGTCGTTGATAATAGCGGAAAGGTGTCGGCAGTAGGGGTAGGCGAAACCAAAGTGCTTGCAAAATACGGCGGTGTTACCGCTGAATGCGAAATAAAAGTTAATATAGGTGACAACGTACCTACGCTTTATAAAAAACACGGATTTTCAAATAAGATAACGTCGTACGTAGGTTCGCAGTATCAACTTGATTACGGCATTTCTTTTAATAAACATACGTATGACGACGGGCAGTTCTTTTTTGAAAGTTCAAACGAACAGGCAGTATCAGTAGATGAAAACGGTAAAATAACCGTAAATGAAAAGACGACGGAAACGGTAAAAATTACCGTTTCAGGCAAGTGGCTTGATAAAGAATATCCAACTTTATACGAAGTTATTGAAATAAACGTTATAGAAGACGTTCAAATAATCGTTGACGGTGGTCTTACGGGGCAAATTAAAATTTATACGGTTAATAATCATAACGGACAAACTTTCCCCGTTAGTCAAGATATTGATATTGAAGTATTAAAAGACGGTCAAAAGGTAAGTGAAAGTGAATATTCAGTAGTTATAGCTGACGGTGGCGAAAGCGTTGCAACGGTAAGTAACGGCACGGTATCTTCAGTTGCTTACGGCAATACTAAACTTTTAATTTCGTACGGTGAGTTCGTTAAAGAAATACCGATAGAAGTTGCAAGACCCGTTACCGAGTATAAGGGTGATGCGATTGATTTTAGTGCGTATAACGGCGCGCTTGATTTAGAAAAGATTTTCGCAAAGCAAAACGTTCAAATTATAAACGCTTTCCAAGGCGATAAAGAATTAACCGTAAAAGACAACGCTATTTTCGGGTTGACGCTTGAAAGAGATAAACTTACTAATACTAGCGTTACCGTATTAGACGATAAAGAGGGCTATATAGTTGCGCTTGAAGCGGCTTACGCAAGGGTTAAAACCGAAAAAGATTTAAGTTTCCTAAACGTTAAAAGTGGCGCTACTATTAGCGATAACGTTACCGGTTACGTGGTTTTAGAAAGCGATATAACGTTAACTGAAGCGTTTAATCATACGGGAGTGGACACTACGGGATATTATTTGAGCACTACCGCAGGTTTTGCAGGTGTGTTTGACGGTAACGGGTTTAAGATAACTGCGCCTATTGATAGGGCAGGTTTCTTTGGTGCAGTAGTTGCCAACACGGAAAGCGCGCAAACGGTTATTAAAAACGTGCGTTTTGATTTAGACGTTCAACTTTCTAGCGGTGGAAGAGATAGTAAAGACCACTCGGCAGGGTTGTTCTATTTGGTGGGCAATATGTCTGCGAAAAACAGGATAACCGTACAAGACGTGTTCGTTAAAATTTCAGGTAAAGTTGGCGATTTTTCAGGTATTTGCGCGTACGACACTTATTGTTTAGATTATAAAAACGTATTCGTAGATTTAACTGATTTAGTATCTACTAACGGTTACGCTTTTGGAAGAATAGACGGATACGTAGCAAGGGGACTTACTTCACAAAGAGAAGGCATAGTAGTAATAAGCGATTTACCTTTTGCGACCACTCAAACGGGGTTGGAAAACGTTCCAAATAGTTTAATTTACTATGCAAGCAATAAATACGCAAGTGCTGACGGCGTAGAATACGACGTAAACGTTGCCGTGGATAATTCTAATAGTTATAAGCTAGAAGTAAAAGGCGCAAAACAATACGCAAATTATAAGCAACTTTACGATTATAGCGAAAATTTATTGAACGTTGAGCATAACGACGGTTATGAATTCGTTATAGAAAGCCAAAACTTAAACATGACCGAGCAGACGACGGCGTCTTTAAGTAAAAACGGCGTAGCAATTGATTTTACTTTGTCTTCAAGTAGCGACTGCGTTAGTTGTGTGGGCGACGTTATAAAGGCAAATTACGACGGCGCAGCGATAATAACCGCCACTTATCAAATTGACGGGTTGACTTTTAGCAAATATAAGTTAATTAGCGTTGGACAAGGGCAGTTGACGGAAGTAGAGTATAATACCGAATTAACGCCGTACGTATTCTCTGCTATTGACGGTGAATTGCCAAACGGCATGTTAGCTAACGGCGAAACGGCAATAAGGGCAGTTGCAGATAAGCAAACGCTTACCGTTGAAGACGGCAAGATTAAAGGCTTTACTTTATCGGTTGACGGCAAGGGAAGAGATCAAGTAACTAATGCGTTAATCAGCGTCTACACCGATCAAGCGAACGTATACAAAATGCACGTAAAAGCGTACACCAAGACGATAGATAGTGCAGAAGATATGTTGTACTTTAACTTGGCAGAAGAAAAGTCGTTAACGGGTACGTATATAATGACTGCTAACGTGAACGTTAGTGAAACTATTGCAAGTCAAATAACGCATAACGCCGTTACGGCAATAGGCAACGCGTCTTACGGCTTTAAGGGAATATTTGACGGCGACGGATACACTTTAAGCGGATATATCCCCACCAAAGGATATTTCGGTTCAATGATATATTACGGCGTTGTTCAAAACGTTGCAATAAACGCCGTGCCTTATTTAACTAACGGGGTAGAAAACGCAGTATTTGCGTTAGCAGGTGGCGCTGGTGGAAACGGCAGTATGCCCATAACCATGAATAACGTAAGCGTTAAATTAAGTGGTTCGGTTGGTACGTTTGCAGGGTTGTTCGGCAGATCTTTCGGGTTCTTAACTAGCAACAGCGTGTTCGTTGATTTGAGCGAATTAAAAACGAAATTAGGGTACGTAATCAGTAGCGACGTTTCAACGGGATATATTAAGGGCACTAATATGTTCATAGTATCAAGCCTTGAAATTGCAAAAGTAACGCAATGGCGTAATGGTAAATTTATCACTCACGGTCAAGCGATACCGGACGGAGTAACCGTAAATAACGACGGTGGATATTATTAC
>JAZSJY010000132.1:0-2284 GCA_045534565.1 Christensenellaceae bacterium | reverse complement strand
TTTACTCGTCTCAAAGAGATTACTTTGGGGCGAGTTTTTTTGTCCCTTACAGGAGGATTTTAATGGATAATTTTAACGGTCTTGATTTAAAAATCAAGGAAATGGCGGGGCGTATACGCGAACTCCGTGAAATTGAAGGTTTTACCCCTGAATTTATGGCAGGTAAAACGGGCGTTTCAAAAGAAGAATATTTAGCGTGTGAAAACGGTAAAAGTGACCTTAACTTTGCCTTTATTTATCGTTGTGCGCTTGCGCTTTCGGTAAACGTAACCGATATTATTGAAGGTTATAGCCCTAAACTTAAGTCGCACACAGTTACTCGCCGTGGCGAAGGTCAAGAAATTGCAAAGGCGCACGGTATGACTTATTATAACCTTGCGTACGCCTTTCAAAACAGAATAGCCGAACCACTTTACGTACACAGCGTTTATAGTGAAGAAGCGCAACACAAAGATATTGAACTTACCACTCACGCAGGTCAAGAATGCGATATAGTAGTAGACGGCTACCTTATGGTTCAAATCGGCGAACATAAAGAAGTTTTAGGTCCTGGCGACAGCATTTATTACGATAGTGATAAGCCACACGGAATGATTGCCGTTAACGGTAGGGACTGTATTTTCTACGCAATAGTATTAAACCCCACGGGCGAACCTATCCCAGAACTTGCCGATATACCTAAAGAAAAGGTAGTTAGAAAGGAAAGCGTTAAAGATACTAAAGATAGAATTTACCGTAACTATATTGACGTTGTTGAAGACCAAGACGGCACGCCTACCTCAATTACGTTTAAAAATCAAGACAAGTTTAACTTTGCGTTTGATTTGGTTGACGCGCTTGCTGAACGTGAGCCCGATAAACTTGCAATGTTGCACGTTTCGCGCGATAAACAAGTTAGAAGATTTACTTTTACAGATATTAAAAAGGAATCTGCAAGATGTGCAAACTACTTTAAGTCACTCGGTATTAAGAAAGGCGATAGGGTAATGCTCGTATTAAAGCGTCACTATCAATTCTGGTTTGCTATGATAGGCTTAAATAAACTCGGCGCAATAGCAATACCTGCAACCAACCAACTTTTAGAACACGACTTTGAATATAGATTTAACGCTGCAGGCGTTTCTGCAATAATTTGTACGGCAGACGGCGACACGGCGCATCAAGCGGAAATTGCAATAGCAAAATGCCCGTCCGTTAAGCATAAAATTATGGTTAACGGCACTCGTGAAGGGTGGCGTAACTTTGACGAAGAGTATACGATGTATAGCACTCACTTTAACAGGACGGAAAATTCGCCTTGTGGTGACGATTTGTTGCTTATGTTCTTTACGTCAGGTACTTCTGGTTATCCCAAAATTGCAGCGCACAATCATAAATATCCGTTGGGGCATTTCCACACGGCAAAATATTGGCATAACGTAAACCCAGACGGGTTGCACTTTACCATTTCTGATACCGGTTGGGCAAAATCAATGTGGGGTAAACTTTACGGTCAATGGCTTTGTGAAGCACCCACTTTCGTTTACGACTTTGACCGTTTTGACGCGGCGGATATATTGCCTATGTTCGCAGAACATAAAATCACTACCTTCTGCGCTCCACCCACTATGCTCCGTATGTTGATTAAGCAAGATATTTCACAATACGATTTCTCTTCAGTTGAACATATGTCCACGGCAGGCGAAGCGTTAAACCCAGAAGTATATAATCAATTTGAAAAATTAACGGGTTTACAAATTAAAGAAGGTTTTGGTCAATCAGAATCAACTATGCTCGTTGGTAACCTTATTGGCAAACCACATAAAGTTGGCTCAATGGGTAAACCTGCACCCATTTACGATATTGATATCGTTGATGAAAACGGTAATTCAGTTGCCGTTGGTGAAGTTGGCGAAATAGTAGTTAACGTTTCAAAAGGTATGCCCTGTGGCTTATTTACGGGCTACTATGGTGATAAAGCGAAAACCGACGAAGTTTTACACGACGGTTTCTATCACACGGGCGATACTGCTTGGCGTGATGAAGACGGCTTTTACTGGTACGTTGGTAGGGTTGATGACGTTATTAAATCTTCAGGCTACCGCATCGGGCCGTTTGAAATTGAAAGCGTTATTATGGAACTTCCTTACGTATTAGAATGTGGCGTTTCTGCTGAACCAGACGAAGTTCGTGGTCAAGTAGTTAAAGCAAGTATAGTTTTAACTAAAGGTACTGAAGGAACTGAAGAATTAAAGAAAGAAATTCAAAAATACGTTAAAGATCATACAGCACCTTATAAATATCC
>JAZSJY010000192.1:0-4273 GCA_045534565.1 Christensenellaceae bacterium | reverse complement strand
AAAAGTACGGCGCAAAAGCAAAAGACCATATGATAGCAACTACTTCTGCAAACAAAGGCAATCTAATTAAAATTGCTAAACAAGAAGGTCTTAAAACGTTCTATATTCCTGATGGCGTAGGTGGAAGATTTTCTGAACTTTGCCCCGTAGGATTGTTACCTGCAGCTGTCGTTGGTATTGATATTAAGGAAATGCTTGCTGGCGCAGCATATATGGATAAAGTTTGCAAGAACAAAAATATCAAACAAAATCCTGCGTTAATTACTGCTCTTTTAGAATATATGGCAATGCAAAAAGGTAAAAATATTTCAGTTATGATGCCATACGCAGATAGTCTTAAATATATTGCTGACTGGTATTGTCAACTTTGGGGCGAAAGTCTTGGTAAGGCTGTTGATAACGAAGGTAACGAAGTTTTCGTTGGTCAAACCCCTGTAAAAGCGCTTGGTGTTACCGATCAACACTCGCAAGTTCAATTGTATAGGGAAGGGCCTTTTGATAAAGTTGTAACGCTTATTGCTGTTGAAAATTATCGTTCAACCGTAGAAATTAGTAAAGGTTGTGAAGATATTCCCGACGTTTCTTTCCTTTGTGGTCACACTATGAACGAACTTATTACGGCAGAAAGAAAAGCAACTGAATACGCTTTGACTACGGCGAATAGATTAAATTATACTATCACTTTACCAGAAGTTAACGCGTTCACTATCGGTGAACTTTTATATTTATTTGAAATGGAAACGGCGTACACTGGTGCAATGCTCAATATAAATACCTTCAACCAACCTGGCGTAGAAGGTGGAAAGAACGCAACTTATGCACTTTTTGGTAGAAAGGGCTATGAATCAACCAAAAAAGAAATGGATGAAGCGCCTAAAAAGAATTTAGATTACATTTGCTAATAAAAATGGTAAAACAAAGTAAAAACAAAAATCAATTACCCGTGTATCTTTTTCATCAAGGAACAAACTATCGCGCCTATGATTTTTTAGGCGCGCATAAAAGTTCTGTTATTGGAAAAAAAGGTATTGTTTTCCGTGTTTGGTGTCCTAACGCGCAAGGTGTGTCGGTAGTTGGTGATTTTAACAATTGGAATATTGACGCCAACGTTATGAATAAAATTAGTGACGGTGGCGTTTACGAATTATTTATTGAAGGGTTGAAACAATTTGACTCGTATAAATACGCCATAAAAAATAACGGGCGTACGATACTGAAAGCAGATCCATACGCCTTTCACTCTGAAACGCCGTCCAAAACAGCGTCAAAGGTTTATGATTTAACAGGTTATAAGTGGAGCGATCACGAATTTATGAAAAATAGGACCGCTTCTTACGATAAGCCCGTGAATATATACGAAGTTAACCTTTTATCGTGGAAAAGACATGAAGACGGCAGTTTGCTGACTTATAAAGAACTGTCTAAAGAACTCGTTTCATACGTTAAAAAAATGGGTTATACGCACGTTGAGTTTATGCCTATAGCGGAACATCCGTTTGATGGATCTTGGGGGTATCAAGTAACGGGTTATTACAGCGTTACTTCAAGATTAGGTACGCCTAAAGACTTTATGAAACTTGTTGATAGTTTTCACAAGAACGGAATTTCCGTAATAGTTGACTGGGTGCCAGCGCATTTCCCGAAAGATGAACACGGTTTGTATGAATTTGACGGCGGGTACTGTTATGAAAATCAAGGTTGGGACAGGCGTGAACATAAAACTTGGGGGACGCGTATTTTTGACCTTGGAAGAAATGAAGTTCAGTCTTTTTTAATATCAAACGCTTTGTTTTTGTTTGAAAAATATCATATTGATGGGTTAAGGGTAGACGCTGTTGCCGCAATGCTTTACCTTGATTACGATAGAAAGCCTGGGGAATGGATTCCTAACGAATACGGCAATAATTACAACCTTGAAGCTATTGCGTTTTTTAAGAAATTAAATAGTGCAATACACGAAAGTTATCCTAACGTTTTGATGATTGCTGAAGAGTCTACTGCTTTCCAAATGATTACTAAACCCGTTGTTGACGGTGGTTTAGGTTTTAACTATAAATGGAATATGGGGTGGATGAACGACGTTTTAGCATACGTTTCGTGCGATCCGTATTTTAGACATGGTTGTCACGACAAAATGACTTTTTCCATGTGCTATGCTTTTAGTGAAAATTACGTTCTGCCTATTTCGCATGATGAAGTCGTTCACGGAAAGAAATCGTTGCTGGATAAAATGCCTGGTAGTATTGAAGATAAATTTTCTTCATTACGAACGTTTATGCTTTACATGTTTTCTCATCCAGGGAAGAAACTTTCGTTTATGGGAAACGAGTACGGGCAGTTTAAAGAATGGGACTACAAAGAAGGTTTAGAATTTTTTATGTTGCAGTATGATTTACATAAAAAATTACAAATTTTTAATAGAAAACTAAATAGAGTTTATAAAGAAAATACACCGCTATATCAAATAGAAGACAGTTGGCAGGGGTTTGAATGGATTTCTGCAGATGAAAAGGAAAATAACGTTCTTTCTTATAAAAGAAAAGACCGTGAAGGAAACGAAATAGTTGCCGTTTTCAATTTCTCTGGTAAAGATTTTCCTGTGTACAGACTTGGTGTGGGCGAAGGTGAATATAAATTGCTTATAAGTTCAGACGAAGTAAGATACGGTGGTAGTGGTGTTGTAAAAAGAAAAATTTATAAATCGGCTAAAAAATATGCACACGGCAAAGATAGGTCAATACTTATTAAATTACCTAAACTTTCTGGTTCGTATTACGTTAAAGTTAAATAATATATTTTAAGGAGAAATATTTTTATATGATGAGGAAGAAAAAATGTGTGGCAATGCTTTTGGCTGGTGGACAAGGCAGTCGTTTGTACGCCTTAACAAACAATATTGCAAAACCTGCAGTATCGTTTGGTGGTAAGTACAGAATAATTGACTTTCCGCTTTCCAATTGCGTAAATTCAGGGATTGACACCGTTGGTGTATTAACGCAATATCAACCGATGATATTGAACTATTACATCGGTAACGGTCAACCTTGGGATTTAGATAGAAACTTTGGTGGCGTTCATATCTTACCGCCGTATCAAGGTAAGCATTCGTCTGACTGGTATAAGGGGACTGCTAATGCAATCTATCAAAACATAAGGTTTATCAAACAATATAATCCTGAATACGTTTTGATTTTATCAGGCGACCACATTTATAAGATGAACTATTCGCTAATGTTAAATTATCACGTATTAAACGATGCTGATTGTACTATTGCAGCGTTGAATGTTCCTATTCAAGAAGCGTCTCGTTTTGGTGTTTTGAATACGAATGCAGACGGAACGATATACGAATTTGAAGAAAAGCCCAAAAAACCAAAGTCTACGCTTGCATCTATGGGGATTTACATATTCTCTGCTAAAAAGCTCTATAAATATCTAGAAGAAGATGCTCAAAATGAAAAATCTTCAAATGACTTTGGTAAAGATATTCTTCCAAGAATGCTTGCAGAAGGCGAAAAGATGATGGCTTATCAATTTGAAGGCTATTGGAAAGACGTTGGAACGATTGATTCTCTTTACGAAGCAAATATGGATCTTTTAGGTGATAATCCTAAATTTGACGTAACCGATACTGCTTGGAAGATTCAATCACGTTCACCGCTTGCGCCTCCGCATTATATTGGCGACGGAGCAAAAGCCGACAATAGTATTATTATGTCTGGCTGTGAGATATACGGAACGGTAGAAAATTCAGTTCTCGCAAGTGACGTTGTTGTAAAGAAAGGCGCAAAAATAAGTAATAGCATAATCATGGGTGACACAGTCATAGGTGAAAACGCTGTCGTTGAATATTCAATTATTGACGAAAACGTATGTGTAGGAGATAACGCCATAATAGGTCAAACAAAAGAAGAAGGTAAAGGCATAGCAGTCGTTGGTCGTGGGGTAATCGTTGGAAATGGCGCAAAGATAGACGGCGGCGCAATTGTAGATAAAGACGTATTAAAGGAGGGAAAATAGATGAGAGCAGTTGGTATAATATTTTCTAATATTCACGACGATAACGTACCAGAACTTGCAAACATAAGAACGCTTGGTTCAATTCCATTTGGCGGTCGTTATAGGCTTATAGATTTCCCGCTTTCAAATATGGTTAACAGCGGAATTATAAAGGTTGGCGTTATTGCAAAGAGTAACTACCGTTCACTTATGGATCACGTAGGTACGGGTAAATCCTGGGACCTTTCAAGAAAGAATGCAGGTCTTTTCATTC
>JAZSJY010000002.1:0-3987 GCA_045534565.1 Christensenellaceae bacterium | reverse complement strand
AGTCCGCTGATCCTTTCGTAGGGGATCTGGGAAATGATCGTACCGGTTGCGTAGGGGGCGATTTCGTAGGGGGTAAAATAGTAGCAGATGCCCTCATCACTAAAAAACCAGGTATCCACCGGTACGTTGGTGGAGAAGCTGTTGCGAATGATCGTTTCGTAATCGTCGAACAGGGAGTCCTTTTGGTTGCTGATGCCCTCCAAAATCAGATCGGAGCCGAGGTTGGTGGTCAAAATCAAAATAAGGACGCTTCTGGTAATACCGTTACCGATCAATCCAAAATATTAGATATAAGCATTTGGAACTCTGGTTACGGCGTTAAATGGATAAACGCTCTTGCTGATCAATACAAGAAAGATCATCCGGGTGTTGCAATTAATATCAATGAAAAGTTTGATATGAACGACTTTAACAACACCATTAGTGGTAATAGCAGTACTAATAAAACTGACATTTACTTCAACTATGCGCCTAACTATCTTGATAAAAAGCAATTTATAGAACCGTTAGACGATTTGTTGGCAGTAACGGTAGACGGTGAAAGTTTAACTATCGGTGAAAAACTCGGTCAAGGTATCGTTGATTCACTTTCAATAACTGAAAATGGTAAAAAAGTAACTTACGCTATTCACAATTCAAGTGGTTCAAAAGGTATAGTATATAACGCCGCTAAATTTGAAGAATATAATTTAGAAGTTCCTAAAACTACTAACGAATTGATGACGCTTATTCTTCAAATTCAAGAAGAAACCCCGTATAAAGGTGTAGACAATAACAACTTGCCTATAACTTACGCACCTTTGTGTCACGTTTCAGGTTATTCTGCTGCGTTAGCACAAGACTGGTGGGTTCAATACGACGGCGCTGAAAGAGCAAATAAATTCTTTACTTTTGAAGCAATTTCTGAAAATGAAACTTTCAAAAATTCAAACGATAAAACAGATATTTCATACTTAAAGAATGAAGTTATGTCTGAAGGTATGCAAAAAGGTTTACAAGCGCTTTACGACGTAGTTTCACCACAAGGTGTAACGGCGTCATGGTCGGGCGATGCGTATACTTCAATTCAATATAACTTTATTAAAAACGACCACGCACTAATGTATCCTTGCGGTGGTTGGCTTGAAACCGAACTTGAAAAGACTGACGGTTTTGACATGTCGGCATTTAATAAGTTCAAGATGATGAGAACGCCCGTTATAAGCGATTTAGCGTATAAATTATCTCTTGGTGACAATGCTTCTGATGAGGATCTAAGAGCGTTAATTGATTATGTTGACGCAAAATACGTTGAAGGCAACGCCCAAGCAATAGCGCCTTCATGGGCAACCGAAGATGATATTGCTTTAGTTAAGAGTGCAAGACTCGGTGCGCCTGCACAAGTTGCAAATGCAACCGTTCTTATTCCTAACTATTCAAAGGCTATACCACTTGCAAAAGATTTCTTAAAATACGTATATTCAGACGCAGGTCTTAAGTTGTTTGCTGAAAAACAACGCAACTGCTTAAACGTAACGCCTTCTGATCCTACTATTTACGATTCTATTGATAAATCTACTTGGTCTACTTTCTCAAAGAGCGTATACGAACTTTCTGCAAGTGCTGAATTGATTCCGTTTAGCTTAAGCCATCCTGTATGGTATAACGCAGGTCGTCGTGAAATTTGGACGGGTGTAGTTCCTGAAACTAGATTTACTTACGATCCTTCTAACGATAACTTTATGGATGCTGAAGAATTTGTTAACGATCAATGGAATCAATTCCAAAAGGAATGGAAAACTTCATATTATAAATATTTTTAATAGGGGGCTTTATTATGACCTTTAGTAAATTTCGCAAGGGGTTGTTGATAATTTTGTCCGCTGTATTAACCGTTTGTATAGGTGTCACTGCGCTAATCAGCGCAAACACCGCAAAAGCGGGCAATTTTGTAAATACAACTATTGATGAAGATTTTAACTCACAATCACTCGGTAAAGACGCTTGGTATAGTAAAGATAATTTACGTGGAACGTCGTTCAATGCGTCAAACAAACCGTCTTTGTGGATGAAAGAGCCTATGATGGGTAGTGCTTTAACTTCAAAAAACAAAATTACAACCGACAACGTAAGGCTTGAACTTGATATTGTTGAACTTGATTTTGGCGCAGAATCTTTAACGAAAGGCGGTGGATATTTTTCACTTGTTTACAACGTTAAAAATTTAGAAGACGGTACGGCTTTCAAAGCCGAACAAGAAAAAACTACTGAACCTGGCGACGGCGTGGTGTTCGTTTACCATAGGTTAGCACCTAAGAGATTAGTATTTACTGCTCTTGGTGGAACGTGTTCTGATTTCGTTGACAAAAACGGCAAAGTTTTAACAAGGCAATGTCAATCTGACGGTACGCCTGGGACGGAAAGTGCATCTGCTTGGGCGTGGTTTGATGCGTCAATGATTTTGGATACTGACGATACTACTAAAATTACCAACAAAACGATTACTTTAGACGTTGCTAACGGCGCTTATAGTATTTACCTTAAGGAAAGGGGTACTGATGGGCTTGGCGAATTAGTTGCAAGAACTGCTGATAACCCTGAAACACCCGTAGATCAAGTTTCACCCGAACAATATCCCTATGCAGCGTTCGTTGCTTCTCAAAGTGATAGCGTTATTTCTAATTTGGAAATTTCTGATTTTAGAATTTCAGGGGATAACGGTCAAGAAAGAGTTGTGTTTAACGATTTTTCGGCAGAGAATATTGATAACTGGATTTCTTATAAACATGAAAAGACGGCATCTATGTTCTTTGGGTACGATTACTCGTTAAAACTTGATTCAAAATTTTCAAACTCTGCGCCTTTGTTGATAAGAAACATGGTTTCAATCAACGAACCAGACGACCTTTATTCTTACGCTAAAGTTGTTTCAAGAATAAAAGTTAATACGCTTGCAAGCGACTCAAAAATCGGTATCATTTCAGGCGTAGAAAAACTCACCGATGGTAAATTAGGTAACGAAAAAACAACTTTCGTATACTTAATGAAGGATGGTGACGAAGTTAAAATCGGTATAGACACCTATCATGAAGAAGACGTGGTAAAAGAATTACTTGCGCCTACTTCAATTACCGTTGATGAATTAGGTTTTGTTAAACTTGAATCGCAAATAGATCATAAAGGTAGAATTAGCGTTATCGCAAACGCAAATGAAGTTTATGAGTCAACCCAAGATAACGAAGCATATGCTAAAAAATACTATGGCGTTGCTTTGTCGGGTGATAAAACTGGGCTTGACGTTGAAATTGCAGACGTTAAGATTATTAATCAATTCTATCAAAGACCGCAAAATACGAATATAGTTGCAGACTTTGAAGATGATTTAACTACTACTGACGTTGACGAATCAGATTCGTTTAATAAAAATGAATGGCATCTTCAATCATTCCCATATCTTGATACTTACACCAATACGGCGTACGTAAACGACGGTCAATTAGTATTTGAAAACTTGGCTATGAACACTTCGTTCGCTACCAAAAGACAGTATTCTGACTTTGAAATTCAAATTGACATTACCGACCTTCGCCGTGAAGTTGTGAAAGATGCGTCAGGAAATAAAAACTTCCCGATTTCAGCGTTCGTAGGTATTTACTGGGGCGTGCCTTCTGCCGACTTTAAGTTCGGTAACGGTGTAGGCTCTGCTTACCCACATATTTATATAGGACCTGAAGTAGATCAAGACACTTGGGATAGGGAAAAAGATTCAAGTGGTAAAAATAAACCCGTTTTAATTAGATGCCAAGGCGTAGGACTTGATAATTCATTTGAACTACCAACAGACTGGCACGCGTGGATGCCGACTGCCCGACATGCTAATCCTAAAGTGCTGGAATACATAGACGAGTTTGTAGGACTGGATGATAATTTGTATGTAGCGAAGCGCTATCCGAGATTATTTTATCTGTGGGGACACAGCTTTGAATTTGACAATAACAATAACTGGGA
>JAZSJY010000136.1:0-2209 GCA_045534565.1 Christensenellaceae bacterium | reverse complement strand
CAACAATTGCCGTAGTGCCTTCTTCAAACATTATATTGAATTTAATTGCATTATAAGCTCTAATAGCGTCGGTTGCTTTTTGACCTGCAAGATAGTTAACGCCGTCTTTATTGAACGCAAGTCTTCTTGCCCAATAATCTGAACCGTCGTGAGTATATTTATAAACGTTATCTTTACCATTTACAGTACCAACGTTATTAAACCAGTGTCCGCTTGGAATACTATCACGATATTCAAGGTTGATACCCGTATCAGCGCCTAATTCGTCAAGTACGTTTAATGAATCGTAAGTATTGTATTTAATTTCAACAACTGTATTGCCGTTTACCGTTACACTTGCTACGTCGCTGTAGTTTTCAATTATTGAAGAAACGCCGTTTACTTTCGTGTATTCGGTGTAAGTAAGCGTTTGACCGTCAATTGCAGGTCTAGTATAAGCGTAAGTATCTACGTATTCGCCTGCTTGATTTTCTTTATAATTTTCAGTAACAACAGCCATATTTTTAAGAACGGGCATTGCGCCGTCAGTATTCCAAATATCGCTGTCAAAACCACTGAACGACCAATCACTTGAATCTGCAATATTAAGAGCCGTTACTTTAGTAGCCCATGAACCAAGTCTAGTTGAGTTATCTGCAGTTTCTTGTATTACGTATATGTTTTCAACCGTCATACCTGCAATACCTAAGTTTGGTAACGGATTTGCCTCTGTTGATGCAGGATCTTTTCTAAAGTAGTCACCGATTGCCATACCATATGCTTTACCCGCACGTGTGCTGTTATTAGTTACCCTAACGATTACGTTTTTCATAACGGGAGTACAAATATTAGTATTCGTAGAATAGAAAACACCGTTACCACTAGTTGAATCGCCAGAAGGAGTATAATCAATCATAACGTTTTCAATCGTGCCATAAAAACCACCTGCTACTATACCAAACGATGATGAACTACCTTCGCCAGTCCAACTTGCTTGGATAAGCGCCAAGTTTTTAACAACGCCGTTTACACCGATTGAACCGAATAAACCACCGCAGTGTTCGGTAAGCGCTTTAAGGGTAAAGTTATAAATTGCATAACCTTGACCGTCAAATAAGCCTTGGAAACCAGTTGTTTTTGAGTCTGCACATCTAACGCCATTTGCAATAGTTGCACCTTGCATATCAACGTTAGCGCCGAGTTTATAGTAACCCGTATAAGTTGCATGCCCAACAGGTTTATTTGCAAATGCTGAAACTTCTTCTTTGGTAGTTAAAATATCAGTTACGAGAGTTGCGCTTACGTTGATAATTCTGTCTTCAGTTTCAACAACTAAAGTCTTTTCGCCCCAAGCGGCAACGTCTTTAGAGAAGTTAATTTTTCCGTCCGCAATAGATACGCCGTCAACAGCAACGTCATCAATAGTGATTTTAGCGCTACCGTTATAGCCTGTTGCTTCAATATCAGCAAGGGCGATTGATGCGTCGTCTGCAAGAACTATTT
Organism: Christensenellaceae bacterium; assembly: GCA_045534565.1. GTDB lineage: Bacteria > Bacillota > Clostridia > Christensenellales > Borkfalkiaceae > UBA1259. The sequence continues at coordinate 727 of JAZSJY010000136.1, read as the reverse complement.
CACCAACTTCGTAAGAAGATACGGGTTTATTTACACCAACGTTTACGGTTACTTCGTAAGTTGCTTTTTCGGTGAACGCCAAGAAAGTTACTTTGCCCGTTGCAGTTTTATCGCTAAGCGTTACGTTGATAGTATCGTCGTCCACGCTCTTGTAACTTGCAACGCCATCACCTAATACGCCGATAACGTCTTTTGCGAAAGTTAAATCAAGGTCAAATGCGCCGTCAACCATATTTTCCGTATAGATTACGGGAACGTTTTCAGCATCAAAAGCAGTAACCTTAACTGCGTTTACAACTTCTTTAAGATAAGTAATTTGTTCGCTTTGAAGTTCGCCGTACTTTTTAGCAAGTAAGTTACCTGCAGTTTGACCAACCGACCATGATACTGCGTTGGTATACTTAGTAACCGTCTTTGCGCCTTCTACACTATCGGTATAAGTATAGGTTACGTATGAACGTGCAGTAATTTCTTTTGCGAAATAATCTGCGTTAAAGTCACTAAAATCGCTATCGCCGATTTTGTTACCTACAAGCGCAGCCAAGTATTCGTAATTATTATCATTTTCGCTATACTTAATTGCCTTTACGTCTGCTACCTTTTCGGTATCAACCGTAAGTTCTGCCCCACCTAAAAGTTCGGTAGGAAGTAATAACGTGCCGAATACTGCATTATCAGGCAAGTTAGAAACTTGTGCTTTTGATACCGTAGTTAAAAACCTTATACC
>JAZSJY010000158.1:0-7837 GCA_045534565.1 Christensenellaceae bacterium | reverse complement strand
TAAGTAGCGTTAAATCACTTAAAGTTAGCGTTACATCTCCGTCAGGCAAAGCGCTTTACAGCAACGTTAACGTAGATGCAGTTGCGCCCATATTAGCAGACGAAATAGGCATTTACAAAATAACTTATACGGCGATTGACGCAAACGACAACCAAGGTACTTACGAAATAGGCGTTAAGATTATTGACTACGTTGCACCGCAAATTACCCTTTCGGGTAGTGTTCCAACCGAAGGCAGAGTAGGGCAAAAGATAGTTTTACCCAAAATGACGGCAACGGACGATAACACGGCTACGGAAGACATTGTTGCTTACGTTTACTACGTTGCGCCCAACGCAAAGACGGTTGAAATCAAAAACAATCAATTTACACCCGACCAGAAAGGGTTGTATATGGTAATTTACTTTGCGCAAGACAGCGACGGGGCAACGTCGGTACAGTATTATCAAGTGAGGGTGAAATAGTATGAAAAACAAATTATTAAAATTCATAGCGATTATACTGTCGGCAATAACCGTTTTATCAATGACGGCTTGTAACAACGGCAAAAAACCTAACGACCAAGATAACGATAATCAAGTGGTAGTAACCTTTACCGAAGTTGATTTAACGGTAAACGCAAATACCGATTATAAGATAGTTATTCCTGAATCTTTTACTAAATACGAAGAATACGCTGCAAACGAATTAAGCCTTTACTTAAAGGAATCTACTAACGCAAACTTTCCCGTAGTAATTGATAAAGGTTTAGAATACGATAGCGATAGCAAGTATATTTCGGTAGGTAGAACAACTCTACTTACTCAAAGTGGCGTTAGCGTTAATGAAAGCGAACTTGGAACGGACGGCTACGTTATTAAAAGGGACGGCAACGCAGTATTGCTTTGCGGTGGTTCTGATAGGGGAACGCTATATGGCGTTTACGAATTCTTACACTTACAAGTTGAGTGGGAAGCCTACGCCGTAGACGAAATTTGTTATAGAAAAACGGCAAACTTAAAACTTTTAGACTTTAACGTAGTTGACGTACCTGCGTTACCAACCCGTCACGGTGGGTTCTGGTCGGCGATATCAGACCCGTATTTTGCGGCTAAATGGAAAGTTGCTGCAGGTCCTGGCACTTTACTTTTCGGTGGTGAACAATGGTATTATTACGGGCACTCAATGTTTAGGGTTGTTCCACCGTCTACTTATAGAGCAGAAAATCCAAGTTGGTATTCGGCAGATGGTATTCAACCTTGCTTTACTAGTGAAGGGTTTAAAAAGCAATACATTGCAAACGCAAAAGAATTGTTCTTGCAAATGCCTGAACTCATTTATTTAGGAATAGGTCTTGAAGACGTTAACAACTCAATGTGTACTTGCCCCACTTGTACTGCTGAAATAAACAAATACACTAGAACGGGTTTAGTTATTAGATGGGCTAACGAAGTAACTGCAATAATGCGCGCTTGGGCAAAGGACGTTAATTTAGGTAGGGAAATTTACTTCCCGTTCATAGCCTACTACGAAACTGCGCAAGCACCTGCAGAATACAATAGCCAAACGGGTAAATACGAGCCTATAGATTCGTCTTTAATTCTCAACGAATATTCGCCCGTATTATACTGCCGTATAGACAGTAACTGGAACGTTCCGTGGGAAGACGAAAAGAACAGCGCTTATATGTACGGTTTAGAAGAGTGGAAAGCGTGCGCTAAAAGTTTAATGTTCTATAACTATACTAACGACTTTAGTAGAAGTTTTGAGTGGTGGGATAGTTTATACGTAATAACTCAAAACTACGGTTTAGCAGTTAAAGAAAACGGTATTAGCGTATACGACGACTCGTCAAACCAAACTTTCCAAGGCTTTGCATTTCAAAGGATGTTCGGCTATATAGCAACTAAAATTCAATGGAACCCCAACGTAGATACTAACGAACTTATAGTTGACTATATAACGAATTATTATAAAGAAGCGTCAGACGAAGTTTTAGAATACTATTATTTAATGAAAATTCAAGCAAAGGGCGTTGAAGACGACTTTGAAGAAAACAAAAAGAAGGCAAGTGAAGCCGACTGGGTAAATCGCGGTGTAATGGACAAGGCGATTGCCCTTTTGAAAAAAGGTATTCAAGATATTGAAAACGCACCCTATTACACGGATGCGCAAAAAGATAAATATATTCAAAGGGTTGAAGCAGAATTATTCACGCCACTTCAATACGTGTTAGACTTCCTTGATAGTGAATATTCAGCTAAAACTTATCTTGAATTAGTGGACGAAATGGAAGAAATGGTTTCTAAATACGGCGTAACTAACTTACGTTGGTTTGAAGGTCAAGCAGGTTATAAGTCGGTTGAAGAAGTCATTGCAAACTGGAGGGCGAAGAAAGCATTATGATGAAGATTAAAAAATGTTTAACGTTAATTTTAAGCGCATTAATCGTTCTTTGCATAGGTTGTTTCGTTGGTTGTGGTAATAACGGCTCGTCAAGTTCACAGCCTAAACCACAACAAACCGTAACGCCCACCATAACGTTAGAAAAAACTAATATTCAATTAAACAGGGGCGAAAAGACAACTTTAACGTACACGTTAAAAGACCTTGAAGGAACGCCGTCTTGGTATTCTTTCAATCCTAACGTTGCAGAAGTTGACGCCGTTAGCGGTGAAATTACCGCCGGTGAAACGGGGCAAACGACAATAGTTGCTTCAATCGGTAATTACAGCGCAAGTTGTGAAGTTTTAGTAAGCGAAAAGGCTGTTGAAGTTAAAGAATTTAAGGTTGAATTATCTTCAACTGAAATCGTTCTAAACGCAGATTCGCAATACTCGTCGGTGCAAATTACCGCAACGGCTATTTACGACGGAATGCCCGTTCAAACGGAAATCACATTTGAAAGTAGTGATAGCAGTAAGGTTAGCGTGGAAAAAAGTGGAAACGTTGCAACCATACGCGCGTTAGTAAACGGCAGTTCGGTTATGGTAACGTCAACGGCTACTTATCAAGGCGTAACGGTATCTTCAGTATGTTACGTAACTTGCCAAGGCTCTTGTGACGTAGTGTTTAATCAAGAACAAATAAAATTATTCCCAAATGAAAGCGTTAGCGTAGATTACGATTTATACGTTGACGGACAAAAAAATAACGATAAAAAAGTTGACGTAACTTATTCGGCAAAAGACGAAAGCGTGATTTCAATTGATGAAAACGGTTTAGTCAACGCCGTAAAGAAAGGTCAAACCCAAGTAGTTTTAACTTACGGTGGCAGAGAGTTTTATATAGACGTAGTAGTTGGCGAAGTCGTTTACGTAAACAGCGCAGAACAATTTATGGAAGTTGAAGGGCAAAGCGATTACGTAAAATACGTTTTGCAAAACGATATAGATTTAAGTGGATATTTTAAGCAAAATCCATCAATCAACAAAACGGCTCTCATTGAAAACTTCGGCGGTGTTATTGACGGCGCAGGCTACACCGTTTCAGGTTATCACAGATTGAAAAATGCAGACGATACCGGCTTTAACGGAATTTTCGGTATACTCGGTGGCGACGCACAAATAACTAATTTAGGCGTTAAAATTACCGTTGATACAGATTTAAAGGTTTCGGTTATAGCAAACAACAGTTCTGCAGTTATTAAAAACTGCGTCTTTGACTTTACCGTTAACGGCAAGGGCGAAAATAAAGCCGTAATATTTAACACTAACAATGGCAAAGTTGAAAACGTAATAGTTAAGGTTAACGGTCAAGCAAATCTTGGCGTTGCCGATAGTGGTATAGGTTCGTACGCAAACGTTTCGGTTATAGCAAGTAAGTTAACTTACGGCGCACCCAACGGCATAATGATAAACAACAATTTCACAGATTGTTATTATTATGAAAGTCAAAATAATTTTGCTAATAAAAACGGCAGTGTTTTAGACGGCAACGGGGTGGGCGCAAGTGCAACGTTTGACGGAGATAATTACGATAAAGAAACGTTTGTTGTTGACGAAATTAATTATCTTAAAAATGCAGGTCAAACCAAACCGTACGTTTACGGCGAAGTACCCGTATACGCATACGACGTAGCGAACGTTGGCGAACAAGTTCAAATTCAATTGCCGACGGCAACTGAAGGTCAAACGATAACGTTTAAGGTTTTAGATTATACGTTTAGCGACGTAACTGAAGAAACTATAAAAGAAGGCAAATTTAAGGCAACTAAAACGGGTAATTATTACGTAATAGTTTATTCGTTTGAAAAAGACGTGTATTCATACTCAACGTCAACGATAACGGTGGAAAACGTTGTTCCTGAAATAAACGCAACGCGCGTATTATTAGGCAAGGGAACGAACGAATTTACCTTAACCGTTGAAGGCAAACAAGCAAGCGACTATAATTATTTTTCTTCTAACGAAAAGGTTGCAACCGTATCAGATACGGGCGTTATAACGGCAATCACGCAAGGTACGTCAACCGTGCGCGTAGCAGAAAAGAACGGTCAAAGTTCATACACGGTATTAGTTACCGTAATAAACGATTATACAGAAGTAAGCGATTACGAAGGTTTAGTCAATGCGTTAACTACCGCAATCAAAGGCGATTACGTAGTGTTAACGGCAGATATAAACATTGATGAAACGCCTATTAGAATCTTAAAAGATGCAGACGGCAACGATAGGGTTCACACGGATGGAACGCCTATTCCACACGCAGTAGTTATAGATTGCTTTAAGGGTATTTTAGACGGTCAAGGCTATCGCATAAACCTTAATTTTGAAAGCGATACAGTTGACGTTTTAATGTGCGGTTTGTTCTATAGTATTGAAGTGGGCGCAGAAGTTAGAAATTTATATTATAACTTTAATGCAAATTACGTTCCAACTTCTAAATACGCAACATATAACAGCACTTTCGTAAGAAACTGCTCTGGTATAATAAGAAGTTGCTATTTAGAAAGTAACTTAAATCCAACCGTGCCTACGGGTGGTATGGAAGGTATAATCGGCTACCTATCAAATCAATTAGCGGCAACGCCTACGGCTTACGTATACGATACGATATTTAAGCTTGAAACTAAAGTAGACGGTGTTATTCAAGACGGTGGTCACGCTATAAGGGCAGGTACGCGTAACCCATACGGCTACGACAACGCACTTATAAGAAACGGCTCAAACAATGAATTTTACGGCACTTGCTCGTTTACTTCGGCGCTTGAAGGTTCAGGGAATATTAAATACAACACCCTTTACGACTTTGTTAACGGCAGAAACGGATACTTTAAGTCTGTTTTAAGCGTAATAACCAAAGTTAGCGACGGCGACGTAGTTTACGCCGACTGGGGTGGCGAATGGACGATAGGCAAGGAAGAAATTAAACTTTGCGGAAGAAAAGTAACGGACGTTAAGTTTGAAGAATACAACTTAGAAAGCGGTATTGCTATTGACGATAATAGGGGCGTTTTAAGTTGGGCGAAAGAAATAGGTAGGGTTGATATTTACATTAACGGCGAACTTAAACTTACGCAAAACACCAACACGTTTGACGCTTATAACTATATTAGTAAGAATTACGATCCTTTCGTTGGCGAATACAAAATAATCGTTGATAACGGCGCGCGCACGGGAGCAGTACTTTATCAAATAATAGAACTCAATAGTGATAATTTCGTAAGCACGTTAAGGAAAATTAATACCAAAGATTCTGCAATGTATAAATACTTCGTGTTTGGCAGTGATATAATGCTTAACTCTTGGGTGGGCAACGACCAAGGTGACTTCGTAGCAAGGGCAGACCAAGCAGGTGGTTATTACGTGTTCAATCAATTGTACGGAAACGTTGACGCGCGTGGGTATAGCCTTAACGCAGTTGTAAACACCACGGCTACAACCTTTGGTGGATTTATAGGTAATAACCGTTGTAACTGGCAAAACTTGGTGTTCAATCTTGACGCAACTTACGGGGCAACAGCTTACGGCTTGCTTACGGCAAACAGTTGGGGTGGTTGTTTTGAAAATTGTTATATCAATATAAAAGCAACTAGCGTTGATTCAAAAGGAAACGTAGTTCCAGACGTTAAAACGAGCGTGGTTTATACGCCAAGAAACTGCAATTATATAAACTGCATTATGGTAGTTAAACAAACAGAAGGTTCTTCTATTAAATATTTTGCAGACGTGATAGGTTCAAAACCACACTTTGAAAATATTATATTCATAAGAAACGCCCCGACCACCGATATAATTTTATCGCAGTCATCGTCGTGGATGAGTAGACAGTTTATAAACTGCTATTACTACACGAATCTTACTGAATTTGCAAAAGGTGGTAAAGGTGCTTTAATAGACGTTCCAAGTGGCGTTGAATTCTCGGCAAAATCAATTGAAGGGGAAATATCGTATAAAGAATTTGACGGCGTTTGGGAAATAAACGATAAGGAGGTAAGGTTGTTTGACAGAAGGATAATTTTGATAGTAGAAACTGGTGATAACTTTGTGAATGACGAAGACATTGTTGGTTAGGCAAAAAAACTGAATTTAACGAACAAAAAAACAAAAAAAGGAAGAGAAAATAATGAAACAAAAAATTTATCAAACACCGTTTATTGATATGATAGAATTGCAAAGCGAAGATATCATAATGGTAAGTGGTACAGTAGGTTTTGGGGAAACTTTAGTTCCTGATGATCTCATTGTTTAATTGCCGAAGGAGAAAAGAAAATGAAAGTTAAAAATTTAAGAAAATTTAAAATTTTAGGTTTAACTATATTATCTTGCATTTTGTGTTTTTCAATGGCAATTGCATGTATGAATTTAGTAAAACCCGCATCTGCAGATGGTCAAGCACCCGTGCTTAGTACCTTTGAAATGAACAAAAACGGCGCAAGTGTAAAACTTGATGACCCCACGGGTATCCGTTTTGCAGCAAGCATTTCAAGTGCTGATTATCAAGCGTTAGTAACTGCGTATGGTGAAGACGGCTTTGAATTCGGTATGGCTATTGCGCGTGTTGGCACAGTTGAAGAGTTAAAGGCGCTTGACGGCGAATTGACTATGTTCAAAATGACTTGTTGGGATACTTACGAAAATCCCACGGAACAAACGGACGTATATAAGTATATATTTGCTATTCACACTATTAGTGAAACAAATTATAACGCAACGTATACGGCGCTCGGCTACGTGAAAACTGAAGACGGCGTTATTTGGGCAAACTACACCGAAAACAAAGAAAACACAAGAACGCCTTTCCAAGTTGCAACTACGGCTATGGTTAACGATTATGAAAGTGAATACTTAAACAACATAGTAGACGTTGCAATGAACGGAAAAACTTTGACCGTTGAAAATCTTAATCTTACGGCAGGGCAAAGTTCAACGGCAGTAGTTACCGTTGACGGCGTTAAAATTGACGCTTTCTATTCAGTTACCGATTCAAACGTAGCAAAAGTTGAAAACGGCAAAATAGTAGCAGTTGGCGCAGGTCAAACTCAATTTACTGCAACCGTTTACGGTAAAGACGGCGCTTCGTATAGCCAAACGGCAACGCTTACCGTAACTAAAGGTGACGTTACGCCCGTACTTGAAAACGGTATGCTTAATCTTAACACAAACGGTGAAGAAACTACCGTTAAAGTATACGCATCAAGCGATACTGAACTTGCTACGGCGCTTAAAGAACAAACGGTTACGGCAACTACCTTTGATATTCGTGACTTTGTAATTTCTTATATGGAAGAAAATTCTATTAAGACTTACGGCGCATACGAATACAAAGTAACCGTTGAAAGCGCAAGTTATAAAGGCGTTTACACTACGGAAAAATTCGTACCTATCAACAACGAAACCGTTGGCGCAGGTTACGG
>JAZSJY010000107.1:0-2475 GCA_045534565.1 Christensenellaceae bacterium | reverse complement strand
TTTTTAACTTCTTCAGGGTCTTTTTTAACTATTTTAGGCACTTCTTGAACAACTGTTGTGACACCATTTTTAAGTTTATCTTCAAGCGTTTTTATTCTCGCCATCAATGCATCTAAATCATAATCACTTTCAGGTCTAGTTGCCTTAATTGACGCCGTTTCAAAGAAAACTCTAGGGTGATTAGTATATTTTAGCGACATTTCTGCATCAGAAAAAACTTCTAAGACACGCAAAAGTCTTTCTTCATTAGTTGAATTTGCAATTTTTTCTAATTGAATAAATTTTTCTTGTGGCAAACCTAAAATTTTATTTGCATTATCGCAAGTTTTTACAATTAATAAATCTCTAACTGCGCTAGTAACGTCTTTAATCAAGACGCCCATACTTTTGCCCAAACCAGATAATTTATCAATCATGGCTAAAACTTCACCTGTATTACCATTTACGATGCTAGAAAGAAAACCAAAAATCAATTCCCAACTAGAAGAACCTAAAATTTCCGTTACGTCATCATAAGTCAACACGCCACTATTGTATGAAATAGCCGTATCAGCAATTGAAAGTGCGTCACGGATACTCCCTTCACCTGCTTTTGCAATTGCAAAAACTGCTTCTGGTTCATATTTTTTGCCTTGTTCGTCATAAATATCACTAATTAGTTTAGCAATCATTTCATTTGAAATCAAACGGAAATCAAAACGCATACAACGTGATAAAATAGTTGCAGGAATCTTATGAACTTCAGTAGTGGCAAGAATGAATACGGCGTGTTTTGGTGGTTCTTCAAGAGTTTTTAGCAAAGCGTTAAACGCCGCGCCCGTCAACATATGAACTTCATCAATAATATATACTTTATATTTACAAGAAACAGGTGGATACTGCACCATTTCCCTTAAATCTCTTATTTCATTAACACCGTTATTAGATGCTGCGTCAATTTCTACGACGTCAATATTAGAAGGGTCTGAAAGTGCAACGCAACAATCACATTTTCCGCAAGGCGAACCATTAATCGGCGATTGACAGTTGATTGCTTTAGCAAATATTTTTGCAGCAGAAGTCTTACCAGTTCCCCTTGTACCAGTAAAAAGATATGCGTGCCCTAAACGTCCACTTTCAATTTGATTAGTAAGCGTTTTTACTATATGATCTTGACCTATCAAACTGTCAAAAGTGGTAGGACGATATTTTCTATATAAAGCTAAATACGCCATAAATCCCCCTTGTTAAATAATCGCTCTAATTTTTCTTCTAATTCTATGCATTGCATTTTCAACAGATTTATATTCTTTATTACACTTACTTGATATTTCAGGCAAAGAATATCCGTTAACGTATAATTTTAATATTGTAAACTCATATTCGCTTAAAATTTCTTTAATTTTAACGGTTAATTCTTTCAGTCTTTCTCTGTTAAGAATTTTTTCTTCTGGACCAAATGCGGTGTCAATTAAAATGCCCATCTTTTCAGGATCTGATTCTTCATCTTGCCCAGAAATAGATATGTAATCGTATAACGGTTTATTTTTTTGACTTTTAGATTGCCTTATAACAGAAAAGATTGCATTTTGTACACAAGTATAAACGTAACTTGAAAATTTTGATTTACCGTTGTAACTAAAAATTGCTTTGTGTATTGCAATAGTTCCCGCAGAATATAAATCGTCCATATCACCACCACGCAAAAAATACGTATGAGCAATATTCTTGGTAATCCTTGCATGCCTCAATAATAAGACTTCTACTGCGTAAACGTTATTCTCTTTAGCAAGCGCTATAAGTTCTTCATCAGATAAATTTTCTATATTATTCATTATAAATTATTTGCTTAACCTTTGTCTAACAACCTCGTAAACGGCAATACCACAAGCAACAGACGCATTGAGCGAATTTACTTTACCAAACATAGGTATTGAAATTATCCCGTCGCATTTTTCTTTGGTTAACCGTTTAACGCCACTATCTTCACCACCGATAACTAAACAAATTTTACCCGAAAGATCTGATTTATAAACGTTATTACCGCCAACTTCAGCGCCATACACCCAATACCCGTTTTCTTTTAATTGATCAATCGCTTTATTAACGTTAGTTACTCTAGAAACCTTAACGTGATTAAGCGCACCAGCAGAAACGCGCATAACAGTATCATTAACTGAAGCACTTCTATCTTTGCCGATTATAATTCCATCAGCGCCAGCACACTCACATACTCTAATAATACTACCTAGATTATGCGGGTCTAATATTTCATTAAGTACTACGATTAACCCGTCTTTCTCTTTTGCGCCTTCTATAATATCTTCAATATCAAAGTATTTATAATCAGATACATAGGCAATAAATCCTTGATGACGCTTACTTTCGCTTTCCTTTTCAATCACGTACTTATCAACGGGTTGAAGTTTGATTTTATGTGAACGAATTATATTTATAAGACGTTTACTTGCATCATCTTTCAAATCTTTTTGAACT
>JAZSJY010000129.1:0-2844 GCA_045534565.1 Christensenellaceae bacterium | reverse complement strand
ATAGAATAAAGGGTAAAGAAATATATTTAGATTTTCCATCAGTCGGCGCAACCGAAAACTTAATGTTAATCGCCGTGCTTGCCGATGGTAAAACGGAAATTCACAACGCAGCAAGAGAACCTGAAATAATAGATTTTATGCGTTTTTTAAATTCTATGGGCGCAAAAGTTTACGGTGCGGGAACTTCAACTATACTAATTGAAGGGGTAAAAAAATTACACGGCACGGTATATTTACCTATGGAAGATAGAATTGAGTGCGGAACTTACTTGCTCACGGCGGCAATTACGGGTGGAGAGATAGAAATAAGCAACTGTAATGCAAAAAATATTTCGCCTTTAATACATAAACTTTGCGATAATACTTGTAAAATTAGTATAAATAATGATATAATATATTTAAAAAGTGGAAAGGTGAAAAAGGCTTTTTCTTTTTCTACGGGTCCACATCCCTTTTTCCCAACCGATATGCAACCGCAAGCAATGGCGCTATGCTGTGTTTCATCAGGCGTTTCGGTCGTGACTGAAAAGGTTTTTGAAAGGCGTTTTGCACATGTTAACGATTTCGTTAAAATGGGCGCAGATATAACGCTTAAATCAAACGTCGCCATAGTCAACGGGGTAAAACGTTTAACAGGTGCGTCGGTCACGGCAAACGATTTGCGTGGTGGCGTCGCTTTAGTTTTAGCAGGGCTTGTTGCAGACGGCAAAACGGTCGTTAATAATTTTCAACTTGTGGAAAGGGGTTACTATAATTTAGAAAGTAAACTTTGCTCTTTAGGGGCAAACGTTAAAAAGAAAGGGTAAATATGAACATCAAAAGATTAGCGGTAATATTTATAGCAGTGATATTCGTCGTTGTAACGGCGTTTTCTTCCGTTGCAATTTTTACCGTTAAGCAAATAGACTTATCATATTCGGTGTTAGAAGGCGAAGTGTCTAATCCAAGCGCCGTTAAAAAGCAACTTGACTCTAACTACGTTGGCAAAAACCTTTTGTTCTTAGACGAAGAAGACGTTGTAGAAAGTTTGAAGGACGACTATTATTTAGAAGTCCTTTCAGTAGACAAGCAGTATCCAAACGTATTAAAAGTTTCGGTTAAAGAACGCCTTGCCGTTTACGCCGTTAACTACGGTGGGGAATACTACTATGCAACTAAAGACGGTTTCGTTGTGGAAAAAGTTAGTTCTTTTACGCAAACACGCGATATAATTGAACTTGATTTAAGTGGTTTTGCAACTGCGAACGTAACCGTTGGCCAAAATATAACTACTGACGACGACGAACTTTTACTTTCGCTATTTGAAATGGCAAAAGCGATAAATTTAACCGATTGCGTCAAGTCAATATCAGTTGAAAACGTAACGGAATTTACCGTCGTTTCATTTAAGACTTATACGGGTGTGGAAATAAAAATAGACGTTACGCCAGACTATAATACGGCAAACGGACAACCCGTAGTGCTTGAACCGTCAAAAGCGTCAATCGCTTTTTACGCTTACGATACGTTGCTTACCGACTATCAAAAATCGTACGGCGTTTTAGACCTTTTAAGAATGAAAGACGGCAGATATAGGGTAACTTATAACAATCAAGAAATATATACTGCAGAATAGGTGAAATATGCAAAAAAAGCAAGTGGCAATTATTGACGTTGGTTCGTCAAAAATAACGGCAGTCGTTGGCGAAAGGGGCAGGAATAAAACTTTCGTTATAAAAGGGCGTTATTCGCTTGAATACGACGGTTATGAAAACGGCGTGTTCTTTGACGTGGAAAACGTTAAACAAACGATGTTTTCGGTTGCCGATTCAATTATAAAAGCGTCACATAATATTGACACGGTTTTCGTTGGTGTACCGGGGGATTTTACTCAAGTTATCGTTAAAGAAAGTCAAATTTCTTTTTCAAAAAAGAAAAAAATAGAAGAAGCGGACGTAGACGCGCTTTTTGACGCAGCGTTTATGTTATCGTCAAGTAAATACACCTTGATAAATCGTTCGGCTGTAGTGTACGAATTAGGCGATTTTAGAAGACTTGCTTATCCCGTTGGCGCAATTAGTGAAGTGCTAAAAGGCAAACTTTCCTTTATTGTGTGTACTAATTACTTTATTGAAGCAATAAAACCAGCGTTACAAACGGCAGGGTTTAGCAAAGTTGAATGCGTATCTTCAGCACTAGCGCAAGCGTTATACTTAATTGAGCCCGAAACGCGTGATAGAATAGCGTTAATAGCAGATATAGGTTACATAAGCACTACGCTAACGTTAATACAAGGCGACGGAATACTATATCAAAAGTCTTTTGCATACGGCGGTGGCTACGTAACGGCGGCAATAGTAGAAAAGTTTTCAGTCGGGTTTGACGTTGCTGAAAAGATTAAAAGAAAGGTAAATTTAAGTTGCGTAACGTCGTCAAACGGCTATGATTTAATAGACGGGGAAAACGGCGAGTATTACAGCACGGATGAAGTTAAAAAGACGGTGCTTAAGAGTTTAGAAGGGCTTTGTGAAGGCATTGCAGACTCTTTAGATAATTCAGGGTATATTATTCCCGAATACGTTCCCTTAATGGTAACCGGTGGCGGTATATCGTACATAAGGGGGGCAAAAGAACACGTATCAAATAGGTTAGGCATGTCGGTTGAAATAATCGCGCCGAAAGTGCCGTTAATGGATAAACCCACCGAGTCAACGGTGTTATCGCTTATGGATTTAGCGTTGGAACAAAGATAACTAAAGGAGAAAGAAAAAATGTTCGGTCAAGAAAATATGAATATCAATTCTGCAGTAATAAAAGTTATGGGCGTAGGTGGCGGCGGTTGTAACGCAGTCAACAGTATGATAT
>JAZSJY010000154.1:0-4141 GCA_045534565.1 Christensenellaceae bacterium | reverse complement strand
TCTAACCCTTCAAGAACTTGAATTTGACTTTCCCCATAGTTACCTTGAACTTGAATTTTTTCTTCCATTTTACACCTGTGAAAAAATTTATTTTTTTATAGTTAAATTATATCATATTTTGAAAAAAATTACAAGTAGTTTTTTAAATTATTAAAACTATTTATAGTTTTAAGAACCCCTTTTTCAACTAATTAACCAAACTTTCAATTAAAGTGATTAAAATTAACAAAATTGCACATACTTTTACTAGGAAAATTAGAGATTTACACCTATGATTAAATGTAAAAGTTGTAAAAATTCCATAGGCATGGGCAACCTTCTAACCTGCCCTAATTGCCACGAAGATTTTTGTTACGATTGCGCAACTAAAACTAAAAGAATTTGTCCATATTGTTATCACGACTTAGAATTCAAGGGATAAAAAAAGAAGGATTAACCAGCCTTCTTTTTATTTTCTTTTAATTGATATTTTTCACGAGCCTTCCAACTAATAAACGCATATAAATCGTTTAACAAAAATATTAAAAAACACGCGACTACAGGTAAATAAATTATATTTTCTATAGTTGCAAGCACCCACAAAATTATCAAAATTATATCGTTTAGAGCGTAGGCAATTGCATAGTAAGATATTCTTCTTAACATCAAATAAGCAGCACAAAAACTCGTGGTTACCGATATGGTGCTTATTATTAAATTCGGGGTGTCAAAAACCCTTAACACAAAATAAAACCCCACCGCCACACCTATTGCAATCAATAGCATTATGACGCATTCAAAAAAGGTGAATTTACGAATCTTTACCACGCCTTCGCCTTTTTTATAAGGGTTTTTAAGCCACGTTATTATTGAAAACACGGCTATAGGCATACTCATCCCAAGATAAGTTATCATTTCCCCATAATATCTAAATCTTAAAGAAATAATGCCGTATAAAGCACAAAAAACTACCGATAATATTTGTCCCCAAACGTTTCCTTTTGCTATAAATATTAAAGCGGTAACACCTATTACGGTTGAAAAAAAGTTTAAGGCGTCAAATTGCAAAGTCACTACGTTTGACGCTATCACTACGACTAGTGAAATTATGTATACTACCCAGTCTTTTTTATCTAATAGTTTAAATGGATTTTTCATTTTTAACCTCTAAAAAAGCACTCGCCAAACTTACCTTCAAAGACCTAACGGTAAGTGGAACGAGTGCTTAAATTACCCGGTGGCAATATAAACTCTATTTAATTTTCTTCTGCTTGTTCTACGGGAATATCTGCTTTAATTTTATCAAACAAACTCTTTTCCAAAGCCCCCAAGCCTTTTAATTGGTGTTTATTGGCTTCTTTAATACCTTTCTTGTAAAACATATCAAGCGGCTCCGTTTCGCCTTTTACGTAAAGCAAATAAGCCATTTTCACTCTAACGTTCGTTGCCGTGTTGCTTTTGTTTAGATACTTTTCTAATTCATACATTAAATCATCTGCAACTTCAAAATCTTTATCTATAGCGCAAGCGTTATAAAGCAAATCAGCCTTTAACGGAAATCTATACGCTTTCGGGAAATAATCTAAAATACCGTTTATTCTTTGGCTAACTTTTTTAAGATTTTCATAATCTTCTTTATCTAAATAGTAATAGTACCTTGCGTTAAGAAGCGTCAAAAAATAAAAATCGTCTTCCGGCAATTGCGGTAAATCAAAATAAAAACTTTCATCAATTTCTTTCGGGGTTTTGCCGTTATATAATTCAGCTTGAATTGAAAGTATCTTCGCCATAACTTTGCTTGAATCCGTATTTTTTCTTATAGAATAAGCAATAGCGCCGTCGTTTTTCATTCCACCACTAGACGCAGGGAAAAGAGAGCCAAAAAAGAAATATGCGCCTATCGGCAAAAACATTGCCCAAATAGAATACAACCAAACGTTAATCCAACCGTTTAAAACAAACGATAAAACGAAAGGTACCGCACCGATAATCATCATTACTAACGACGCCCATACGCCCCCCATGGTCATTTTCTTAAAACGTTTTGCAACGTTATCGGTTACCGTAGGTATCATTTGAGTATACCCTGCTTCATCACCGAGCATAACTAAAGAAAAATTCGTTTTATTTTTAATTTTTTCAAACTTAAAAAACCAAATAGTCATTGAAGAAAAAGCAAAGCCGTTTAACTTACCTGCAATTAAGTGTCCTAATTCATGAACGCAAGTTATAACGAACCCGGCAACGATTGCACCAACTAAAAGTTTTAACACGGCGTTCAACATATTTTCAGAGTACGTTTTATTACACATAAGCACGACGCCAAGCAATGCGCCGAGCGTCAATATTAAATTTGCTACGTAACTTATTATATTTACTTTTTTACTCATTTATTTCTCCAACTTCGTCATAAGATACCCCTCAAGGTTATCACTTTCGCTGACGGTAAAATTTGAAATTTTCAATTTGTCCATAATCGCAAGTAACACGCTTGCACCACCTGCTATAACTTCTGCCCTTTCAGGCTGAAGCCCTTTTAATTTTTTACGATCCTCAACACTCATTGAAAACAATTTATCTGTCAATTTTTCAAGAGCACCCCTTTCAATTACGTAACCGTGCGTTTTACTAGGGTCGTAAGGATCTAATTCTTGTAGTATTGCGCTAATAGTGGTTGCCGTACCACCGATTGCATAAAATTTTGCCTTTGGAACGCTACCGTATTCTTCAACCGATTGTAAAACGAGTTTTTCAACAGTTCTTTTATCTTGTCCTGCTAAGTCTTTAATTCGTACTGCGCCTATATTTACGCTCTTACAATAAACGACTTTACCACCTTTTACTACAATTATCTCACTACTTGCCCCACCAACGTCAATAACGCCACCGTCATCACCGTTAAGCGCGCCCAAATAGCCAAGTTCGGCTTCCATTTCACCAGAAACAACTTCCACCGTTTCGCCACAGGCTTTTTGTACTTCGCTCAAAAAATGCTCTTTATTTTGCGACTGTCTTACAGCAGCAGTCGCAAAAACGTAAATCTTATCTACGTTTTCTGCTTTGGCTTGGTTAACGAATTCTGCTATCGCTTTTACGGTACGCAAAACAGATTGCTGCTTTAAGGTTTTATCCTCGCCAAGCCCTTCTGCAAGTCTTGTCGTTTTTATCCTTTTATAAAAAGTTTTCCGTCCGCTACTTACCATTAAGCGAACGGAATTAGACCCTACGTCTATTACACCAAATTTCATACGTTATCGCCAGTATAAACGTAACCTAAACGCCTTGCTTCACGCTCAATCCACAAAGCGCTTTTGCGCACTTCAATAGTGTCTTCCCCTTCTGCAATAAGCATTTCATATTCAGCAATTGCCTTTTCAAGATTTTTGATATCTCTCTTATACGTTAAAGAACGAACCATTCCCCAAGTCATAACGCTAAGAAGCGTAACGAAAAGTATAACTGCGCCCGCAACGGTCGCTACGATAAGGCGCTTTTGCTTTTCTTCTGAAATAGGTGTTTTTGCTTGAGTTTGGTTTGCTTTTGTTTTACCGAACATTTTTTTGTTTTTTCCCTTTTTATTATAATTACATTATACATTTTTTTAACAAATTTTGCAAGTATTATATGGAAACTTTTTATATACATAAAAATTCCTAAAAAAACACCCAAAACCATATAAAATCTAAAGTTAGGAAAACGCATTTTATAAGCAAATATAAAATATAAAAAACAAACGAGCAAAAACGCTATAAAATCAAAAAGATTTTTTACTATTTTGTTTTTAACGAAAAACTTTAAAGCGCCTGCGGCACTAAATAAAATTCCACAAACGCCACCAAAAGCAACACACGCTATAAAAACAAAAAATTGCCCTCTACTAACGAACATTACTTAAATATCCTTTTAATTAAAGGCGCTTTCTTTTTATTATATTTTATTTCAAAAAAATTTCCATCTGCAGTAAGACTGCCCGTTGCTTTATTATAAGCCGTAATTTTAATATTTTCACCTACGACGTTAACTTTATTTCCGTACACGGTCAACTTTAAGTATTCGTTTGAAAAACCGTCCACAGCGTCAACACCCGTCATTGACAACCTTTTTCTCCCGTCTAATACTAATTTATCTATCTCTAACCCTTGTTGTTGCATAATTCACCCCC
>JAZSJY010000090.1:0-5864 GCA_045534565.1 Christensenellaceae bacterium | reverse complement strand
AAATAAATGGTATTTGCTTAAAAGTTAGCATAAACGCAAAAATCGTCTTTACTAGGTCGGGCGTTTTATTCGTTGGCATTCTTATTTCGTCATGCGTGCCCGTAGGCGCAGTAAACATACCTTTATCGCCAAGTTGTTCATATAAAAACTCTGCGTAACTTACAAAGTAATCTAAACTGCCCTTGCCTTCATTACTAAAATAATTATGTCCTTTTACGTAATAATCACTATCGCCAAGGTTAGTACCTTTTTCATACCTGTAAAGTGAGTTGAAAGGCCACGTGTCGTGCGTTAAAAAGTCCATATCAAAGCCACAAAGCCCTATTGATTGTTGTGGAACAACCCATTCTGCAATAAATACTTTATCCGGATATTCTTTTCTTACTACGTTAAATATTTGATCCCAAAACCATTTTGCGCCTTCTTTTCCTTCTACGCTTGGATTGAACGCTTCTTCTGCTTCGTAATGCTTATCGCCTTTAACTACGTCTGCAGCCATGTCTACACGGAAACCATCAACACCCATATCAAGATAAAATCTAAAAGTATTTATAATTTCTTCACGCAAAGGTCTTAAACGCTCGTCGGTATAGTGCATCTTCCACGTTTCGCCTTCTTCAATTTTTTGCCAACCGTAATTGAGCGCAGGTTGACTTGCATAGTAGTTGGGTAAATATCCACCGTCTCTATAATAAAGCCCCCTTATTAACCCTGGGTAACTTTGAAATAAATTTTCCGTCCAAACGTAGTAATCTGAATATTGATTTCTTCTTGGCGACGCTGAACGCTTAAACCATTTATGTTTATCAGACGTGTGACCGATTACGAAGTCAAGCACTATTTTTATATCTCTTTTCTTAAATTCGGCTATAAGCGCTTTAAGATCTTCCATACTGCCGAACTTTTTATCTATTTCAAGATAATCCGACACGTCGTATCCACCGTCCTTAAAAGGCGATTTGTATATCGGATTAAGCCAAACGGCGTCTACACCCAAACTTTTAACGTAGTCGGCTTTTTCCGCTATACCTTTTAAGTCACCTAAGCCGTCACCATTGCCGTCAAAAAACGAAATTGGATAAATTTCATAAAATACTGCATCGTCTAACCATTTTAGCATTTTGTAGCACCTCTTTTTACTGTTTTTCTCTATTGATTTTACAAATCATATTGATTATATCAAAGCTTTTAAAATAAATCAATACACATTACAAAATATTTTATTTTTTAACTAATTTTTTTCATTTTTTACCATATCAAATAAAAAAACCCTAACGTGAACGTTAGGGTTATGGAGCTGATAACCGGATTCGAACCGGTGACCTCATCCTTACCAAGGATGTGCTCTACCAACTGAGCCATATCAGCAAAATACTAGACGCTTCTTCAAAGCGCCTATTTATTATATAAAATAAAAAATTATTTGTCAATACAAAAATGCGTTATAAATTAAAATTTTTGCTTTTTTTATTTTATTTTTTAATAAGGCGAGCAGTTTAACCCACTCGCCTTACTCTTTTTATTCTTCTTCTACGGTTTCTCCACCAAAATCTTCGTCGTCACCCTTCGGTGTCAATGCAATTTTTGCAACTGAAGAACCTTCTATACGCATTATCCTTACGCCTTGAGTATCTCTACCTATCTTGCTTATGTCGGTTGACGCTACTCGGATTATCGTTCCGTCTACGGTAATAATCATTATATCTTCATCTTCCGAAACAAGTTTAAGACTTGCAAGTTTACCCGTTTTTGCGTTAAACACGCCGGCTTTGACGCCCTTACCACCACGGTTTTGCAACCTATAATCGTCAGCATCAGAACGCTTACCAAAGCCATTTTCAGTCATCGTAATAACTTCACAACCTTCCTTCACAACTGCCATATCAATTACGTAATCGTCTGCGTTGAGCGACATACTCTTTACACCTTGAGTATCTCTACCCATTGCACGAACGTCATTTTCGCTAAATCTTATGCACTTACCTTCGCGTGAAGCAATAATTAGTTCGTCTTGACCGTTAGTTAATTGTACTGATATAAGTTCGTCGCCTTCAACGATGCTTATTGCTATCTTACCAACTTTTCTTATGCTTGCAAACTCCGATAACGCCGTCTTTTTAATAAGACCGTTTTTCGTAGCCATCATAATATAGCCTTCTGTTCCTGCTTTAAGCGGTATCATTGCACGTACTTTTTCGCCTTCTGCCAATTGAAGAACGTTTACGACTGCTTTGCCCCTTGCCGTTCTTTGACCAACGGGAACCATAAAGCCTTTCAAGCTGTAAACTTTACCCAAATCAGTAAAGAACAATATGTCGTCGTGCGTTGACGTTACGAACATATTATCAACGAAGTCTTCTTCTTTAGGTTTATGTGCCGTTACGCCCTTACCACCACGACGTTGCGTTCTATATTCTGCTACGGGAACACGTTTGATATAACCCCTATGCGTTAAGCTAATTACAACGTCTTCTTGTGGAATAAGATCAGCGTCTTCAATATTTGAATAATCGTAAGATATTTCGGTTTTTCTGGGAGAAGGATATTTTTGCTTAATTTCTTCCATATCGTTTCTTATGATAGCCTTTACCCTTGATTCGTTTGCAAGAATATCTTTCAAATCTTCAATAGTTAAATTGATTTGAACTAATTCTTCGTTGAGCTTTTCAACTTCCATACTGGTAAGTCTTTGCAATCTCATTTCAAGAATTGCGTTTGCTTGCTTATCCGAAAGTACAAATTCTTCCATCAATCTTTCGCACGCAGTATTTTTATCTGCTGAACCACGAATTATTTCAATTACTCTATCAATATTTGCAAGCGCAATTACTAAACCTTGAATAATATGTGCACGCTCTTCTGCTTTTGCAAGGTCGTATTTAGTACGTCTTACTATTACTGATTCTTGGTGAGTAATATAATTTTCAAGAATTTCTTTTAAGCCTAAAACTTTGGGTTCACCGTCAACTAAAGCAAGTAATATTATACCGTCTTTAACTTGCAAATTAGTGTGCTTATAAAGAGTGTTTAACACAACTTGAGCGTTAGCGTCTTTCTTAAGGTCTATTACGATACGCATACCGTGCCTATCCGATTCATCTCTTATATCGCTAATGCCTTCTACACGCTTATCTTTAACCATATCTGCAATGGTTTTTATGAGCATTGCTTTATTTACTTGGTAAGGAAGTTCAGTTGCAACTATTCTTTCCCTTGTTCCGTTTGCGAATTCTTCAATTTCGCATTTAGCACGAAGAACGAAACCACCTTTACCAGTCATATACGCTTGCTTTATACCTGCTCTGCCCATTAAAACGCCACCCGTTGGATAGTCAGGCGCAGGAATAAATTCCATAAGTTCTTCAACCGATATTTTGGGGTTGTCCATAAGGGCGATACAGCCGTCTAAACATTCCGCAAGGTTATGTGGCGGAATATTAGTTGCCATACCAACGGCTATACCGTCTGCACCGTTTACTAAAATGTTAGGTATTCTTGAAGGTAAAACAACCGGTTGCATTTCAGTATCGTCAAAGTTAGGATAAAAATCAACGGTATTTTTATCAATTTCGCGAAGCATTTCATTTGCAAGTTTTGAAAGTCTTGCTTCAGTATATCTATACGCTGCCGCAGGGTCGCCGTCAACAGAACCAAAGTTACCATGCCCGTCAACGAGTGGGA
Organism: Christensenellaceae bacterium; assembly: GCA_045534565.1. Classification (GTDB taxonomy): domain Bacteria; phylum Bacillota; class Clostridia; order Christensenellales; family Borkfalkiaceae; genus UBA1259. Next base: position 2,183 of record JAZSJY010000090.1, on the reverse strand, counting down.
AATTGATTGAAAAATCTTGCGCCAACCTAACCAATGCGTCGTAAACTGAACTGTCACCGTGGGGGTGATATTTACCTAAAACTTCACCGACGATTTTTGCGCACTTCTTAAAGGGCTTTTCACAAGTCAACCCCATATCGTGCATAGCGTACAAAATACGTCTGTGAACGGGTTTCATACCGTCGCGAACGTCAGGTATAGCACGCGATACGTTTACTGCCATTGCATAAGCAATAAACGATTTTTTTACTTCGTTATTTACTTCTACGTTTATAAGTTTAGTTTTTTCTAGAGTTTCCTTAAACGCTGCTGAAAGTTCAGAATTAATTTCTTTTTTAGCCATTGTTTATATCTCCTATACCATTAAACGTCCAACTCAGAAACAAGTTTTGCGTTGTTTTCTATAAACGCTCTACGAAGTTCTGGGTTTTCACCCATAAGCGTAGTAAACGTTTCGTTTGCTTCTACAGCGTCTTCCATCGTAACACGAAGCATTGTACGTGTTTCGGGATTCATCGTGGTTTCCCAAAGTTGTTCAGGATCCATTTCACCAAGACCTTTATAACGCTGAATTTCACACTTGCCTGCTTCGGCAAGATATTCGTTAAGTTCTTTATCTGAATAGAAGTATCTATCCACTTTATTCTTCGTTGCCTTATATAACGGTGGTTGAGCGATATACACGTGTCCTTTTTCAATAAGTGGACGCATAAATCTAAAGAAGAACGTTAAAAGCAAAATTCTAATGTGGCTACCGTCTACGTCCGCGTCGGTCATACAAATAATTCTATCGTAACGAAGTTTACTTTCGTCAAAGTCATCTTGTATACCACAGCCAAAAGCAGTTATCATACTCTTGATTTCTTCGTTTTCTAAAATCCTATTTAACCTTGCCTTTTCTACGTTAAGAATTTTACCACGGAGTGGCAAAATCGCTTGGAAACGCCTATCTCTACCTTGTTTTGCGCTACCGCCTGCAGAGTCACCTTCTACTATTAAAATTTCACAAAAAGCAGGGTTTTTATCAGAACAATCTGCAAGTTTTCCCGGAAGAGTAGTTGATTCAAGCGCACCCTTTCTTCTAGTGCTTTCTCTTGCAAGTCTAGCGGCTTCCCTTGCGCGTTGTGCCGTAATACATTTCATTAAAACTTCTCTTGCTTTTGCAGGGTTTTCTTCCATAAACGCACCGAAATGTTCGTTCATTGCTTTTGAAACGTAAGAACGCATTTCACTATTGCCGAGTTTGGTCTTAGTTTGACCTTCAAATTGTGGTTCGGTAAGTTTAACCGATACTACGGCAACTATCCCTTCACGGCAGTCGTCCGAAGAAACCTTTTCTTCACCCTTGAATACTTTAAGGCTTTTACCAAAATCGTTTATAATTCTTGCAAGCGTAGCCTTAAACCCTTCAAGGTGCGTACCACCTTCTTCTGTGTTAATATTGTTTGCGAAAGCGTAAATTATTTCGTTATAAGTTTCGGTATATTGAAGAGCCACTTCAACTTCAGTGTCACCGTAGAACACGTCAAAATAAACGGGCTTATCAAAAAGTGGACCTTTATTTTTACTCAAATCTTCAACGAAGTGAGCAATACCACCTTCGTAATAGAAAGTATCTTCACGTTGTCTATCTTCACGAAGATCCATCATTTTTATTGTTAAACCTTTATTCAGGTAAGCAAGTTCTCTTAAACGAGTTTTAATGGTATCGTAATTAAAATCAGTAGTTTCAAATATTTCGTCGTCAGGCATAAAGGTTACCCAAGTACCCGTAAAGTCGGCAGAACCTATAACTTTTAGCGGTGCTTGAGGGATACCCCTGTTATATGTTTGCTTAAAGTGTTTGCCGTCTTGAAAAACTTCAACGTCAAGCCATTCGGAAAGAGCGTTAACAACTGAAAGACCAACGCCGTGCAATCCGCCCGAAATTTTATATCCACCACCGCCGAATTTACCACCTGCATGAAGTTTAGTTAAAACAACTTCAACTGCAGAAACACCTTCGGTGTGGTGGATTGCCGTAGGGATACCCCTGCCGTTATCTTGAACGGTACAAGAACCGTCTGCATTGATACGAACGGTAATAGTGTCACAAAAGCCGTTGTTCGCTTCATCAACAGAGTTATCAACGATTTCTTGAACCAAGTGATGAAGTCCCCTTACGTCAGTTGAGCCGATATACA
>JAZSJY010000175.1:0-5093 GCA_045534565.1 Christensenellaceae bacterium | reverse complement strand
CATACATCGCCCTTTTTATTTTTAAATCATATAATAATATTTTTCTTTTAACCTATACTAAAATATGCCGTCAAAAATTTTTTTAATTTTTTTGTGAAAAATACTTGACAGCAAAAATATTTTGTATATAATTAAAATTAGCAATCAACAGTAGAGAGTGCTAACACTCAAAACAATAGAGTGCTAAAAAATAAGAAAATAAAATTAAAAGGAGATATTATTATGAGAAACTATTTAACAAACAGAAATCAACTTGACTTTGATTTTTTTAGAGAAGCATTTGACGATTTTTTCGCCCCCGTATTCTTTAATAGAAGTATGGATAATATGAAAACTGATATAAAAGAAACGGAAAAGGAATACGAACTTTCAATAGATATTCCTGGTTTTGAAAGGGAAGACATCAATTTGACTTTGAATAACGGTTATTTAACCATTGAAGCCAAAAGGGGTGCAGTAGAAGAAAACGGCGAAAATTATCTTCGCAGAGAACGTGCAGTATCTTACGCAAGAAGTTATTACGTAGGCGACGCCGTAAGTGAAGAAGATATAACGGCAAAATATAAAAGAGGCACGCTTACGGTAAACGTACCCAAAAAACAAAAAGAAGAAAGAAAAATCAAAACAATAAAGATTGATTAAGTAAAAGGTAATGCGCACGCCGAAAAAGGCGTGCGTATTATTTTAATAAATGTTATAAAAAAGGTTGACAAAATATAAACGGCGTATATAATAATATTTAGCACTTAAAGAGTAAGAGTGCTAAACAAGGAGACAAAGATGAAACAATTTAAGACCGAATCAAAAAGAATACTTGATTTAATGATTAACTCAATTTACACCAACAAAGAAATATTTTTAAGGGAATTACTTTCCAACGCAAGCGACGCAATAGACAAGTTAAAATTCATATCGCTTACCGATAGTAAAGTAAAAACTGATTTTGAAATAAACGTAAGTATAGACAAGCAACAAAGGGTGTTAACCATAGAAGATAACGGTATAGGTATGACCGAAAAAGATTTAGAAAAAAATCTTGGTACTATAGCCGAATCGGGCACGCTTGCATTCAAAAAAGAAAACGCAGATAAGACGGATAATCAACTTATAGGTCAATTTGGCGTAGGCTTTTATTCTGCGTTTATGGTTGCCGATAAGATTGAAGTATTCACAAAAGCATACGGTTCTGACGTAGCATATAAGTGGGCGTCAAGCGGTGCGGAAGGTTATACCATCACCCAAGTAGAAAAGGACGGTGTGGGTACTAAAATAGTAATTTACTTAAAAGCCGACGGCGAAGATTTTGACTATTCACAATTCTTGCAAGAATACAAAATCAGTTCGTTAGTAAAAGAATATTCTGATTATATTCGCTATCCTATCAAAATGAAGATGACCCGTTCAAAGAGAAAGGAAGGCACGCCTGACGACAAGCCCGAATACGAACAGGTTGAAGAAATTGAAACGCTTAACAGTATGGTTCCTTTGTGGAAGAAACCCAAGGCAGACGTAACTGAAGAAAACTTAAAAGAATTTTATAAAAACGAATTCCACGATTATACCGATCCGTTAAAGAGCGTATACGCAAAAATAGAAGGTATGGTTACTTACGATACGCTTTTATTTTTCCCGTCACGCGCGCCTTACGATTATTATTCAAAAGACTATAAGAAAGGCGTAAAATTATATTGCAACGGCGTAATGATAATGGAAAAGTGTGAAGAACTTATTCCAGACTATTTCGGTTTTGTAAAGGGTATAGTTGATTCAAGTGATTTAAGCCTTAACATTTCTCGTGAAATTTTGCAACAGGATAGGCAAGTAAAAGCAATAGCAAACGGCTTAGAAAAGAAAATTTCTTCCGAACTTAAAAAGATGATGGAAGAAGATAGGGAAAATTATCAAAAGTTATTCAAAGAATTCGGTCTTTCAATCAAGTTCGGCGTGTACGCAGGGTTTGGTATGAATAAAGATAAACTTAAAGATTTCCTTATGTTCTACTCAAGCGCAAAAGAAGAACTTATAACCCTTGCTGAATACGTTAAAAATATGCCCCTATCACAAGAGTATATTTATTATGCAAGCGGTGAAAGTTACGAAAAGATTGCTCTCTTACCACAAATTGAAAAACTCAAAAGTCAAAACACAGAAATACTTTTCTTCAAAGACGGCGTAGACGAATTTATTGCAAAAATACTTATTGATTACGACGGCAAGAAGTTCAAGTCGGTAACCGAAGAAGATTTTTCAATTGATAACGAAGTTGAAAAACAACAATTAAAAGAAAAAACAGACGAACATAAAGACCTTTTGGAAGAAATTAAAAATATTCTTGATGGAAAGGTAAAAGAAGTAAGACTCACTTCAAACTTCAAAAACTATCCCGTATGCTTAACGTCTGCAGGCGAAGTTTCAATAGAAATGGAAAAGGTGTTTGCATCAATGCCTGGTAACGACGGCAAAATGAAAGCCGAAAAAGTGCTTGAAATAAGTTCTGAACACGGCATATTAGATAGGCTTAACGGCGTGTTTAAGGAAGATAAAGAAAAACTTAAAGATTACGCAGTTGTTTTATACGAACAAGCGAGAATACTTGCAGGGCTCAACATAGAAGATCCCACTAAATTCGTAACTGCGTTTTCTGCGATAATATAGGATAAAAACCACGAAAAATTTTCGTGGTTTTTTCAACTGTTTTTCAATGAATAATTGATATAATTGCGTATATGTGCTATAATTAACCTAATAAGGAGTTGTATTATGCTACGTTTAAAAGATATTACTAAAAATTATAAAGTAGCCGGTGGCGAAATTGAAGTATTAAAAGGGCTTAACGTATGTTTTCGCAAAAACGAATTCGTCTCTATTCTAGGCCCTTCTGGTTGTGGTAAAACTACCACGCTTAATATCGTTGGTGGTCTTGATAAGTATACCGACGGCGACCTTATAATTCAGGGCAGAAGTACCAAGAATTTTAAGGATCACGACTGGGACGTATACCGTAACCAAAGAATAGGCTTTATATTCCAAAGTTATAATCTTATTCCGCACCAAACGGTTTTAGGTAACGTTGAATTATCATTGACCATATCTGGTGTTTCAAAGGAAGAAAGAATACGCCGTTCGCTCAAAGCGTTAGAACGCGTAGGGTTGAAAGGCGAAGAATATAAGCGCCCAAACCAACTTTCAGGCGGTCAATGTCAACGTGTAGCCATTGCGCGCGCTCTCGTTAACGAACCGGATATTTTGCTTGCAGACGAACCTACGGGTGCGCTTGATAGTAAAACTAGCGTTCAAATTATGGACCTTATTAAAGAGATTGCAAACGATAGGCTAGTAATAATGGTAACGCATAACGCCGAACTTGCCGAAGAATATTCAAATCGTATTATAAGGCTCGTTGACGGCGAAATAGTGGAAGATACTAACCCTTATAGTGCAGAAGACGAACAAAAAGAAGTTGAAGAAATAAACGCTCAAACGCAAGACGCACCAAAGAAGAAAAATAAGGCTAAAATGAGTTGGTGGACGGCGTTTAAGTTGTCTGCAAGGAATTTGCTTTCAAAAGCAAAAAGAACGGTTTTAACGTCAGTTGCAGGTTCAATCGGCATAATAGGTATATCGGCAGTTTTAGCAGTATCTTCGGGTGTAACGGGGTACATAGACAGTATGCAAGACGATATGCTTTCAGGTAACCCCATAACCATTATGGAAACGGGTTACGATATAAATTCCGTTATGAGTGAAATGGAATTTGAAGATTCCGTTCAACTCGTTAAAAAGCAAGGCTACGTAAACGTAGAATCAATGATGGAATTTTTGGTTGAGCAAGCCGAATCGTTAGAATCGTTTATGGTTGAAAACGATATTACGGCTGATTACGTTAATTACGTTAGGCAAATAGATAAAAGCGTGGCGGCGTTAAAACTTGATTACGGTTTAGACGTAACCAACAATATTTATACTGATTTTGCAAGGAATACGGAATTTAAAGAAACGGTATCTTTATCTGCAATAAAAAGCATATACGCAAGCGTTATGAAGGAAACTTCTTATAAAGACAACGCGTCAATGATTTCAACGCTTGGCGAAACGTTTATGCTTGCCCCGAACGATAGTGATTATATAGCGTCGCAATACGATATTTTAACGGGTAGAGTAGCAAAAGAAAAAGATGAAATTATGCTCGTAGTAAGTAAAGATAGGGCAGTTGCAGACTTAACGCTTGCCCAACTCGGTTACTATACGCAAGATCAATTTATGAATATTGCGTTCACTCTTGACGACGTTGAAGGTAACGAAAACCCCGCGCTTGATAGGGGCGACTTTACCTATGAAGAACTTATGGAAAAAACGTTCACTTGGTATAATAACGACGTCGTTTATAATGATAATAGGTCAAACGTTATGTTCGGGAAGATTAACCCGTTTACCTATAATTACGAATCGTCTGCTTTTGATGAAAACGCAGGTATGCCGTTAAAGGTCGTTGGTATATTAGAGCCTAAAGAAAATATCAACTTCGGCTGTTTAACAACGGGTATTTATTATACTGAAGCGCTCGTTGAATACGCGGTTGAAAATAATAAGAACAGCGCTATTGCAAGTTACCTTAAAGATATTGCAAACCCAGATAGCGAAAATTATAACGCAAGTTATGAAGACGGTATAATAAGTGGACATATGTCAACTACTATACCAGGCAGTCCTACGCCTTATGAATTTGATAACGGTATAACTTATAAATTTAAGTATTATTACGATAACAACTATAACGATAGCGTTGCGCCTGAAATTAAAGACGGCGTTGGATACGTCGGTTCAATGGACCCCATAGGAAACTTTATGGCAAGCATGATGGGACTTGGTGGTGGTGAAATGTATACGTTAACGGCGCGTAACGTTGCGGGCGTAGACTTTGCAAATAGCATAAGTATATATCCTAAATCGTTTGATATGAAAGACCAAGTGGTTGCTCATTTAGACAAGTGGAACGAAGAAGGTGATATTACCGTTGGGAATAAAACGCTTACGTTTGAAGAAAGAACGGAAATCACTTATACGGATACTTTATCACTCATAATGACTATGAT
>JAZSJY010000096.1:0-5756 GCA_045534565.1 Christensenellaceae bacterium | reverse complement strand
TTTTTATAAATAAATTCGGTGCGAAAAAATTAGTCGTGTTCGGGTTTATTGCCCTAACGCTTGCCCCACTTTGTTACGCTTTTGCAACAAACGTGTGGTTGTTTTACCTTGGCGGGTGTTTGCTTGGTATAGGTTTTTCTTTCGGCAGTACGGCAATAATCGGCTACGTTATAAATAAAGTTTGCAGAAAAAATAAGGGCACGGTAATGGGCGCAATACTATGCGCAAACGGACTTGCAGGCGCAACAATCGCCCCTATAATTACCCCTATGATTGAAAAAAGCGCTTTCGGTTATAGAAACGCTTTCTATATGTTCGCAATAATAAGTGCCGTTGCGCTGTTGCTTTTTATTTTCTTGTTAAAAGAGCCCAAAAACGCCATTGAAGAAGGCGAAGTTTTGGACAAGCAAGAACAAAAAGAAAACTGGCAAGGCATAAATTACAAACAAGCGTTAAAAAGCAAATATTTCTATCTTGCGTGTATAGGTATTTTTTTAACGGGGTTGATTTTAACGGGCGTTACTTCCAACTACGCAGCGCACTTAAGAGATAGGGGCTTTAACGCCGACCAAATAAGCATAATTGCGATAGTAAGTTCGGTTGCGCTTGCCTTGTTTAAGTTCTTGAACGGCTTGGTTTACGATAGGGCAGGGTTAAGGGTTACCATTACTATAGACTGTGTTGCCGCCTTTTTAGTTATGCTCGTGCTGTACTTTATAGTTCCCACGGGGTTAGGTTTTGCTTTAGGCATTATGTACGCTATTTTAGCAGGTATTGCCCTTCCGTTAGAAACGGTAATGTTGCCCATTTACGCAAAAGACTTGTTCGGGCAAAAATCGTTTAGTAAGGTGCTGGGTATATTCATTTCGCTAAACCAAGTGGGCTACGCCTTGGGCGCACCGCTTATGAATTTGTTCTATGACTTTAGTGGAACTTACGATTTAGGGTTGATAATTTCAGCAGGAATAATGTTCATAACCATAATATTGTTACAAATAGTAATATCTTCGGCAAATAAACTTAAGAAAATGCCTGAAGAACAACTATTAAATTATAAAAATTAAGGAATAAGGAGAGTACTTATGAGAAAATTTTTTGGCGAATTTAAAAAATTCATAACTCGCGGAAACGTTCTTGATATGGCTGTCGGCGTTATCGTCGGCGGTGCGTTCACCGCAATCGTAAACGGCTTAAGCAATTATATTTTGAAGCCGATTATTAACTGGCTTTTGTCTTTAATATTAGGGCAAGGTTCACTTGAAAACATAGTAACCTTCCTTGGCGAACCTGCTTACAAGTTAGATGCCGACGGCGTTACCAAAGTTATAGACCTTGCAAACTCTTTCTATATTGACTGGGGCGCATTTATAAACGCAATTATAAACTTCTTCTTAATTGCAATAGTTCTTTTCTGCATAGTAAAAACTATCAACGCAATAAAAGACGGTAACGGTAAACTTAAAGAAAAAATTAAAGAAGGCACTTTAGATAGGGCTGAAAAGAAAGAACTTAAAGCAGCAGGCGTAAAAATTAGAGATAAGAAAGCCGTAAAAGCGTACTTTGAAGAAAAGAAAGCAAAACAAGAAGCCGAAGAGGCTGCGTTAAAGGCTGAAGAAGAAGCAAAAGCGCTTGCAGAAAGGCTTGCAAATCCAACGACGGAAGACTTGTTAAAGCAAATTATAAAATTGCTTGAAGATAAAAAAGCTTAAATGGAGAATAATATGGAAAACGATTTGTTAAGATTTAAAAGCGGTAGCGATATAAGGGGTACTGCTGCAGAAGGCGTTGAAGGACAACCTATTGAACTTACCGACGAAAGAGTTGATCGCATGGCTAAAGGGTTTTTCGTTTGGCTTAAAAAACGCAATCCCGATAAAGCAAAACTCACCGTATCACTCGGTCACGATTCAAGAATAAGCGCGCCCAGACTTTCAGCGTGCGTTAAGAACGCGTTAAAGGAAAGTGGCGCAGAAGTAATTTTCACGGGTTTATCATCTACCCCTGCAATGTTTATGACCACTCAACTTTTAGGTTGTGACGGCGCAATTCAACTTACCGCATCACACCACCCGTTCAACAAAAACGGCTTAAAGTTCTTCTCTAAAAACGGTGGTTTAGAAGGTAGCGACATCGCTGAAATTTTAGGCTACGCATTTGAAGGCGTGTGCGAAAAGGGCGAAGGCAGTATTCGTGAAGTTGATTTTATGAGCACTTATTCTCAAGTGTTAGTTGACTTCGTTAGAAAGGAAGCAGGTAGCCAAAGGCCTTTAGAAGGTTTTAAAATCGTAGTTGACGCAGGTAACGGCGCAGGTGGTTTCTACGTAGATAGCGTACTTAAACCTTTGGGCGCAGATACCGAAGGCAGTCAATTCCTTGACCCCGACGGGCGTTTCCCCAACCATATTCCCAACCCTGAAAACCCCACCGCAATGAAGTTCATTTGCGATAAGGTAAAGGCTGTTAACGCAGACTTTGGTATTATTTTTGATACCGACGTTGATAGGGCCGGCGCAGTTGACGATTTAGGCGAAGAAATTAACCGTAACAAACTTATTGCGTTGATTTCTGCAATACTTTTAGAAGAAAAGGGTGGCGCGTATATCGTAACCGATTCAATAACTTCTGCAGGCTTAAAAGAATTTATTGAAGCAAAAGGTGGCGTTCATCACCGTTTCAAAAGGGGTTACAAGAACGTTATTAACGAAGCAATTCGTTTAAATAAAGAAGGTAAATATTGCCCACTTGCTATTGAAACAAGTGGTCACGCAGCGTTAAAAGAAAATTACTTCCTTGACGACGGCGCATATCTCGTAACAAGACTTTTAGTAAAAATGGCTAAAATGAAAAAGGACGGCGGTAAACTTCGTGATTTAATTAAAGACCTTAAACTTCCCGTAGAATCAGATGAAATCCGTATGGGCTTTAAGGCAGACATTGACTTTAAGGTTTACGGCAAACAAGTGCTTGCTGAATTAGAACAATTTGCTATTGACAACGGTTGGGCGCTTGCACCGTCTAACTACGAAGGTATTAGAATTTCTTTCCCACAAGGCGAAGGCAACGGTTGGTTCTTACTTCGTATGAGTTTGCACGACCCCATTATGCCTTTAAATATTGAAAGTGATGAAGTTGGTGGCGATAAAGTTATTGCTAAAAAACTCTATAACTTCTTAAAAGGCTACGAAGGTCTTAACATTGCAAACCTTGAAGCATTTTTAGGTTAATAAAAACTAATAACGCCCATAATTTTGGGCGTTATTTTTTGTTTTAGTATTGACAATTCTTACTATATAATATATAATGTTTCTATAGATTTTTAGGAGAATTTTTATGGGTGGATATTATGAAGACCCTGTTACCGTAGGAAGCCTTGGTAGCATGGAAGATTTAATGCAACTCTTGGGCGAATACGCATCTTATTTAATTATAAGCGCAATAGTTTCGTTTGTAATTTGGTTTGTTTTAGCGTGCGTTGGCGGGACTATCGCAGGTAAAAAGGGTAGAAGTAGAGCAGGTTGGTTTTTCCTTATATTCTTTTTCGGCATAATACCTTTTATAATAATATGTTGCTTAAAGAGTAAAAAAGCAATCGTAAACACAGAAGATAAATGGGTGTGCGCTAAATGTAACACGACTAATAACGGTGGCTACACTTGTTCAAAGTGTGGTGCGTGGAAGTCAAACGCCGATCAACAAACGGACGTTAACGCGCCTATAACGGCAGAGCCGACGGTCGCACCCGTGGTTAGCGCTCAACCTGTAAACACGGTAACTTATACCGAACAACAACCTATGCCAGCCCTTAACCCCAACGGAACGCCGTGGGTGTGCGTATGCGGTCAACAAAACGAGCCAGACGCAATTTACTGTTGCGCTTGCGGTAGGGTAGGAAAGTAATAATAAAAAATTAAAAGAGAGAACGAAAAGTTCTCTCTTTTTTAACGTGTATTAGCAAGATAAGTTTTTATATCATCACGGGTAAAACGGCAACTGATATTGAGCAATAAATTACAAGTGCAAGTGCGTCAACTATGGTCGTCATAAAGGGGCTTGCAACAACTGCCGGGTCAAGTTTACATTTTTTAGCAAGTATAGGCAATATACAACCTACCACTTTCGCCATAATAATGGTAAGCATTAAAATTCCCGAAACGACCAAAGCAACTTGCCAAGTAATACCGTCGCTATAAAGATTATCAATAAAAAGAATTTTTAAGAAACAAACTGCGCCGACCGTTAAACCTATAAAGAAAGAGGCGAGCAATTCTTTAAGTATTACCCTAAACACGTCTTTCCCTTCAACTTCGCCAAGGGCGAGAGCACGAATAACGGTAACCGAAGTTTGACCACCTGCGTTACCTGCAGTACCGGTAAGCATAGGCACGAAAGCGTAAAGGACTGCGCCACTAGCAATGGTTGCAAGGCTGTTTTCGTAGCGTGAAAGAATAAGACTGGTAAAGGTGGCTGAAATCATAAGCAACAACAGCCAAGGGATACGCGCTTTCCAAATGCTCCAAATAGATTGCTTTAAGTAAGGCTTTTCGTTCGGTAGCATTGCCGCCATTTTTTGAATATCTTCGGTGGCTTCTTCTTGGATAACGTCAACTGCGTCGTCAACGGTAACTATACCAACCAAGCACCCTTCTTTATCAATAACGGGCAAAGCCAAAAAGTCGTATTTAGAAAACTTTTGCGCCACTTGTTCTTTATCTTCAAGCGTTTCAACGGTAATAACGTTGGTGTCCATTACGTCTGCAATAACGTCGTTTTTTTCAGCAAGTAGCAAATCTTTAACGGTAACAACGCCTATCAAATGTTTTTTACGGTCGGTTACGTAACAAGTGTAAATAGTTTCTTTGTTAAGCCCCGTTCTTCTAATTTTATCAAACGCCGTTTCAATTGTCGTGCTTGCAGAAAGCGAAACGTATTCGGTAGTCATAATAGAGCCTGCCGAATCATCAGGATATTCAAGAAGTTGGTTTATCTGTTTGCGGTTTTCGGGGTCAGCCGTTTTAAGAATACGTTTAACAACGTTTGCGGGCATTTCTTCAATAACGTCAACGGTATCGTCAAGATACATATCGTCAATAACGGCTTTAAGTTCTTTATCGGTAAACGCTTTGATAAGCGATTCTTGTAAGTCTGTGTCAAGTTCAACGAAAACGTCGCTGGCCAATTCCTTGGGCAATAAACGGAAGAACATAATTTGCTCTTTTTCGTCAAAATTATCGCTCATAAAAAGCGCAATATCTGCAGGTTCCATATCAAGAAGAATTATGCGAAGGTCGGCGAACTTTCGCGTCTCAAAGCAAAAACTCAATTTTTCAAAAACTATTTGCATTTCTTCGGTCATACGCATATCTCCTTAAGTTTGTTTTAGTAAAAAATAAAGCCTACGAAAAATCCGTAGGCTTAAATACGCTAACTACACCGAAAAATTTAAAAACAATTTAACGGGCAACCATGCTGGCTTTAGCACCGTAGGGCGATGAAACTGCATTAAATCACGCCTTGTTTTCGACGTGGTCTGTTGACCTTCTGATAGTGTCTCCACTACTTCGCGGCAGCAGTCCGTATCCCTATGGTAGCCTTACCTACCGGATTTATTCGCTTTTGTTAGTTTTAGTGTACTCTTAATTTATATTATTGTCAACGAAATTTAAAAAAATTTTTGCTAATTTATCAAAATTTATGCATTTTTATGTCCATAATCAATCAAATACCCTATCTGGTTATTGATTTTTAATAGGCTAGAA
>JAZSJY010000215.1:0-27227 GCA_045534565.1 Christensenellaceae bacterium | reverse complement strand
GTAACTATATGGGTAAGGCAACTACCCCCGACCAACTTATTGCCGATATGGAAAAAGCAATGTCACTTTGCCCTGGCAAAAAGAAGTTAAACGTTCACGCTTGCTACGCCATCTTTGAAGACGGCAAGTTCGCTGATAGAGATGCGCTTGAACCAAAACACTTCAAAAAATGGGTTGACCTTGCTAAAAAATATAACACGGGTATTGACTTTAACCCAACGTTCTTCTCACACCCCATGATTAAAGACGGTCTTTCTTTGAGTAGTCCTATTAAAGAAGTTCGTGATTTCTGGATTAGACACGGTCAAGCGTGCATCAAAATTTCAGAATACTTCGCAACTGAAACGGGTTACCCCTGCGTTATGAATATTTGGACGGGCGACGGATTTAAAGATATCCCTGCAGATAGATTAGGACCACGCGTTCGCTATAAAGAAAGTATTGACGCTATTCTTTCTATCCCCTACGATAAATCAAAAGTTAAACCTTGCGTTGAAAGTAAGGTGTTCGGTATAGGCGTTGAAGCGTACACCGTTGGTAGCGCAGAATTCGCGCTCTCTTATGCGGCAATGACGGACGGTTGCTTACCACTTATGGATAACGGCCACTATCACCCCACCGAAGTCGTTTCAGATAAAATCCCTGCGCTTTTGGCTTTCTTCCCCGAAATCGCTCTACATATAACTAGACCTATCCGTTGGGATAGCGACCACGTTGTATTGTTTGACGACGAAACCAAAGAAATGGCAAAAGAAATCGTTAGATGCGACGCTCTTGATAGAGTTTATATGGCGCTTGACTACTTTGATGCAAGCATTAACCGTATAGGTGCGTGGGCAACGGGCTTTAGAAGTTGGCAAAAAGCACTTCTTTTAGCAATGCTTACCCCCAATGCTTACCTTAAAGACTTACAAGACCAAAACAGACTTTCTGAACTTATGGTTGCGCAAGAAGCAGTTAAAACTCTTCCCTTTGGCGACGTTTGGGCAGAATACTGCGCAAGGGAAAACGCACCGTTAGACTTTGAACTCTTTGCTGAAATTGATAAATACGAAAAGGAAGTTCTTGCAAACAGATAATTAAAAGCACCCGAAAGGGTGCTTTTAAAGTTATATTTTGCTTTCGCAAAGTTATATTCGCCTTTCGGCGAGTGATATTTGGCGTTTACACGCCAAGTGATATTTTGCCTATCGGCAAAGTTTTGGATTTAATTATAGCGAGTACTATTTAAGGGGTTAGATACGAGTTAGGCTAGGCTCATTCTCACGAAAGGATGAAATTAACCGTCTGGTTATTGAAGTCTTTCGTGAAGAATAGTAACGACGCATAACGACGTATATAACCACTTAAAGAAGAAGAGAACCTTCAGTAGACTCTATAACCTTAAACATTTCTACTTGGCGACCTGTTTTTGCATCAATATAAACGTAATAGGTTGAACCGTCGTATTCGCCCATACACTCGTAACAAAGTTTTTCGGTGGAAGTTCCAACGGGAACGACTGCTAAACGACAGGTATCAATTTCTATATTACTGCTCACCTTTGATTTTGCTTGCGCTTTAGTAAGGGTGGGCTTTTCTATTACCCTTTCTACGTGGTTGGTGTAGTAAGAAGACGCTTCAAGCCCTATTACCATAGCCGTTTGTGCGCATACCCTTATTTTAATAAGGTCGCTATAAACTATTACGCCTTGTTTTTCATAAGCAAAGTTAATGGTATATACGTTGTTTGAAAGATTTATCCACACGGGTTTCATATCGGTAATTCCTAACGACGATAAAAATTCTTCTGCTTTTTCAATAGCAACGTCGTCGTTATATACTGATTCTAAACAACTGCCCCCGTAAGAAAACATTATAAGTTTACCACCCGTTTTGCTTATTTGTGCGTATAAAGGTTGCTCTTCTACTTGCGCTTGCACGTTAAAGCATTTTATATCGCCGTCGGCAACGCCAACGTTTTCAACTTTATCTATGCCGTAATCGGCAAAAATCTTCTTAAAAACTTCCCTTGCGTAATTATCGTCAATTTCAGCGCCGTCAAGCCCTTTTATTTCTCTATTCGTTTGACCGTCTGAAAAAGGTCCGTCGTAAATAAGTTCGGGGTATTGCACCGAAAGATTTTGCAATTCGTCAAACCCTTCAACCATAATATCGGCTTTCATACCTGCGTGGGCAGTAAAGGAATAATCACTACCCATTTTGCCTATCATCTTTTGAAAACTTTCTTTAAGCGTTTTATTCGCTTGATATAAGCCGTTAAGACTTTCTATATCGCTTGCAGATAGTTTCTCACCCATAATAAGTTTGTTATTAAGATATTTTGAATAGTCCCCTATTTGATTTATAAGTTTAGTGGTATAAAATTTGCTTTCGTCATGCAAAGGCAACTGTTGAATACTGTTTTCTGCAAGTTCGCTATTAATAGCAGTATCTACCAAATACTTTTGCATTGCGCCAGTATCGTCCGTTACGAGAACTTTTGAAAGATTAAGGTCTACGTTGTCAATTTCGGCAACGGCGTCGTAAAATGATTTTTGATAACTTGCTTCTAATAAATTATCGTTTTCACTCGGCATTAAAAAGGTTGCCGTCAATACCGAAGATAACACAAGCGTTGCAATAGAAAGGGTTACCACGGCAGTTATCCAACCACCTAAACCACGGTTTTCTTTGCGCCTTCTTTGGCGTGCGTCCCTACGGGCTTGTCTTTCAACGGCAAGTCTATGCGCTTTTTCTTTTTTGCTTTCCTTTTTAATTAAATCACGCCTTTCTTGTCTTTCTGCCTTAAGAAGTTGTTTTCTCTCTTTACTCTCTGCCTTTCTTCTATTCTTTTCCCTTAAAGCAGTTGCTTTAGCCTTTTGTTTTTCTGCATTTTCGTGCATACGCCTACGTGCGTCTTCAAGTCTTTTTTCGGCTAAAAGCCTTTCCCTATCTTGCTTTTTTTGTTCTTTAATATGCGCTTTTGCAGTTTTATTTTCAATGGTGTTTTCCACCTTTTCAAGCGCGTTATTTCTTTCTTTTTCCATAATTACCCCCTAAATTGCAAAGACGTGGTTACCTATGGTAACGGTGGTTTTCCTAGTAAATATCCAACTGCTAGTCGCCGTTGACGGATTATAATAGTATAACGCGCCGTAAGACGGGTCCCAACCGTTCATTGCGTCTTGAGCAGCCTTTCTTGCCGTAGCGTTGGGCGTCAAGTTTATTTGCCCGTCGTCAACTGCAGTAAAGGCGTACCTTTGATATATTACCCCACTCATAGTATTTGGGAAGGACGCAGACTTAATTCTGTTTAGCACTACCGCGCCTACGGCAACTTGCCCTACGTAACTTTCGCCACGCGCTTCACCGTAAATAAGGCGCGCAAGCAATTCTACGTCTGCATTAGAGTACGACGGCGACGACTGTGTTGAACTACTACTCATCCCCAACGCCTTAAGCGTTTTATTTCCAACGATACCATCGGGTGTAAGCCCGTTTTTACGTTGAAAACTTATAACGGCTTTTTTAGTTTGTGAACCGAAAATTCCGTCAACTGCACCAAAATAATATCCCCAGTTTTTTAACTTTCTTTGCATAGTTCTAACCGTTTGACCACTACTGCCTTGCTTTAAGGTCAAAGCGTACGCCGTTCTTGTTTGCGAAACGGAAACGGTTACGTGCGTAACGCACACACACATAGTAAACACTATTAGTATGAGCGATATGATTTTAACAACCCTTTTCAATTTTAGTATTACATCTCCTTTTTATAAAAATCGTTAATTATATCAACAATTTTGCTTTTATAATAATAATTTACGTCAATATCCCCCGTAAAACACAAGGGTGGATAAACCACGCACCACCAATTATCACCTTTCCCACAACCTAAATTTATTATAAGCGCGTCGTAATACCCACTTTCTAAAGTTACCCCGTCGTAAACGCGCGTGGGAAATTTTTCCCTTTGCACGCCTACGCTACTTTGATAAGTATAGCCGTTTTCTTTTAGCACGCTATCGGCAACCTGTTTGATTTTAGGTAAATTTTCAGTCAAAAGCGTTTGCGCTTTTTTCTTGGTATCGCACTCTGCAATATACGGCGTTAAATATGCCACTACGGCGTCCTTAACGGCGTATTTTACTTGTTGCTCTGCATATTCGTTAGAGTTCGCACGCACGTGTATACGCAAGTATTCGGTCGTTTTTGGTGGTTTTGACATTACAAAACCTATTGCTGATAAAATTATTATGGAGATTATTAAAAAACTTATGCAAATCTTTTTCATTTATATATCCGCCTTAAAATAGTAACTTTATTATTGCCATATTTTACCATTTTAATACGTAAAAAAAACACCCCGAAGGGTGCTTTAATAGTTATAATTTGCTTACGCAAAGTTATATTCGCCTTTGGCGAGCGATATTTGGCGTTTATACGGTTTGCGCTTTTAACAATTGCTCGTTATATATCGGTTTTAACTTTTTATAAACTCTATCTCTTTCTTTTTTGCTATCAAATACGGCAAAGCACACCGACCCACTACCCGTCATTGCAACGCCCTTTGCCCCAGCCTTTTTAAGCATTTCAATATTACTCGTTATTTGTGGCACGAAGGTAGTTGCCGCCGCCGTCAAGTCGTTCTTAATCGCAGAGTAAAAACCGTCGTAATCGCCGTTTTTAAGTGCGCTTATACCATCTTTCGCCGTTGGCGTGTACGTTTTATTTTGTTTATCAAATTCTTTATAGCACTCTTTTGCGCTACAAGAATTATTTTCAGTTATCAACAAAAAGTAAAGGGGAACGCCTATTTTTTCGTAAATTATATTTTCGCCCCTACCTTGCATAAGCGCATAACCACCCGTAAGCATATAACCTGCGTCGCTACCCAAATCGTTAGCGAGTGGCAGTACGCTTTCGGTTATTCCGTAAACGCCCTTCATAGCCTTTAAAACGCCCGCTATATCTGCGCTAGAACCGCCAAGCCCTGCGCCAACGGGTATGCTTTTATTAACGACCACGTCAACGCCCGTGCACTTAAAAGTCTTCTTAAAAAGTTTGACTGCCTTATAGGCGTTGTTTTTAGATATAGGGCAATCTACTTTCACCCCTTGCATTTTAAGTGTTATTTTTTCGTCGGTACGCGCCTTTACGGTAACCGTATCGTACACGTTAATAGACGCAACGAACGATTGCAATTGATGATAGTTTCCGTCCGTGCCCAGCACGTCTAATATTAAATTTATTTTCGCCGGTATTTTTACTGTTAGTTTTTTCATAAGTAACCTTTTCGTTTTTTACTTTTGCCTATATATCACTATTCTTTCTTTACCCGTCAATGGGAATATTAGTTCTTTATTAGTTTTAGCAACCGTTTCAGGGTGCACCCCTAAACGCTTTGCAATTGACCACAGTTCTTCCCCTTCAAAAGGAATGTACACACTTATTGCGCTTTGATTTTTTTGTTTTTCCGACAAAGTGTTAACGCCACAAATTACCGTTTGCTTTTTAACTTCTTCAGGGTAAACGGTAAAATAAATTTCCGCAACGAGTTCTACTTGATTTTCACCGCTTATTCTTGCTTTGGCGTCAAACACCCTTGCCGTTGCGCTAACTATCGCGCCGTCGGGCAGTTGCATTTCAACAACCTTTTCAAACGCACCTTCAACCTTAAAAGTGCTGATCGTTTGACCGTCGCTAGCGTAGCAAATTGAAGATACGACCCCCGTAACTTTAATAGCGCCGTCTGCGTACGAACAAACTAATTCTTCAACCCTTTCGTCAGCCGTAGTAATAATTCTTGTAACGGGGTCTATTTCCACTTGACAAAGAATATTTGCGCCGTGGGTAAAACTTTTAACTTCTATTTGTTTATTATACGTTAATTCTTCACGCAAAAGTTCCAAGTTGTAATCGGGACTAAAAGCATCCGTCACCACGCTCGTTTCGGGCGAAGAAAAAACTTCCCCTTCAAACGCAAGCGTAATGCTTGAAGTTACCGTGCTAACTGAATTTTCCTCGTCAACGGCAATATCTATCTTGCAAGATTTTTCTTTAACGTGAGCAACCGAAAGCATTTCGGGCGTAGCGTCGTCGTGCTCAATTTCCACACGGAAGGGAATTTGTTTAGTTACCTTTATTATATCCCTTTTTTGAGTTTTTTGCAACACAATAGCCGAAACTTGCGTTACGCCGTCAACTATAATTGCGCCGATACCACATTGAACGGCAGTAATAACGCTTTCCGCCTTGTGCGAAAGCACTTCTTCAATTTGGTAGTTTAACTCAAACTGTTCTTCAATGGGGTAAAGACACTTTTTAACCCCGTAACTTTTATTTAAATCAATTGTCGTTTGATTAACTATAACGTCTTGCTCTGCCGTAAACAAATTAGTTCTTTTAACTGAAGTCGTTTCAAAACACGCTTCAACCGTTCCACTTACCGTTAAGTACGCGCCCGAAAGGTCCGTATTAGTCTTTACAGCCTTTGCAAAACCGAAAACGTTTGTTGTTTCAACTTCCGGTTTTAATCTACCGCTAAACTCTGCGCCACACTCACACTTTTTTAAGTTGTTTTCACTATCTAAATAGTTTACGTAATAAGTGGCTTTACCACCGTATTCAATTTGATTTTCATTTATAGAATTTTCAATAAGAGTTATAAACGGCGTTACGCAAAGCACCTTTTTAACTTGTTCTGCGCTAACAGCCGTCTTACACTCAATATTTATTCTTTCGGCAAACTTATTTGCCCCTGTTTTATACTCAATGCTATTAAAATCCATTTCGCACCCCCATATTACCTTTAGTAAATTATATATGGATAGTGCTCTTTTTATGACAAAAACCCGTAGGACTTTTTCCAACGGGTTTTTATTCTGCAGTTTTTTCGCTTTGGGTAAGTTTAACTTTTCCACACATATATTCTGAATATGAATAAGAAGTTTTACCCTTAAAATTTTTATCAAAAGGCGTTACCGTAAATAGCGCGGGGTATACGCCAACTAACTTGCCCGAAAAACTAACGAATTTGTTTCTGCCTAAATTAAGCGTTACTTCTACCGGCTTTTCTTTTAATTTTTCAATAAGCTGTTTTACCTGCGTTAAGGTTGCGTTACATTTTATCATACGCTAATTATTGCGCAAAATAAATTTTTTATACCTGCTTATTTGAAAATATTAAAGGTCGTCGTCTTCGTCCTCTTCGTCATCTTCATCTTCGTCTTCGTCGTCGTCTTCAAAATCAGATTCGTCTATTTCAGGAATATCGTAATCGTCGTTATCTACGCACTCAACGATTTCATCTTCTTCCTCTTCTTCGTCGTAAAGAAGATCGCCTTCTTCTTCAGCAAGCTTATCAAGAGAACGCATTTCTTCATCCTCTTCCTCTTCTTCCTCTTCTTCGTCAAGAAATTCCTTCCACGATTCGTCGTCTTCTTCAGCTCTGGTCGCTTTATATTCCATTTCTTCGGCACACTTGCTACACATTTTTTCGCCTATGCCGATATAGTTTTGGTGACAAATAGGGCAAAGTTCTAAATTTTCTTGTTCTTCGTCTTCGTCAACCGCAAAAATAAGTTGCGGACCTTTCTTTAATTCTGCTTTACAAACGTCGCAATATTCTTCCCCTTCTCTGATGTAATTGAGGTCACATCTGGGGCATTTAATCCATCCCATTGCATTTCTCCATTATACGATATATATATTAATTTACCAACGCAAAAAGTTACCGTTAGGCAATGCGTTTTTTTAACTCGGTGATATTATATCTATATAATGCTTATTTGTAAACTATTTTAACAATAATTTTTTTTATTTTTTTACACTTTTTTTACTTTTTAATCTAAAATCTACCCTGTTAAGCCTGTTCTAACAACATTTTATCAGCAACTAACGCTATAAATTCACCGTTGGTCGGCTTTTCACTACCCACGTACGCGCGCACGCCTAATATATTGTTTATGTTATCAATCCTACCCCTAATCCACGCAACTTCTATCGCGTGGCGAATAGCGCGCTCAACCTTGCTTGCACTCGTATTATACTTTTCGCCGATGGACGGGTAAAGTTTTTTAGTTATGTTATTTATAACGTCAGGGTCTTCAACTACCATTTTTACGCCTTCACGCAAAAAGGCGTAACCTTTTATATGCGGTGGAATACCTACGTTGATAAAAATTTTGCTTATCTTTTCATCTAACGATATTTTATGAAAACCGCTAAAATCTTTTTTGCTTTCAATTTTCTCTTCTTCAAGTTCAATCATCCTTGCAACTAGAACCGAAACGTTACAAGGTTTAGCCATAAAATAATTTGCGCCAACGTTCATTGCCTTTTGAACTATTTCTTCCCTTGTCATTGCAGAAAGCACTATAATTTTGACGGGCAACTTTAAGTCTTTAACCTTTGAAACTACTAAAAGCCCGTCGTATCCAGCAAGCACTAACCCCGTTATTAAAAATTTTGGTTTTAGGTCGGCAATTAAAGTAATTGCACTTATTCCGTCAGTAGCGCTTCCTACTACTTCAAATTCCCCCGTTTGCTCCAAGCCGTCTTTTAACTCTTGTATTTGTTCCTTGGTTTCCTGTAGTAAAAACACGCTCTTTTTTTGCATATATAAAACCTTCCTATTTATTATGCTTTTATTGTACTACAAATTTTCATATATTCAAAGTGATTTTAATGAATTTTGTAAAATAATCGGCGATTTTTGAACAAAAATGTTTTCATTAGTGTTTTACTGACTTTTTTCCCTATTTTTCTACATAATTTTTGATTTTTGAACAAAATTCTTAAACAGTTTTAAAAATAAAAAAACACCCGAGTTTGTTTCGGGTGTTTTCGTGTTTTATTTGCTTATTTTTTGAAAAGTTCGTTCGCTAATTGATAATAGTATTTAAGGTTAGTTTCAATTACTGCGTCAACTTCCGTTGATTTAAGTTCTTCAATTTGACCTTTAACACCTTCGTATACGCCTTCTAATGCGGTTTGTAGATCGGGCGTTAAGTCGTTGTACTTAATAACGTCTTCAAGTTGAACGTAAAGATTTGCAAGTTTAATTGCTTTTTCGTAAGTGCTAAGTTTGGTCTTTGAATCGTCGCTTACGTTTTCTTTAACGGCATCAGGCAATTTATCGTATTCTGCCTTAACTTCGTTAAACTTATCAAAGGTGAGAACGGTTTTACCGTTTTCTTCTTTTTCTTCAAATTGAATTGCGCCGTTCTTAAAGTCGTTTGAAAGAGCCACAACTTTAGCGTTCATAATAGAACCTTTGTCAGCATCAGTTATCTTTGCAAGGAAGTTTTGACCGTCAAGGAATTTAGTTTCCCCTTCGTCAAACTCGCCGTCTTTATCGGTGTCAACGAAATTATCTTCATTCCAAGCAACGTCTATTTGAACGGTTTTAACGTAGCTTGCGCCCGTTGAAGAGTTGTCTAAATATGCAACGCAAGTTTTACCACCAAGCGTAACCTTTTCAGGTGCGTACCAAGTTGTTGCAACCGTGCCTTCAGAAACTCTTTCTTCAACAGCGTCTTCAATCTTAACGTTTACTCTTGCAAGGAAGTTTGAAGTATTAATGTAGTAGAGATAATCGCCGTCCATAAACAACATTTTGTTAATGGTTGAAACGAGAGCAACGACCGTCTTGATTTGACCGTCTTTTGCAACGAGCGTTGATTTCATTAACTTGTTGTTTTCTACGAAATATACGTTTTCAGGGTCAACTACTAAACCGTTATCACTAATATACGATTCGTTAACTACTTTAGCGCCTTCAGTTTTGTTAGCGAAGTCTACAATGCTAGCAACGTAAGTAGTTGCGCTTGCTTCGTGAATAACTTTCTTGGTGTAGTAAACGTAACCGTCTTTAACTTTAGTTAAAGCGAAGGTCGTATCGTCAACGGGAGTGTCACCAAAAGCGCCGTTGAAAATAAGTTCGGGTTCATTACCTGCTTTATAAGCGTAAACCTTATTGTAGTTTTCAGTCGCTCTTTGATAATTTTCGCTGTCGTTTTCCTTGCTTTCAGAATAAACTTCACTATAAACTACGGTTGTGAAAATTGCAACGGTTGAATCTTCTTCAACGTCGGTAAGGAAAATATAATTTTCTAAACTTTCCATTCCAGACGTTTTAGCATCCGTCTTAACGATAGTTTTTACGTCTTTAGTAGTGGTGTTATATTCCTTAATAGCCGTTTCGTCAACGTCGTAATAAACGATATAAACGGTATCGCCACTCTTAACGAATCTGTGCGCGGTAGACAAACCTTTTATAGAAAAGAAAGTTTCCGTCGCAGAACCGTCAAGTTTAGTTCTTGTGAAAACTAATTCGTCGCTTGCAATTTCACCCGACGCGTTCTTTTCGGTGTTCGGCGTGCCGTAGTAAACGTAACCACCGTCAATGAACAAGCCTGCGTCGTAATCGGTTGCAACGAAAAGTTTGGGAACTACGATTTCAGTTTTAGAACCGTCCGTTGCAGCGAGCGCGCCTTTAACGGGTTTGCCAAAAGTGTTGTCATCCGTAGAAGAACCTAAACCGTTAATAAAATAGGTGTAGTTATCACTTTCTGCAACGAAACTGTATACGCTTTTAACGTTGCCAGGGTTAGTAAGGCTGGTGCCGTTCCATTTTTCGTCCTTACAACCGGTAAGCGTACCACATAAAAGAACTACTGAAAGGGCAAGTACTAAAAGTTTGGTTAAAATCTTTTTCATAGACTCTCCGTAAATATCGGGTAAACTTTTTGATAATACCCGAATATAATTAGTTATAGTTATACAGTTATATATTATAACCCAAAAGCGCAACTTTTGCAATTCTTTTTTAAGAATTTTTAAGGCTTTTTGTTTTTAAGGAGATAAGTTTTTGGATAAATTCGGCATTTTTAAACTTTTAAACACACTTTTCACCCCGACGGGCGAAAATTCTAACACTCAAAACGCCGTTGGCGACGCGCTAAATTCACTGCTAAACTCTGTTAAAAATCCACCAAAAGAACAGCCTACGCCTAAAACACACACGCCGTTGCAATCTTCAATGCTAACGACGATGCGTTCGCACGACGATTTTGTTAAAAGGGTTAAAGAAAACCAAAATAAGCGTAATTCTTAAACAAAAAAACCAAGCAAATAACTGCTTGGTTTTTGTTGATAGATTATCTCTTTGAGAATTGTGGAGCGCGACGTGCTTTCTTTAAGCCGTACTTCTTTCTTTCCTTCATTCTTGAGTCTCTGGTTAAGAAACCTGCTTTCTTTAACGCTGCTCTAGTTTCGGGTTCTGCTTGTAAAAGCGCACGAGCGATACCGTGACGGATAGCGCCTGCTTGACCAGTATAACCACCACCGCAAACGTTCACTGCTACGTCGTATTTAGCGAGAGCGTCTACTAACGCTAAAGGTTGACGAACGATAAACTTCAAGGTGTCAAGACCAAAATATTCATCAAGGCTCTTGCCGTTGATTACGATAGTGCCGTCACCAGCGGGAATAAGTCTAACGCGTGCGATAGCCTTCTTTCTTCTACCGGTGCCCCAATATTGAACTTTCTTTTTAGTTGCTTTTGCCATAATTCCACCTCATTAAACCAATTTAAGAACTTCGGGCTTTTGAGCCTGATGGTTGTGTTCAGCGCCTCTGTAAACTTTAAGTTTAGTAAGCATTGAACGGCCTAAACTGTTCTTGGGGAGCATGCCCTTAACTGCTTCGTAAACAGCAAGGTCTGCTTTGTTAGCCATAAGGGTTTTATATTGAATTTCTTTCAAACCACCGATATGACCAGTGTGGTAACTGTAATATTTCTTTTCAAGTTTTTTACCCGTTAAAAGAACTTTGTCGCAATTAACGATTATAACGAAATCACCCGTGTCTACGTTGGGGGTAAAAGTGGGTTTGTTCTTACCACGAAGAATTGCTGCTACTTTAGAAGCAAGTCTACCAAGTACAACACCTTCAGCGTCTACTACGTACCACTTTCTGACAACGTCGTTTGCGTGTGCCATGTAAGTTTTCATGAGTCTTTTCTCCTTAATTATTATAATAAATGTTTTTAAGAAACCGTCGCTTGCCGTTACACGATTTTTGGCAAGAAAGGGAGGGCTAATCCCCAAAAAAACCAACTTTTCCTTATAAACGCCTAAATATATTAAAATATTTTTGAGTTTAAGTCAAGCGTTTTTAGTGCATTTTTAAGCGTTTTTTAGTAATTTTTACGCAATTTTTCAAATGGCGACTATATATTGTGGTATCTCCTATTTCCCACCACTATTTTACTTGTTTTTAATATTCTACTTTTTCTAAACATAAACCTTTGGCTAATAGAGTTTTTCCGCCAAGCGTTCGTTCGCCCGTTGAAAGCATTTTTTTCGCCGTTTGAACGTCAATTTCGCCGTACCCTGCTTTAAGTAACGTACCAGTAAGTATTCTTACCATATTGTATAAAAAGCCATTGCCCGTTACCGATACGGTAATATAACCGTTACTTTCTATTATATCAATAGAATATATAGTTCTAACCGTAGTTTTTGCACCGCTACCAGACGCACAAAAGCCCTTAAAATCGTGCTCGCCGATAAATACCGACGCAACTTCTTTCATCTTATCAATATCGGGCGCTTTATCAAGCCTTAAAGCGTATCTTTCTTTTAACGGCAAAGCAACTTGGCTTACGTATAGCGAATAACTATAAGTTTTTCTTTTTGCCGTAGTGCATGCGTGAAAATCTTCTTCTGCAAGCGAACTACTTAAAACCTTAATATCATCTGGCAGTAAAGGGTTTAACGCCAAGTAATATTTTTCGGGTGGGACGGTAGCCTTTTGCACAGAAAAGTGCGCCACTTGACCTTTTGCGTGAACGCCAGCATCGGTTCTTCCACTACCCGTAACCCTAACGGTTTCGCCCGTAAGATTAAAGATTGCTTGCTCTAACTTTTCTTGAACGGTTACGCCGTTTGGTTGCACTTGCCAGCCACAATAATTAGTTCCGTCGTAACTGACGGTGAGTTTTATCTTCATACTATCACCGCCCAAAAGCCAGTAGTGTTAAGGAATACCACGCCCGTCACTAACCCTGCGACTATTAAAAAGGCGATAAGGTCACGCCAAGAAAGTTTCATTTTCTTGTATTTAGTTCTATTTTTACTGCCCGAATAGCACCTTGCATCCATAGCGTCGGCAAGTTCGTCGGCACGCCTAAACGAACTTATTAAAAGTGGAATAAGCACGGGAATTAGCGCCTTTGCACGTTTGAAAAGATTGCCCGACTCAAAGTCTGCACCCCTTGCCTTTTGCGCCTTAATAATTCTATCAGTTTCGTCTAAAAGCGTTGGGATAAAACGAAGCGCAATACTCATAATGAGTGCGAATTCATGCACGGGGAATTTTATCCATTTAAGCGGATACATTAAACTTTCAATACCGTCTGCAATTTCCACGGGTGAAGTGGTAAACGTCAAAAGTGACGAACCCAAAACTATAAGGGTAATTCTTGCAATGATAAACCCTGCCGATAAAAGTCCCCTATCGGTTATGGTAATAAACTTCCAGTTCCAAAGCACGTTGCCCGTTTTATTAAAGAATATTTGCAAAACGGCTGAAAGGATAATGAAAAACAATATTCCTTTAATGCTCTTTAATACCTTAAATATAGGAACGCCTGAAAACGCAGTTGCAACTATAACGAACAAAAGACAAGCGGCAAAGCCCATATATTGATAAAAACCACCGTCTTGTTTTACTAAAAATACGGCTACAATATACGCAATTGTCAACAAAATCTTAATACGTGCGTCTAATTTATGCACGAAAGATTTTGCAGGATAGTATTGACCGAAGGTTACGTCTTTCATAACTTTTCACCCCCGTTGCCGTATATTAAAGAAAACTTGTTAACGAAGTCTTCTACGGTTAAGTCGGTGGTAACGTCAACCCCCGCATTTTTTAACGCGCGTTCTAACTTTGCCGTTACGGGCAAATCTAAACTTAACTTTTCTATATTTTCGTAATCGCTGAACACTTCTTTCGGCGTGCCCACGTTAACGACTTTACCGTGAGAAAATACTGCAACTCTATCGCAGTTTTCACTGACCAAGTTCATATCGTGTGAAACCAAAATTATAGTTTTTACGAACGATTTATGCAATTTGTGTAAAAGGGCGATAAACTCTTTTTTACCCACGGGGTCAAGCCCTGCGGCTGGTTCGTCAAGCACCAAAACTTCGGGGCGAGTTACTATTACGCCTGCAATAGCCACCCTTCTTTTTTGACCGCCCGAAAGTTCAAACGGCGATTTATCTTTAATTTTTTGGTAATCTAACCCAACTATTTCAACGGCTTGTCTAACGCGCTCTTCCCTTTCTTCACTTGAAAGGTCTTTTGCAAAGTTTTTAAGACCGAAAGCGACGTCGTCTTTAACCGTTTCTGCAAAAAGTTGATATTCGGGGTATTGAAAAACCATGCCGAGTTTTGCGCGAAGCGACTTAAAATCACATTTTTTATTAGACAAATCAAACTCGCCAACGGTAAGACTGCCTTTTTTCTTTCCAACCCTAATAAGCCCGTTAAGGTGTTGCACGAAAGTAGATTTTCCACTACCCGTTTGACCTATTATGCCAAAAAATTCCCCTTCTTCTATGGTTAGCGAAACGTTATCAAGCGCTTTAACTGCAAGATTTTTTGACTTTTCGCCGTAAACGTAAGTTAATTCTTTTGCAACAATGCGCATAACTCTTTCTCCAACTCTTCTTCTGTGAGCGTTTTAGGATTAACGGGCACGCCAAAGTCAACCAACTTTTGTGCAATTACGGTAGAAAGGGGAAGTTCTAAACCGTACGCTTTAATTTGTTCTTTACGCTCAAAAATTTGTGCGGGTGTACCCGAAAGGGCAATTTCCCCGTCGTTTATAACGTAAACCTTATCCGACTTAACCACTTCGTCCATATAGTGAGTAATGTTGATAACGGTTACACCTTGTTCTTTGTTTAATTTTTCCACGACAGAAAGCACTTCTTTTCTGCCTTGTGGGTCAAGCATTGCAGTTGATTCGTCAAGCACCAAAATTTTAGGTTTTAACGCCAAAACGCCTGCAATAGCAATTCTTTGTTTTTGACCGCCCGAAAGCCTTGTGGGTGAACTTTTCTTAAAATCTTGCATACCCACGGCAGAAAGGGCAAAATCAATACGCTCTTTAATTTCTTCTCTCTTAACGCCCAAATTTTCCGGACCGAAAGCAATGTCGTCTTCAACGATAGACGCAACCAACTGGTTATCGGGGTTTTGGAAAACCACGCCTACACGCTTACGCATTTCAAACACGGCTTTTTTATCGTTAGAAGAAAAACCGTCCACGGTAACTACGCCCGAATCAGGTTTAACCAAGGCGTTCATAAGTTTTGCAAGGGTAGACTTACCACTACCGTTATGACCGATAATAGCGATATATTCCCCTTCTTCAACGGAAAGGTTAACGTTTTTAACGACGTTATGTTTTTTATCGTACGAAAAACTTACGTTTTCCACCGTCAAAAGCGCCACGGCAAGCCTCCTTAAAAATTCACTAACGGTTATTATACCAAAATTTACTTGTTTTTACAAGCGTTTACAATTAAATAACTTTACCTTTACTTGTTAAGTAAAGAATTGTTAAAAATTTTTCGTTTTCCGTTGACTATTTTTTTGTTAAAATGTATAATACAATGTGTTAAACTATTAACAGTAATTTATTACACGGAGGATTTTATATAATGAAAAAGATGACTATTGACGGCAATACCGCCGCCAGTCACGTTGCCTACGCCTTCTCTGAAGTAGCGGCTATCTACCCGATTACCCCTTCTTCACCTATGGCGGAAGTTGCAGACGAATGGTCTGCTAACGGCAGAGTAAACATGTTTGGTCAAAAACTACGGCTTGCAGAAATGCAATCTGAAGCAGGTGCAGCAGGCGCCGTTCACGGCTCTTTAGTAGCAGGTGCCTTAACCACTACTTATACTGCAAGCCAAGGTTTACTTCTTATGATTCCCAATATGTACAAAATCGCTGGCGAACTTCTTCCCACGGTTTTCCACGTTAGCGCAAGGGCGCTCGCAGCACACGCACTCAACATCTTCGGCGACCATGCAGACGTAATGGCTTGTCGTCAAACGGGTTTTGCAATGCTTGCAAGTAACTCCGTTCAAGAAGTTATGGACCTTGCACTCGTTTCACACCTTTCAACCTTAAAATCAAAAGTTCCTTTCCTTCACTTCTTTGACGGTTTTAGAACTAGTCACGAAGTAAGTAAAATTGACGTAATTGATTACGACGAAATGAAAGAACTCGTTGACATGGCTGATATTGAAGATTTCCGCGCACGCGCGCTCAACCCTGAACACCCCGTTCAAAAAGGTACGGCGCAAAACAGCGATATCTACTTCCAAAACAGAGAAACGGCTAACAAATACTACAACGCAACGCCTGCAATCGTTCAAGAAATGATGGATAAAGTTTCTGCGCTTACCGGCAGAAGTTATCACCTTTTTGACTACGTTGGCGCACCCGACGCAGAAAATATCGTTATCTTAATGGGTAGCGGTGCAGACGCCGTTGAAGAAACTATCAACAAAATGAACAAAGAAGGTCACAAAGTAGGCTTACTTAAAGTAAGACTTTATCGTCCTTTCTCTATTGACGCTTTCGTTGACGCTCTTCCCAAGACCGTTAAAAAGATTGCCGTTCTTGATAGAACTAAAGAAGCAGGCTCGCTCGGTGAACCTTTGTATCTTGACGTATGTTCTGCTCTTCTTGAAAAGGGCATGACCGATATAAAGGTAGTTGGTGGTAGATACGGTTTAGGTAGTAAAGAATTTAATCCTTCAATGATTTACGCCGTTTATAAAAACCTTGAACAAGAAAACCCCAAAAATCACTTCACCGTAGGTATTTACGATGATATAACCAACACGTCGCTTGACTTCTCATATCAATACAACGCTGCGCCCGAAGGCACGGTTTCTTGTAAGTTCTGGGGCTTGGGCTCTGACGGTACGGTTGGTGCAAACAAAAACTCAATCAAGATTATCGGCGACCATACCGATATGTACGCACAAGGTTACTTCTTCTACGATAGTAAGAAGTCTGGTGGTATAACCGTTTCTCACTTAAGATTTGGTAACACGCCTATTCAATCAGCATACCTTATTGACGCTGCCGATTTCGTTCAATGCTCTAACCCGTCTTACATTACTCGTTACAATATGACGGGCGACATTAAAGAAAACGGTACCTTCCTTTTCAACACTTCTGCAAAATCTGCTGAAGAATTAGAAAACGTTCTTCCTGCTTCAGTTAAGAGAGATATTGCTAATAAGAAAATCAACCTTTACGTTATAGACGCAATTAAGATTGCCGCAGAACTTGGTCTTCGTGGTAGAACGAACACCATTTTACAATCTGCTTTCTTTAAGGTTGCAAACATTATCCCTTACGACCAAGCAGTTGAATTTATGAAGAAGATGGCTTACAAGTCTTTCGCTAAAAAAGGCGACGCTATCGTTCAAATGAACTACAACGCTATTGACAGCGCAGAAGCAAACCTTATTAAAATTGACGTTCCTGCAAGTTGGGCAAACGCAACTGAAGGCGCACCCATGGCAGACGTTGCTGACAACAAATACTTCAAAGATATCGTTCATCCTATACTCGTTCTTGAAGGTGACAAATTACCTTCATCTGCATTTAACGCAGACGGTTCAGTTCCCACGGGCACGACCAAGTACGAAAAACGTGGCGTAGCAGTTAACGTACCCAAGTGGGACGTAAATAAATGTATTCAATGTAACCAATGTGCTTTCGTTTGTCCGCACGCTTGTATCCGCCCCGTAGTATTGAAGAACGGCGAAGATAAACCTGCAACCTTTGAAACTAAAGCAATGGTTGGTAACAAAGATCTTCAATTTAGAATTCAAGTATCACCCCTTGACTGTATGGGTTGTGGCGTTTGCGCAGATATTTGTCCTTCTAAAGAAAAAGCACTCACTATGGTTCCTTTCGGCACGATAGTTGAAGAAGAAAAAGCAAACTACGAATTCAGCGAAACGCTTGAAGAAATTAACGTTTCAGGTTGCCCTGGTTGCAAACCCACTACCGTTAAGGGTAGTCAATTTGCTAAACCGTTGTTTGAATTCTCTGGCGCGTGCGCAGGTTGTGGTGAAACGCCTTACGTAAAAGTTGTAACTCAACTTTTCGGTGATAGAATGGTAGTTGCAAACGCAACTGGTTGTTCGTCAATTTACGGTGGCTCTGCCCCCACTTGCCCATACACCACTAATAAAGAAGGTCACGGACCTGCATGGGCAAACAGCTTGTTTGAAGACAACGCAGAATTCGGTTACGGTATGAACCTTGCTTACGCTACTAGACGTTCTGCTTTAGCAGACAAGATTGCTAAACTTGCTGAAGTTACTAGTAACGAAGAAGTTAAAACGGCTTGCGAAGAATGGATTGCAAACAGAAAGAGCGCAGAAGGTTCAAAGACTGCATCAAAGAAACTCGTTGACGCAATTACCGCATGCAAAGCAAACGGTTGCACTTGCAAAGATTTAGCTGATGAAATTCTCGCTGATAAAGACTGCCTTGTTAAGAAATCTATTTGGATCTTCGGTGGCGACGGTTGGGCTTACGATATCGGTTACGGTGGTTTAGACCACGTACTCGCTATGGGCGAAGACGTTAACGTTTTAGTTCTTGATACCGAAGTTTACTCTAACACGGGTGGTCAAGCAAGTAAATCAACGCCTACTGGTTCAGTTGCAAAATTCGCAGCAGCTGGTAAGAGAGTTAAGAAGAAAGACCTTGGCATGATGGCAATGAGCTACGGCTACGTATACGTTGCACAATGTTCAATGGGTTCAAACAAACAACAATTCTTAAACGCTCTCGTTGAAGCAGAAAGTTACGACGGACCTTCACTTGTAATTTGTTATGCACCTTGTATCAACCACGGTATCAACATGACTAAATCACAAGAAGAAGAAAAGAAAGCAGTTGATTGTGGTTACTGGCAACTTTACAGATTCAACCCTGCACTTGCAGACGAAGGTAAGAATCCGTTCTCACTTGACAGTAAAGAACCTGTTGGCGATTATAAATCGTTCTTGCTTGGCGAAACCAGATACGCTTCACTTATGAAAGCGCGCCCTGAACTCGCTGAAGAACTTTTCGTTAAAACCGAAGAAGACAGCAAAGCAAGACTTGATAAATATAAAAACCTTGCAGGCAAATAATTAAACGAATAAAAAGGCGATGCCGTTTGGCACCGCCTTTTTTATTTTTGTCAATACTAATTTGAAAGCAAAAAGAGTTCGGCTAAAACCGAACTCTTTTTAATTAATTATAGCAATGGTGCGATAACCTTTCTTGGCTCATCATTTTTTACTTCTTTAGACCATGCAAAAAACGAACACGTGTATTGCGTCAATTCAACTCCTGTTTCAAAAAAGTTAAAATAAGTATCTCTATAATAACTATAACCAGCTTCGGGTGATGAACCTAGAAAAGTTAAATATCTTTTAATTTTTGAATTTTCCCACTCAAAATAATAGACAGTATCTAATTCCTTAAAATTTTCTCGGTATTGTATTCCTTCTGCATATCCATCATAGTAAAAATAAAAATAATATTCGTGTAGTTTCCCTTTCGTATATCTTTCAGTCAAAATTATTCGGTCTTTATCATCAAAAAAATACTTGAAGTCCATTCTTTTACTATCATTTGTCAGCTTCCCTTTATATGGTGATGATAAATACTTTATAACGTCTTGGTCAACGGGAAACATTCCTGCAATTTCCACCGTTCTATTTTTACTCATCAACATTTTTGAAGCGCCGTCTCTAATTTTCTGTATATTTTCCATGCAATCTTCGTGTCTTTTACGAATATCATATAGCATAGTTAATATTTTTCTATTTTCCTCGGTCATCTTCTTGTCTAACATGTTTTACAACGCCTCCAATATACCCTTATATACACCTAATGTTAATGCAACACCTTTTTTGCCACCTATGATATACGCTGTGCCGATGTTTAAATTAAGCAAAATATAATATCCGTTAGTATGCAACACTTTGTGGTAAGTTTTATTTGTTTCGGCTAAATTAATTTTATCATCTATTCCTATACCTGACAACATTAGCACCCCTCTTGAAAAAAGAGCTCGGGGGTCTTTTTTTGCTACTATGTGATGCTTTTCTTTTGAGTCATACTGGTTTTTTATCGTGAGTGAAGATATAAAATCATTTACACTTTCCCTAACGTCATCAAAAAAACCACCTATTGCATTAAAAGCACCTACAAAACTATTCCCTAAAGAATTGCTACTGCTTGAAATTAAACCTATCGCTAATAAAAATGTCCCAGCTATTGCAAGGACACCTGCAAAAATAGACAGTGCTTCATTCCCATTAGGGTCAATATGCATTACAGGGTTGTTGCAACAGTATGCATATAAGTTTAGTCCGTTTATGGTATCTGGGTCTGCAAAAGAGATATCGTCAAGAGATATAAATCTACCCGTTTCAGGGTCATAGTAGCGTGATTTTAAGTAATATAACCCTGTTTCAGCATCAAAATAATAACCACGGTATCTATATGGGTTTATATTACCTATATGTGCAGTATCGGTTATTTCGTTTCCGTTATTATCTACTACTTTGTGATTGCCCCATGCATCGTAGATATATTTTAACATGATTATATTAAGTTGTCAATACTGATTTAAAAGCAAAACGCCGAGCGATTTCGCTCGGCGTTTATGGATAATTAAAAAATAAAATTTTTATTTGTTTTTACGCTTGTTTTATCATACAATCAAATAAAATAATCATTCTACCCATTTCTAAGCTGTAAGATATAACAATGCTTTTTTGCAAATCTTCTCCTATTGAATTATACTTATCCGTGTCAAGATTGTAAAAACAAAACAAGTCGCCCCTGTTAAAATCCCACTCATATTCTTCCCAAACACTATTTTCAACTATTATAGTGTTAGATTGATATTCTTGGATGTTTATCCATTTATCATCTTTCAAAAGTTTATCATTATACTCTTCTTTGCTTTCTAGAATTTTTACGTAAGTAACTTTTTCTTCCGTTTGCAACATTGTTACAACTTCTATATCTTTAGGTATTTGCACGGAAAGTTTTTGCTCTACAATATCAACGTATTTTCTTGAAAAGTCTAATTTATCAGCATATAAAAATCCTGATATACCAAATAACAAAATTATAGGTATCAAAATTAAAGAAACAATCATGTTTTTCTTATACTTTTTTAGTATACCAAAAATTAAAGAAAATAAAGG
Organism: Christensenellaceae bacterium; assembly: GCA_045534565.1. GTDB lineage: Bacteria > Bacillota > Clostridia > Christensenellales > Borkfalkiaceae > UBA1259. The sequence continues at coordinate 5,910 of JAZSJY010000215.1, read as the reverse complement.
TATCAAAACAAACGGTAACATTATCCAAGTGTTTCTATAACCATTTACAGCACACATTTCACCAAGACTACTTACTTCTAAAATTATAATCATCGGCGCAATAAGCGAAAAAATAGATAATATAAAAAGAATAATGCTCAACTTTTTCGTTCTTCTCATTAAAAAACCCCTGTTTAATTAGTAGCAAATGCCATAAAATTTCCTGTTAATAAACCATATATGGCACCTAGAACAATAACTATAAGCCCTGTGTTTATGCCTATTGTAAAGCCCGTCGTAGTAAACAATCCATTCCCGTTTTCTACCGTATTCGTTAATGACAAGGATGATGGCCCCAACAAATTAATATTCAAGGAAATAGATTTTCTCCCTATAGAAATTTGTCCTCCAAAGCCTAAAGTTTCAAGTTGAAACTCTACTCCAAACTTATCATAAACATTTAGCCCAACCCCAGCGAAACCCGTTTCTCCAATATAACTCATTGAATCTTTCGTAACACCATAGAAAGCATAAAATGCTGCTTTATTACCTGTTTTTTGCGTTACATAGTGCGAAAGTCCCACCCGAGTGAAAAAATTATTAATAGCAAGTTTATCCGTTTCCCAACCATTTGAGAATCTTCCTTCCCAACCAAACCATCTCATTTTGCCATCATACAAACTATTAATTGCATATTGCCCCGTTGGGTCAATATGCATTACATGGTTGTTGCAACAGTATGCATATAGGTTTAGTCCGTTTATGGTATCTGGGTCGGCAAAAGATATATCGTCAATAGATATAAATCTGCCAGTTTGTGGGTCATAGTAGCGTGATTTTAAGTAATATAACCCTGTTTCAGTATCAAAGTAGTAACCACGGTATCTATATGGGTTTATGTTACCTATATGATTAACGTCTGTTATTTCCACACCAGCATTATCTACTACTTTGTGGTTACCCCACGCATCGTAGATATATTTTACCATGATTATTTTCAGTTGTCAATACTGTATTTAAGTTTAAAAAGCGTCCTTGCGTTACCCTTGGGCGCTTTTATATTAGCAAATGAAAATAGCCGTTTCCAAGAAACTATGGTACCTTTTTATTAAATTTTATTTGATTTATTTTTCCTTTATATATATAATGTATATACAAAACAGTTTACACAAGGAGAAAGTTATGAAACAAAACAAGTTTTCTATATGGTGGAAATCTTTGCCGAAATACGCCGTTGCGCTTATTTTATCGGCAGTAATTTTAGTTGGCTTTTTTGGGTTAGTACTTGGTGGCGCAAATATTTATTTCCGTGCGCCTATTGCTAACTATTACAAAAATAGTGAAAAGGCGTTTTTATTGCCGGGGCTTAACGAAGGTTTAGTTCACCAAGGTATGTATTACAACGCTGAAACCGACCTTTTCTATATTACGGGTTACGATAAAGATCACGGCGCTTCGCCCATTTACGTAGTTAACCAAAACAAAAACCAAACGGTTAAAAGAGTTTATATGTTAAACGAAGACGGCTCTGCTTTTACAGGTCACTCTGGTGGAATTATCGTTGAAAACGGTTTTATTTATATTGCAGGTTCAGAAGAAAACTGCATACACGTTTTTAACTACGCCGACCTTGAAAACGCAACCGACAAAGCTAATATTAAATGCGTGGGTAGAATAAGTCTTCAAGTTAGCGAAACTGATTATATCAGCCCTGCGTTTATCGCTTATACCCCTGACGGCATAATTACGGGCGAATTCGTCAACGATAAAGGCTACGCCCCCGTTGAAGACCATATTATTACGACAAAAGCAGGCGATCGCAACAGAGCAGTTGCAGTTCTTTTGCCTTTTGACGACAGCGCACCCTTTAAGTATAGCCAAACGCCTTCAATAGCGTATTCAATGCCCGATCAAGTTCAAGGCTTTTTAGTTGACGGCAATAATATTTACCTTTCAACTTCTTACGGCTTGGCTTTTTCAAAAATTTATAAATACGACGTTACCAAAGCAAATTTAAGCACCATTTCTCTTTTAGGCGAAAACTTATCTACTTATGAATTAGATAGCGCGTCGCTTATTAAAGAATATAAAACGCCACCTATGGCAGAACAAATGGTTAAGTATCAAGATAAATTTTATATCTTAACCGAATCGGCATCAGGTAAATACATATTCGGCAAATTCGTCGGTGGCAGACATTGTTACGCAACGGATTTTAACAATATGAAATAAAGGAAAAATCACGGAAACGAAAATTTCCGTGATTTTTTTGTAAAATTTTTAAAAAACACCGTTAAAACACTTTACAACTTTAGTGTAATAAAGTATAATACCTATGCTTTATCACTTTACAGTAATAAAGTAAAATATATTTTTTAGGAGTTTCATTATGAAAAAACTTTTAACTATGGTTCTTTGTTTAGTACTTGGCCTTACCGCAATGGTTGGTATGGTTGGTTGTAAAGAACAAGACAAGTACGTAACCGTTGGTTATACCGATTACGCACCTATGAACTACATGGAAGACGGCGAATTAGTTGGCTTTGATACCGAACTTGCTAAAACGGTATTTACCAACCTTGGCTACAAAGTAAGATTCAAACTTATTGACTGGTCAAACAAATACGTTGAACTCAACGGTGGCTCAATTGATTGCATTTGGAACGGTTTTACTTCAAACGGTTCAGATAAAATCAACGGCGTTGATACCCCACGTAACCAAAGTGTAGATTTTTCTTACAACTATATGCAAAACGCACAATGCATTTTAAGAAAATCTTCTACCCCTGCAGTTTCTTCAAACGCAGACTTCAATGGTAAATCAATCACTTTTGAAAGTGGTTCTGCTGGTGAAAGCCTTGCTAACTCTATTGCCGAAACTGAAGGCGTTACCGTAAACAACACGGGTGCAATTTCACAAATGGAAGCAATCACCAAATTAAACGCAGGCAACGCACATTACGCAATAGTTGATATTTTACTTGCTGAAGCAGTTATCAACAACTACGAAGGTTTAGTTATTAACGAAGAGTACGCTATTGACGTTGAATACTATGCAATCGGTTTCAAACTTGGCAGTGATTTAACTGCAAAAGTTAATGCTGAACTTGAAAAACTTGCTGAAAACGGCTACTTAACTACACTTGCAACTAAATATAACCTTGCTACTTCAGTTATAACTAACTACACTAGCCAAAAGGCATAATTATTATTTAATATGAGTTTTTCTTACGTAACGCAAAGCCTCTTAGGAGGCTTTGCTACTACTTGCCTATTATTTATACTTACGCTTATCTTATCTTTGCCGTTAGGGTTGGTTATCTCTTTCTGCACAATGAGTAAGTTTAAGCCCTTAAAATACCTTTTTAAAGTTATCGTTTGGATAGTTAGGGGTATCCCTTTAATGTTGCAAATTTTTATTTTCTACTTTTTACCAGGGCTACTTTCTAAAGACGGTTCAAACGTTTGGTCTGCCGTTGATAACTTCTTTTTCTTTGAATATGGAATTGAATTCGGCAACAACGGTGCGGGTATGGGTGCGTTTATAGCCTGCCTTATTGCGTTTACTTTTAACTACGCTTGCTACTTTTCTGAAATTTACCGTGGCGGTATTGAAAGCATTTCAAAAGGTCAATACGAAGCAGGCATGGTTCTCGGTATGAAAAAATCGCAAATTTTTTCTAAAGTAGTGCTTTTACAAGTTATTAAACGTATTATTCCACCTATGAGTAATGAAATTATTACCCTTGTTAAAGATACTGCGCTTGCTAACTCAATAGGTATAGTAGAAATTATTTTACAAGCAAAATTATTCACACAACAAGCAATATGGCCGTTATTCTATTCGGGCGTATTCTATCTTATTTTCGTTGGCGTGTTGACCCTTCTTTTCGGCTTTATAGAAAAGAAATTAAATTACTTTAAGGCGTAAGGGGGTTTATTATGGCATTTCTTGAAATTAGAGATTTTTGTAAATCTTTCGGCAACACTAAAGTATTAAAAGGCATTGATTTAGACCTTGAAAAAGGGCAAGTTCTTTCTATAATAGGCTCTTCCGGTAGTGGTAAAACTACTCTTCTTCGTTGCATCAACTTTTTAGAAAAACCCGAAGTTGGCATAATGACCGTTGACGGTGAAGTTTTACTTGACAGCACTAAAAAGGAAAAGGAAAGCGATAATATTTTGCGTGACAAGCGCTTAAACTTTGGTTTAGTTTTTCAATCGTTTAACCTTTTTCCTCAATATAACGTGCTTAAAAACATTACCCTTGCCCCTACTCTTTTATTAAAAGATAAAATTGACGCTTATAAAAAGCAATTAAAAGAACAAAAAATTAAAGGCAAACAATTAAAAGTCCTTTTAAATCAGTTTAAGAACGCTGAAAAACAAAAGATAACCGATAACGCAACGGCGTTGCTTGAAAAAATAGGGCTTACCGAAAAAGCAACGGCTTACCCTTGTGAACTTTCCGGCGGTCAAAGTCAACGTGTTGCAATAGCGCGCGCTTTGGCTTTAGAACCTAAAATTTTGTGTTTTGACGAACCTACTTCTGCCCTTGACCCTGAACTTACTGGCGAAGTATTAAAGGTTATTAAGGCGCTTAAAGACGACGGAAGAACTATGATTATAGTTACGCACGAAATGGGTTTTGCTAAAAACGTTTCTGACAAGGTTGTGTTTATGGCAGACGGCGTTGTTGAAGAACAAGGTACGCCCGTTGAAGTTTTTGACAGCCCAAAATCAGCCACCTTACAGCACTTTTTATCTAACCTTGACAAAAAGGACGGTGAATAAGTATGAGCGAAGATATCAAAAATTGTTACAGCGAACTTTTTGAAGTTATTCTTAACCTAAAAACCCAAAAAGACTGCGAAGATTTTTTCAAAGACCTTTGCACTATGAAAGAATTAGATTCAATGACTCAACGCATAAAAACGGCGAAATTACTTATTAACGGTGAAACGTATGAAAAAATTATTGCTAAAACAAACGTTTCTTCAACCACTCTCTCAAGGGTATCACGTTCACTAAAATACGGTAACGGTTACAAAAAATTCTTATAAAATGAAAAAAACGCTTTGGTTAATTCCAAAGCGTTTTTCTTTACTTATTTTTTATTTTTCTTGTCAAACCCAACGAAAAAGAATACTATTGCAAAAACTACAAACAACCCTAAACCTATGAATTTTACTATATCGTTTTTAAGTATACTTTGACCAAGTAGCATTACTACGGACGACGCTATCATACACCCTATTATTATTCCACTTTTCTTATTCATTTTTTTCACCCACCTTTATTATCGGTTTATCTTTTTTAATCGCATACTTTATGGTATTTGCCGTGCCACCGTATTCCCTTATACAATACGCAAGCAAAATAGAACTGTTATCAACCATAAATTCATTTCTTTTTTGCATACATTTAGAAGAATAATTTTTTGAAACGTAAATTTTTTGATCTGCGCTATCTAACATTCTAAAATATTCTTCACGTTGTTTTTCATTAAATTTTTCTGGCTGTTCAACGCACGGTATACACGCTATTATATTTATCGGTTTACTTTTTCTTATCTCTTCTAAAATATTAAAACATAAAGTATCAAACCCAAGCGCCATACCTACTAAAAAAGTATCAAATTCTTTTTCTATAATTTTATTTATTAACTCTTTAACTTGCTCTTTTTTAAGGTTTTTATCTAACACCCTATGTCCACTTATAGCGCAAGCCCTTGAAGGATTTATAATTAACTCACTCACAACGGGTTTTTCCTTTCTCTGCCGTTTCCACGTGGATATTTTTTATCGGTATTTTTAATTTTTTCTATGCTTACTAACGCCCTTTTTGCATCTTCTAAAGTGTATTCAAAAACTTCTTTTACTTTTCCACCTAATACTTTAATTGCGTTTTTAGCTTCAATAACTTCTTCAG
>JAZSJY010000094.1:0-4667 GCA_045534565.1 Christensenellaceae bacterium | reverse complement strand
ACTTGTAAGTTTGGTGGAGAAGATACGTTATTAACTAGTGATGAGATTACAATACCAGCTGGTTCTCCTATGTCATATTACCTTAGGATACAAGTTCCTCTCTATTTGCCCAACGAGGTTCACGACGTTGTCATTCATTGTGATGAAATAAAACCTGGTGAAGATGGGTACATTCCTTTTGAAAACACAAACAATGAAAACACTGAACAAGGAGATAACAACAATTCAAAGGATGATGAGAACGTTGTTTTTTGTGAAGTAAATTTCAATAATGGATATGATTATTCATCTGTATTTATTGAAGTAGGAAGTAAAATCAAATTAGAAACGTTAGAACGTTCAGGATACGAGTTCTTAGGTTGGGAAATTAACGGTGCATTAAAGCAAGGTGGGGAATATATTACTATTACTAACGACGTAACGTGTGTTGCACAATGGAAAGAATTAGGTGCGTTTAAAATCAATTATGTTTTAAATGGTGGGGAATTTTATAAACATGAGGGTAATAATCTACCACAAGAAATAAACCATCGGATGTTGCCTTATACATTGCCTTCGCCTTATGGGGATAACGGAAATTGTTTTATTAAATGGACAACGGATGAAGCCGGCAATAATGAGATAACAAAATTAACCGAATTAAAGGAATATACTTTATACGCACAATATGAACCTGCGGAAAATCATTTCACGTATAAATATAATGAGGTTCTACAAGGATATGAAGTGACACATTTTAGAGGGTTTGCAAAATCAGTTGAAATTCCTTCAACATATAGAAATATTGCAGTCAAAAGAATTGTAGGGAATTGTTTTTCAAATGAGAACAATAAGTTGTTAACAAGCATTGTAATACCAGATAGTGTAAAAGCTATAAATTCTGATTTCCGGTATTGTTACTCATTAACAAGGGTAGACTATATGGGAAGTATAGATCAATGGGCACAAATTGGTTTTTACAGGTCAACCTCTAATCCACTCAGTTGTGCTCAAGATTTATACATAAACAACGACTTGGTGACAGATGTAGTATTAACTACCGCAACAAGAGTACATGATTATGCATTTTATAATTGTAAATCTTTAAAAAATGTAACAATAGGTAACAGCGTAACGAGTATAGGTGAGTATGCTTTTTCTGGATGTATTTCTCTTGCAAGTATAGAAATTCCAGAAAGTGTAACGAGTATAGATTACGGGGCATTCTATAATTGCAGTTCGTTAACTAGTATAGAAATTCCAGAAAGTGTAACAAGTATATATGGCAATTCGTTTGAAGGGTGCAGTAATTTGAAAACTATGTTAATTAAATCTTATGATGTTGCAAATTACGTTAACGTTTCAGACATTATACAGAATTGTACAGACGTCTATATACGTGCAGATATAACTATTACGGTAAGTGTTTATAACGTTTTATTCAACAATTTAGGCGTAGAAGAAATTGACGGGGTTGAATATTATCACTATCAAATAAAGGAGTAATTTTGTGGATAATAAAATTTTGATCAAAGCATTAAATGATTACTATTTCTTTTATAACGGCAAAAGTTCCCTAAAAGATGATAAGATTTATCATATAGTTAACCAAAGATTTTTGTCTTTGCGTGCAGAAGGGTTTGATTTACAATATAAAATTCACACTAATGAAAAAAGAACTTTCATAGAACTTCCTTTTACTGTTTTTCCATACTGGGAAACAAATACAAAAGAAGATTTTGTTGATAGAGTGAAAAAACATTATAGCGCTGAAAGAACTAAAAAAATTTTAGATTATCGGAAAGAGATTAAAGACTATTTTGAAAATCATTTCAAAACTGAAAATAAGAATTATGAAATAAGCAACTATAAAGATGAAAATTTTACTTGGCTTGTAAGGTTTGAACTTAAAGACATTAGCGAAGTTGAACTTGTAACTCAAATATATAATTTCATAAACAACACTTATCCCTTTTTGGAAAACATATTAGGAAAATTAAATTAAACTCCAAAAAGAGTTAGATACTTTTTGCTAGTTTTTATATTAAACGGATAGGTAACTACCTATCCGTTTTTGTTTTATTGAGAACAGGGTAGATAGGCATTTGAATTAGGGGTGAGCAAAAATAGTTGGTGCGCTGTTGAAACATTATGTTTTAACAGCGTTTTTTATTTTGTTGAAATTAAATAAAGAAAGTGATATAATAAAAGAAGATTTTTAATATAAAGGGAAAATTATCAAGATGGATTTTGATAAGGTAATAACTGAAAGATATTCAGTAAGAAAGTTCAAAGAAGAACGATTAAACAAAAGCGATATAGAAAAAATTCTTTCCGCAGGGCATAAAGCGCCTACGGGTTGTAATTATCAACCGCAAAGAATACTCGTTCTTAACTCTGTACAATCAATAGAAAAATTAAAAAAGTGTACTAAATGCCATTTTAATGCGCCAACCGCTATGCTTGTGTGTCATAATAAAGATGAAAGTTGGACTAGGCCGTACGACGGGGCGTTATCTTCACCCGTTGATGCCGTAATAGTTGCAACGCATATGATGCTTAAAGCCCAAGATATTGGCGTTGGGTGTTGTTGGGTAATGCATTTTAATCCTTCTTTAATGATTGAAACGTTTAATATCCCAAAAAACGTAATACCCGTTGCGTTGTTAGTTATGGGATACCCTGCAGTTGATTCAAAACCGTTAGAACTTCATTCAAAGTTTAGAGATATGAACGACGTTGTTTTCTACGATAGTTTTTAGGTGAAATATGTACTTTAATGAATTAAAAGTAGGCATGACTGTAGAAATAGAGCCTGCAATAATTGAAAAAGAAAAAATGTTAGATTTTGCCCGTAATTACGATAATATTCCACTGCATACTGACGAAGAATATGCAAAAAGCACGCCGTTTGGCAAACTTATTGCGCCAGGGGTAATGTCTTTTATGTCGGTTTGGTCAAAATATTTAGAAGTGGACTTTTTTGGGGAAGAACTGCTTGCAGGTAAATCTACTAAAATTGAGTGGCTTAAACCTGTTTTTGCAGGTGACGTTTTAACGGGCAAGGCAACCGTCACTTCACTTACGCCACGCAACGAAAAAAACGGAATAGTAGAAGTAACTATTGAAGCGTTTAATCAAAACGGCGTATTAGTTTTAACAGACGTTACCGAAGCAATCGTTAAAATTAAAAGATAAAACGACAAATAATCGTGCAGTTAAAAACCGTCTAACTTAAACCACTAAACGTGGCAAAAGTTAGACGGTTTTTATTATAACCTTGAATAATAGTAATTTTGAAAAGTGAATTTTTTATAACTTGACGTCTATAAAACCCGAATCAGTTAAAATATATCTTTTAGTAAAACCACACTCTAACAAAAGTTCACGGGCGTTATTAAACCAAAAATCAAGGTCTTCTGCATGATGGGCATCAGAAGTAATAATTGCGCCAAAACCCCATTCTTTCATTTTAGTAATAATGTTTTTCATAGGATAAGGCGATGTGCGATATCTCCTTGAAATTGCACCCGTATTCAATTCAAAAAAGGGAATTTTATTGCGCATAGCGTCAAGCGCATCGTAAGCGTATTTTAAGTAAGTTTCGCTTTCCGTGTTGAAAAATTTTACCTTTTCAATATTTTTAGTGATAATATCAAAATGCCCGATAATATCAATTTTTTTAAAATCTAAAATTTTAATAAGTTGTTGATAATATTCTTTTGCAAAAGCTAATCCGTCACCGTTAAAATATTCGTTGATTATGTTGGCAACTACCTGCGCCGAACGGTCAAACCCTACTAGTTCATCACCCATTTTTAAGCAATGCAAAGTACCTATAATATAATCGTATCCCGACAGTTCAACGTTAGAGTACGCATCTAATTCAAGCCCCAAAAACACGTCTATTATACCTTTGTATTTTTCTTTTAAACGCCTAACTTCGTTTTTGTATTCGTTTGTAGATTCAATCGTCATGGTGTATTGGGGCGAGTACGTCGTAAACGAGTGACCTGAAAAACCTATGCTTTTAAAATTTTTAGCTATTGCTGTTTTTATCATTTGTTCAACGGTATCAACGCCGTCACAAAAAGTTGTGTGCGTATGTAAATTTTGTATAGGATTCATAGTTTACGTCCCTTAATCGTTCATTTGCTTGTAGTTATTATATCATATTATTTTAATTTTGTGAATACCATTTTGTTTTTAATTTTAATATTGTTCCGAAAAGTGTGTGAAATTATTCCGTAAAGCCATTGACATTATTCCGTAAATCAAGTATAATGTTCCGTATAAGGAGTTTTATCATGGCAATGAATGTAAAACAAGCATCGGAGAAATGGAATATTTCTGACAGGCGTGTTAGAGCGTTATGTGTTAATGGTCAAATTGAAGGGGCATATCGCATTGGAAAGATTTGGTATATTCCTGACGGTGCAGAAAAACCCAAAGACGGAAGAATTAAATCTAAAGAAAGTTTGATTTCGCTAATAGAAAAGAAGAAAGCCGAACTTGATTCTTGCCGACCTTTAACTGAAGGCGAAGTTCAAAGACTCTATGAAGATTTTATGATAGAGTATACCTATAATTCTAACGCTATTGAAGGCAACACCCTTACTTTGCGTGAAACTGATATGGTTTTGCGTGGCTTAACTATTGACCAAAAACCACTCAAAGACCATATGGAA
>JAZSJY010000084.1:0-29274 GCA_045534565.1 Christensenellaceae bacterium | reverse complement strand
TCCGTCGCTTTGCGACACCTTCCCCTCAAGGGGAAGGCTATAACAAGGCTCGAAAAAGCCCTTCGGATTGGATAGACCTTGCCTATTATATGATTAAAAACCTTAGAAACAAGCAGTTCAAGGCACTAAAAAACACTTCGGACTTGATAGACCTAAGCGGTCATCAAGGTCGAAGTGTTTTTTAAGAAACGCAGAAATGCGTAGTTTATAAGGTTTTTAAATTAGCGTTGAACGCGACCTGATGCGTCCCCACCTGCTAAGTTTTCAACTTCTTCTTTAGAAACAAGGTTGAAGTCGCCGTTGATAGTGTGCTTTAATGCGCTTGCAGCAACTGCAAATTCTAAAGCCTTACCTTGATCGGTTGGGTAAGTTAATAAGCCGTGAATTAAACCGCCAGAGAAAGAGTCACCACCACCAACGCGGTCGATGATTGGGTTAACGTCGTAACGCTTAGATTGATAGAATTCCTTACCGTTGTAGATAAGAGCCTTCCAGCCGTTGTGAGTAGCAGAGAAAGATTCTCTTAAAGTAGAAACAACGTACTTAAAGCCAAATTCTTTAGCCATAGCCTTGAAGATACCTTCGTAACCAGCAGCATCAGTCTTACCAGCGTTAACGTCAGCTTCAGGCTTGAAACCTAAGCAAAGTTCAGCATCTTCTTCGTTACCGATACAAACGTCAACGTACTTCATAAGTGGTTTCATGATAGAGATAGCCTTTTCGCTTGTCCATAATTTCTTACGGAAGTTAAGGTCAACTGAAACGGTAACGCCGTGGCGTTTTGCAGCTTCACAAGCAAGACGAGTAAGTTCAGCACTCTTATCAGAAATTGCTGGAGTAATACCAGACCAGTGGAACCAATCAGCACCTTCCATGATAGCGTCGAAATCGAAATCTTGAGGATCAGCTTCAGCGATAGCACTGTTAGCGCGGTCGTAGATAACCTTACTTGGACGCATAGAAGCACCAGTTTCAAGGAAGTAAATACCAACTCTGTCGCCACCGCGAGCAATAAAATCAGTCTTAACGCCGTATTTTCTTAATGCGTTAACGGCACTTTGACCAATTTCGTGTTTAGGAAGCTTAGTTACGAAGTAAGCATCGTGACCGTAGTTAGCGCAAGAAACAGCAACGTTTGCTTCGCCACCGCCGTAAACAACGTCGAAAGCGTCAGATTGAACGAAACGACGGTTTCCAGGAGTTGAAAGACGTAACATAATTTCGCCTAAAGTAACAATTTTCATTATAATTTCTCCTTATCAGACAGCCTAATTTCAAGGCTTGTCCAAATTTTTTTCATTATATATATTATAATACAATAACTTTTTATCGTCTATTTTTTTAATTAGCAACTTTATGCACAAAACGGATATTTAGCGGTTAAAAACAGAAATTACGCTTTATACTCGTCCATAAGTGCAGAAAAGGCTGGAATAGAATTTATAATTTGTTGTTTTGAAACGCAATATGAAATGCGCGCGTGGGTTTTTACGCCAAAGCCCGTGCCTGCAACGATTAAGAGTTCGTGACGTAGAGCGCGCTTAGAAAACTCTTCTCCGTCACCTGATGGAGACTTAACGAATAGATAGAAAGCGCCGTCAGGCTTTGCGAATTCATAGCCAAGTTTACTTAGTGCATCGCACAAAATATCGCGATTTTCTTTATATTCAGCGACGAGCGCTTTTTGAGAAACGTTTTCTTTTGCAACGAATTGGAACAGACTTGGCGCACAGACGTAGCCGTATGCTCTACCTGCCCCGCAAACTGCAAGATAAAGTTTTTCCGCGTCTTGCATTTTAGGGTTAATCGCTATATAGCCTATTCTTTCACCCGGAAGTGATAGCGATTTCGAGTAAGAATAACAAACTACGGTATCGTCGTAATAGTTCATAAGATACGGCACTTCTTCGCCGTAAGTAATTTCTCTATACGGCTCGTCACAGATGATAAAAATTCGCGTTCCGTGTTCTTTGGATTTAGCGCGCAAAATATCGCAAAGTTTTTGAATAATCTCTTTGCTGTAAACGACGCCACTAGGATTGTTAGGGCTGTTTACGATAACCGCTTTAACGGTTTTATCAATTTTAGAAGATAAATCGTCAAAGTCGATAGTCATATCGTCAAGCGGTTTAACGACTTCAAATTTAGCGCCAGCAGTTTCAGAGAAAACTTTGTATTCTGGAAAATACGGCGCAAGTGCAAGCACTTTTTCGCCAGTCTTTATAAGCGCGCCAAGCGAAATAGTCAAAGACGCCGCCGCCCCGCAAGTCATATAAATTAAGTCTTTATTAATGCCGACAGAAAATCTTTCGTTGATAGAGCCTGCGATAGTTTCTCTAACCCCCATATCGCCTTGAGCGGAAGTATATCCGTGTAAACTCGTTGGGCTTACGTTAGAAACAAGGTCGATAATCGACTTATTTACCGACTTTGGCGGTTCTATGCTCGGATTTCCCAAACTGAAATCGAAAACCTTGTCTTCACCAATTTCTGCCTTTCTTTTTTTGCCGTATTCGAAAAGTTCTCTTATAACGCTACGCGTAGAACCTAAACCGTAAAATCTCTCGTTAAACATTTTATCACCGTAAATTTTATTTTTTTTATAGTTTTCAAGGGATGAAAACTCATCCCTTGAATTTTGTTTTGTTGTGTTAAGAAACAGCCGTATCATAACTGTCAATAATTGCTTTTTGCTCAGCGGTATAAGAATTATACTTTTCATCTCCTTTAACACCTTGAGCAACTTGAGATGCACTCATTGTCGTACCGGTTTTAGTAAACTCTCCACCTATTTCAGTATCGTTTAACTTAACTTTTGCAATAGGAGTAAACGCAATACCACAGTTTTCTTTATTCAGAGCACCGTTATTATTGTATTGGACAAGGTCGGAAATTACACCCGAGAAGGTAATAATTGCATTATCGCCTTCAACACTTTGAGTCATATTCTTAAAGTCTTGACCAGTACCGACGTTGTAAGTCGTTCCGTCTTTTACGTAAGTAAAGTTCATAGTAACAGAAACTGCGCCACCTAAATTTGACTTATTCTTCATAAGTTCTGCAACGTAATTTACACCGTAGAACTCTAAGTGAGCGGTAAAGCGAATACCAGTATAATCTTTATTAAGTCTTATCGAAGCACCTGAGGTAAACGAAAGTTTTGCATACATTGCAGTCCACTCGCCAGCAGGAGCCACTTGGTTTTGACCTACTGCCGTAACACCCTTATCCGTCCAACACAAGAATTCAAAATCTGCACTTGGAGCAGTTGGAGCATCTGGCATCTTGCCGTTTTGATAAGTCTTGTAAAGGTATTTGTTTTCAGTGCCGTCCTTAGTTACTTTGATAGTAGCCGAAACAGAACTTGAAACGCCCATCTTTAAGTCGTACGATCCGCAAAGAACGCTACCTAAAACGTAGTGAGTACCCCAAACGGTAGTGTCGATTTGGCTGTTCCAAGTTACGTCTAACATAACTTTAATTCCGCTTGTTGCACTTGAATCAGTGCTAATTTCTGCCGCAACCTTATTGAGACGATAATCGCTGTTTAATTGAGTGCTTTCTTCAATAGTGTTAATCTTAACGATATAGTAAGGAATCTCGCTATCTAAAACAGTAATGATAACTTTTGTAGCATAATGACCGTTTTCAAGCGGTTCAAGATTAGAGCCAGCCCAAACGTAACCGTTTTCAAGCACTAATTCAACAGGAACGGTATAAGCACCTGCCGCGACGCCATGCGCACCCATAGTTAAGTCGTAAGTAGTTTCGTCGCTTGGATCATTTGCATTAGTTGCCTTATTGAGTTGCCACTTAACTTCAAATACGCCTTCAAAGATCTTTTCACCGTTTTTACCGTCAAACGCGTAAGGGATTTGAACTTGAATACTTTCGTCGCTGAAAACTTTTGGGTTTTCTATTACCACGTCTTTTATTGTGATTGTCCAGAACGCGTAAAGGAATGTATCACCTTCAATGAAGATTTCGTCACCTTCACCGTAAATATCTCCGCTTCCGTCTGGATACAACGACCAACCAACGAACTCAGCAACGTCATTACCTTCAAGTATATATTCGCTTGTAACAGTAAAGAAAGAAGTGTTAGCGTGTGGGATAGGCGACGGCATATCAACGCCCGTATCAAACGCGTCAACGAAACTAATCGTAACGTCACCCGTTACTTTATTAAAGCCTGCGTAAATTGTTACCGACGTATCCGATTGATTTTTCTTTAACTCATTAATAAATTCAATCGTAAATGCTTGGTTGATATCAAATTCTAAAGTTCCTTGATTATCTTTGTACCAGCCAACGAAAGAATAACCAGGAAGTTGCGGTCTTACGTGTAAAGTACCGGAAGATGCAGTTCCTTGAGTGTGAACGAACGGAATTACGCCGTCAATAGCAACAACAACAGGATTGTATAAAGTTGCACTGTTTTCGTTGAACGAAGTATCGCCCGCCATTTGACTAAACTTTTCAAAGTTAACAGTTATACCCCATCTTGCGTAAAGAGTGAAAGGTACCATTTCTCCGTCATTATTTTCTGACGCAATAACTCTATTAGGATTACCTCCGCCAAACACCCAAGTCTTTTCAACGCCTTGTTCGTCAATATAGTACCAACTGTGGATAACGTAACCAGATGCAGTTGCAGAAATATTTGGAAGTTTGGTATTAAACTCAAATAAAGCACTATTGTTTTCAAGATTTACGCCATCAACAGTTAAATCAGTAAATTCGATACTATCATTACCACTTACGAAGTTAATTTGATAATCTTTCGCTTGCCAAACAGCGTAAAGCGTAATGTTTTCAGTCAACTCGATAACACTTTCAGTCGTAAACTCAGCAGTAGGGCTGTTTTCAGTTTTCGACCAACCAATGAACTTATAACCCATAAGGTTAGTAAATTTGTCGGTAAGTGCGTATCTGTAACCTATCGGATAGACGTTACTGTCTTGAATGACTGGATAAGCAGAGCCAACGACTTTTTCATTTTCAGTCTTAAACGTTACCTTAGCACCAAAGTCAGCTTGAAGGTCAATTTCATAAATATCATTACTTAAAATAATACCAGCACTTTCGAGTGATGCTTTACCGAAATCCCAATCCGTGCCGTTATAAGTCCAAGTACGGAAGGTACGTGTCGTATTGATATAATCTGGATTTTTATCAAGAACAGGCGCACTAAACATTTCGGTATAGGTTACCATGTCCGTAGTTATAATTTCGTTACCGTTCTTGTAGTTAATCGTGTAAGTCTTTGGTGTCCAGGTTGCAGTAACGACAACGTCCGAGTCCAACAACGTATAAGACGAGAATATTTCGTCGTTATACGTCCAGTCAACAAAGTTGTAACCTACACGACTTTCTTCTAAATCTTTGAGTGCTTGTGCTCTACCAGTTCCCCTGATAGTAATAACTTCGCCAACAGTCTTACCTATTTGTATTTTGAACTCGACTGTTTTGCCAAAGCCTGAGTCGAACGTGAGAGTGTGATAACCAATACTAAATACAGCGTATAAAGTTACAACTCTTTCTGTAACGTTTCCTACTTCAACGTCAGTATAAGTATCAAGGTCGTATAGACCACCTGCCATATAAGACGCTACTTGAGAGCCACCGTCGTTAGACCAGCCTGCAAACTCAATATTTTCAGCAGATGGACGGTTATCTAGTCCAGTCGCATCAAAGTCAGGTAAGATTACCTTTGCACCTTTAACGTACTTAGTTGCTGTACTTATAGTACCGTCACCATTAGCGATTGCGTAATATTTTTCAACACCGTTATACACAAAGCGAAGTTTAACAACGTTTTCGCTCATAGTAATAACTGGAGTAGAAGTAACTAAGATTTGCGACAACAAGATTTCATCGCCGTTAACTTTTACGTAAAGTTCAGTTAAACTACTTAATTTATTATCATCGCTTGCACTAATAGTAAATGATGCAAGCTCTGCGCTTTGGTAAGCACCTAAATTATCAGTTGTAGAAAGAACATTTCCGTTTGCGTCAACGATAGAGAACGTGTTAGACGCGCCTGCCGTTCTTACACCACCAATATAAGAAATCGTAATTTCTTCAGTTCCCGAAGGAATAGAAATCTTTAGCGCATTTTCGCCAGCGTCAAGCGTTAAGTAACCGTTTTCGTTACCGTAACTGTTAGATAGTCCGGTTAATACAAGTCTGTTACCAACTTCACCGTTAGAGTCGATTACAAAATCGCCAGTAACGCCATTAGTCCAGTCGCTTGAACTCTTTCTTTCAAAACCAACACCTGAATATGCAGAATCATTACCTTGTAACGTAACGCTTGCGATGGCTTGAATAGTCTTTCTTTCTTCGTTTACATCATCATTTCTAACTTGGAACGCATAACCTATATCTGCATATAAATCGGTAGTGAAAGAATATTCTCCTTGCTCTTCACTATCGTAATTGCTAGTTGCCCAAACTAAGCCAGTTGGTATCCACTCTTGACGTAAACCACTTCTATCTAGATAGAAACCTTTAACTTCAAACTGAGAAACTACTGCAGTTCTCTTTGTTCCAACAGGATAGTAGAAGTTTTTCTGAGCAAGCGGTTCGTTGTTATTAAACTGAATTATAATGTTTCTGAGCGTCAAGTCAACAGTTATACCAATTTGTTGTAAGTTGTCATTAACACCGTCACTAAACGCAAAACTGTTATAATCGTCTTTGTCAAGAATAATGTAACCTGTAAGAGTTTGAGTTCCGCTTTGTAAGCTAGAAAGCGTCCAGCCGTTTACTGCGAGCGACCAGTCGATAGTCAAACTCTTACTAAATGTTCCATTCTCGCCGCTATCAGTAACCGTTACGGTTGCAGGAAGTCCTAGAGCGCTTGCCGAAACTCTTGCAGTTCCACTTGTAGAACCTTCTTCTCTATATACGTTTGACATTATGTCAACGATATATTTTTCTAAATCTTGCAACTCGTTTGGTTCTACAATTGTCTTGTTGTGAAGATCTTGAACAAAGTATGCGTACAAGTAAACCGTATCGCCGTCAATCATTTCAAACGATGGAGCAAAACCTTTTTCAAAGTCTGCTTGATTTTGGAATACGCCGTCGTCAAGATACCAACCCATAAAGATATATCCTTGTTTTGTTGGATTGGTTTCAGGTGCGGTGATATAATTACCAAACTCAAACTCACCAGTTTTATAATTTACGCCTTCAGAAATAAACTTATATTTATAAGTAATAGGATCCCACTTAGCGTAAAGCGTAGTATCGTTAGAAACTTCTAACGTAGCACCGTAAGAATACGCAGTTCCTTCACCGTCAGCGCTTGTATTCCAACCAGCGAAAGTATAACCGTCGCGGTGGAAGCGGTTGATGTCAACTATTGTTGAACCGCTTACAAGATAATCGTAAGTTTCCTTAGCACCACTTACATTATTATTATAAGTAAGAGTCTTACCTTCAAATCTTTCATTTGAAACGCTAACGCTGATGCCAACGATGTAAACATTGTCATCTCCCGTCGTAGTAATATCAATGATTTTATTCGCGCTAACTTTTTCAGTATAAATTGCTAAGTCTGCAACGAACGGAGTAAACTCATCGCCGTCAGTAAACTTTCTCTTTATAGTATATACCTTTTCGCCGATTTTGATTTTACTTTCGCTACCCGTAACAACGGCAGAAACTCTTATAGACAACGCACTTTCGGAAGTAATGCCACTAACGTTTACTCTAATAGAACTATCCTTTGCAAGAGAAAGCATAGGCTTAGACATAGCGTTAGAACCTGCTGTTGCTCCGCTTGCGTTAATAGTTAATACTTCGCCGTTTTTAGCGATAATTTTTCCGTCTGTATACTTATCAGTCCAAGCAGTGCCAAACGTTTGAGAGCAATCGGTGTAAACCGTATCGATTGCTTGTAGTTCGCTAGAGTATGCGTCCCACTTAGCGGTTAAAGTTTTACCCGATCCCCATTGTGCGTATAAAACCGTACCTTCAGGAATGACACCTACTAAGCGGTTATCAGATGCATTAGGGTTGAAAATATCACCAGGATAATAAGTATCACCTTGACCGTTAGATTGAGTATTCCAACTTAAGAATACTTTATCTTCTCTTGTTTCTGCAGTCATATCAAACTCGTTTTCCGAAAGTGGACCACGACCGTTAGTGTAATACTTAGTAAACGAATCAGTTGAACCGTCGTTAGCATAGTAAGTCAACGCCCTTGCACGTTGCCATACAGCGTAAAGCGTAATATTACCGTCAAGTTCTAGCGATTTACCAACTTGATAATTTTGTTCAATACTATCTGAGCCTTTCGTTCTAGACCAACCGATAAATTCGTAGCCTTCACGCTCGAAGAAGTTCTTTTCAACGATTGCGTCGTGACCGTTTTTGTTTTCAGCGTAAACGACTTCACGAGTTAACGCGTTATCTGTACCATCGTTTGCGTGGTAGGTAATAATATGACTTTCGTCCTCAACCATAGTATACTCAACCTTAATACCAGTTAAGTAAATATTGGTTGAATTGTGAGTATTTCTGACTGTAAATACCGTATCGTTACCGTCTCCCGAATATTCATATAAATAATATGAAGGAGAGAATTCGTAGAAGTAGTTAAAGTCAGTTTCGTTATCCGTTTCCGTGTAGGAGTGGTCGGTAACCTCCATATCCTCTTTTGTTCCGTTCAAAGGACCAACGTGTAAAGTTACGTCGTTACCTGATGCACGGAATCTAACCGCATAGACGTGAATTTTAACCGAAGCATAACCTTTTGGAACTACTACGTAGATAAACGGAGCGTTTTTACTCGTTTGGTGATAACCTTTAATCATCGACCAAGTTTGACCGTGATAGTCTGTATCAACGAGTGCTGCAGTAATATTGCCGTCAACTTTCGTTTCGTTGTCTGCAATTATCTTAACTCCACCGTTTCTTGCAACGATCGTACCTTTAATACCAGTTTCGTCAGTTGCAACTTGATAGTAGTCTGACCAAGCCTTATCGTGCGTATTAGAATTATTGTTATAGAGTACGTGGTCGCCAGAACCAGTGTAAGCAAACGCAGTAAATTCAGCAGAATACGTTGCGTATGCATCCGCTTCTACCACGATTACTTTGCAATAAACGTAATACGTATACGTACCGTCTTCGTCTTCTTGACTTCTATCATAAGTTTGACTATCAATCTCAACACCAGTCCAACCAGAATGCCAAACTGTACCGCTAGGTGCAGTGTCTAAAGCCGCCCTAAAGATATAAGCAGCTACGTTTGCATTATAAGTAACTTTAGTCCATCTATCTGCGATAACTGCGTAGTCGTAGTCGCTTGTCTCATTACCTTTTATGTCGCAAACAACGAATTCAGTAGGTAGACTGTTGATAATTTCATTTTCAGTAGTACCTTCTTGAACAGTCTTTTCCAAGTCATTAACGATAACAGGTAAAGTGTCAGTATGCCAATTTGCAGTAATAGTCGTATCTTCGTTGAACGTCGTATCTTGCGTAATGTTTGGAGCCCAACCGTCAAACGTATATTCGTAATCGTTTACCGTAAATTCGACTTCAGAGAAATTAGGAATTGAGTCAAGTTTATCGCCACTGTAAATTTTATATTCTAGTGTAAACGAACCAAATATTTGACTAATTTGATCGTTTGTCATACCAGCAGGAGCGTTTACGTCAAAAGTGATAGTAATCATTGGTTCTTCATCCATTATTACGTAAAGATTATTAGTTTCACTTGTGACAGTTAAAACGTCGCCAGGGTTATAATAACTAGCAGTTCCGCTTGTAGCAGTTGCCCACTTACTGAACAAATAGTGGTCAGGTAAATCAAGGTGTTCAGTTTGTGGTTTAACAATTACTTTTGCACCATTCAAATAGTGATAAGGTTCTTCTATCGCTTCGCCGTAAGAATTGTTGTCATTGATAACCGTATAGTAATGTAATTGGTTAGTATGTTCTTCAAGATTCTCTTCATTTATGATTGTGTCTTCGTATTGAGCGTTTACAACGATAGAATGAAGTTCAGTATTGTTACCGCTTGAGAACAAGTAAAGTTTACTGCCGTAATTTGTAGTAGTACTTATGCTTAAATTCGTATAAGTTGCGCCAACAGTTTGGCTAAGCGGAACACTTCTTCCATCTTCAGTCCAAAGCGAAACGTTATTACTCGTTGCGTTCGTTACTTTAATAACGATTAAAAGCATTGAGTACGTGCTTGGTAAATTTATTTCAATCGGCGCGTCATTTTTATAAGTTGAGTTACTGAAAGTCTCACCTGTTAAATTGATAATACCGTCGTTTGTTATTTCGCCAATATTATCTGCGTCAACTACGATAGAAACTTCACCGTTTTCTGACAACGTATAGCGGTCGTTTGTTAAAGTAAGACCACTATTCCAAGCAGTTCTACCGTCTGACATATAACCAGCACCAGCCATAACTTGCGCGCCGATAACGTAAACTTCAACGGTAGATTCAACCACGATTTCATCTGATTGATTTCCGTCATTATAGAAACGATATCCATTTAGAACGGTAATATAACCTTTTACTTTATAGAAACCGACAGTGTCAATGTTTTGATAATTACTAATATTTTTAGCCGTGTAGTCACCGTCTAATACTGTTGCGTAAGTCGCATTGATATAATCCCAATCAACAGACCAACTTACCGTAGAACCATTAGCAAGACGTACCGTCGTAGTGCTAGGTAAATACAAACCGTAAACTTGTGCATCAGCGCGTGGAACTTTACCACGAGTTGACACAGGAGTATCTGCGCTACTAGCGATAGTAAACCACTTAGCATAAAGCGTCATATCTCTTAATACGCTTTCAATTGAATTGCCGTATACGTTGCCGAGTGAATCTTCCCAGTGACTGAATTCGTAACCTTGAGAAGACGTCGTTGGAACGAAACCAGCCAGACTAAACGACTCGCCGTTAGTAACTTTTGCGTCAGGAATATCGTCTTCAAATGGTCTAAGGTCGTTATCGTCAGTAACAAACGAAATCGTTCTTTCAACGTTAGTATCAACTTCCTTAGTTAATTCTAACGAAATTTCATAAATTCTTGAACTTGTACTAGCGTTCAAGTAATAAGTAATATCGCCATTTTCGTCACTAGTTACGAACGAACCAGACGTTCCCGACGTCATTGTAGCGTAACCTTTACCGGAAGTAATTGCAACGTCGTCACTCGTAATATCACCCGTACGAGTTTTAGAAAGCCAGAAAGAATAATCAGCGTTTGACGAATTTGCAGAACCGATAACTGTCACCTTAAACGAAGATGCTATAGAACTTGGAACGGTTATGCTTATGTAGTTAGTGTCGTTTGTTTTTCCTACTCTGAAATAAGTCATTTGCTGAGCAGTTCCATTATCAATTGATATTGAACCTGAACTTTCTGTTTTAGAAGAACTAGAAACAAGTTTGTAAGTAATACCATAATCGTTAGGAAGAACGCCCCTTACACCATTTTTATAAATGGTAAAGTTTACTGTTTCTGTAGGCGTCTCGCCAATTTCTTCCCAAACAGGATAAAGAGTAGGACTTCCCGTAATATCAATACTTTCTCCCGGTGCGTAATCGGCAGTCGTATCATTTAAAGTAGTCGACCAACCTTTGAAAGTATAACCTGCCAAACTTGGCGAAGTTGGCGTTATACTTCTTTCGGTAGTATCTTCTATATCTTCAGGCATGTTTTTAATACCAGTATTTACACCTTGAGGATAACTTTCTTCAAAGTTTACCGAATACGTCGGAAGTTTAGTCCATTGCGCATAGTAACTTGTGTTTTCCGTAATAGTAACACCAGCCGTAACTTTTTCGCCATCAGATCTTGCCGTATACCAACCGTCAAAAGTGTAACCTTCTCTTTCAGGGTTAGTATTAGGCAATACTAATTTACCGCCGAGCGTTTGAACAGTTGCAAAAATAGTGTCATCACTTTCGCTTTCGTTAGTATAGAAATTAACGTTTTGCTCAGCCACAGCAGGAGTTAAGCTAATTTCAATACCTGTAATATAAATATGGTTACAAGTAGTAGAATTACTACCGCTTTCGTACGCGCCCGTGTTAGCAATATAATAAGTACCCGTTCTTAAACCTGAAACGGTTAAACTATCTGGGTTAACACCGCCAACGAAATCATTCACTGTTGTATGCGCACTATCGTTAGATAAATTGGTATTACCGTATTTACTTGAAACAGTAGCAGAACCAACAATAGACTTATCGCTCGCCAAAATAGAAACCTGGCTCGCTCTGTTATAAACGACTGCATAAACCTTAATGTTTGCCGTATAACCGTTAGCAATTACGATTTCAATTGGCGAGTAAGTCGCGCTACTCGTTGTTTTATCAATCTTGATAAACGGTTCAGAAACCATACGGTGGTCAGCATCAACTGATGCCCCTTTACCGGTATCGACCTTAATCGAGTAGTTATCGTTTGCACCGCCACCCGAAATCGTGTAAACACCGCCAACGACGTTATTCTTATATAAATCTGTCCAACGGATATTCTTATAAGCGCCGTTGTCCGTTCCCATATAGTAGAAACTTTCAGCGTTATTTGCGTCGTAAGCGCCGTTTACAACGTACGCCGACCAAACGTGAGTTTCAATCTCGCCGTTTAAGGTTGTCGTAGTTCTATTACTTGTATTTCCTGAAATTTCCCATACAGGATATAAGGTAATTGTTTCGTCATTACCAGTATAAGTACCACCAGCATCGTAAACTTTTTCGCCGCCTTGAGTCGTAGCCCAACCAACAAGGTTATAGTTTACTCTTGAAACTTCAGAACTTGATAATAAAACACCGTTTGTTGCTACTTTAGTGTAAGTATAAGCATTTTCTTTTCCTGTGTACTTATTACCATCAACAGTAACGTTACCACCGTTATTTAGGTTGTAACTACCATTACCATCTTGAAGTTCGTCAAAGTTATAATTTACAGTAACGGTATTACCCGCCCCGTCAGCTTGCCAAATAGCGTATAGTACAGGGTTGCCCGTAATATCAATACTTGCGCCAGGCACGTAAGTTGCACTCGTCGCACTCTTATCTTCAGACCATCCCAAGAAAGTATATCCGTCAAGACTTGGAGAACTTGGTGTAACGCTTTTATTTGTAGTATCAGTTACGTTTTCTGGCATACCACTAACACCAGAAGAAAGATCGTCTGGATAGTTTACGTTAAACGTTACCGAATAAGTTGGAATCTTTTCCCAAACTGCATTTAAAGTCTTATCTCCAGTAAAATTCCAAGAACCAGCACTGTAAACGAATTTACCATCCTTATCGTAAACAGCAGAACCGTCTTGTTTCCAACCAGCAAACGTATAATCTGCGCGAGTAGGAATATAGTCACTGGTTATATCATCACTTGAACCATAAGACACGACAAGAGTTTTTTCATTAGTCGAATCAGAGAATGCACCATCCCCTGCATCAAACGTAATAGTAATCGTAATAGGCGTCCATACTGCATAAAGATTTAAGACATAATCTGTGTATTCGCTTTCTTCAAAAGTTACACCTTCTTCAATATCGCCTATACTGTAATAAACTTGACCAATCGTTGCATTGTCAGATAATGCCCAACCTAAGAAGCTATAACCAGTTTTTAGTGGAATATCTTGATACAACGAAATATTTGCGCTGTTAGCCGTTTGCTGATTATTATTACCCCAACTACCGTCGTTTAAATCATAATTAACCGTATAGATAGGAGTTTCATCTTCCGTCCAATTTGCAGTTATCGTTACCGCACTTGCAGGCATAGTAAACGTTTCACCTGCTTGCTTAGTTCCGTTAAATGCAGATGAAGTCCAACCAGCGAAAGTATAACCTTCTCTTGAAGGTGTAACGTCACTAATTCTTAATATAGTGCCTTGTGTAAACTTATTTTTATTACTTGGCACCAAAATATTTTCGCCATCAACACCATCATCATAGGTTACGGTATATTCATCAGTTTCATCTCCACTCGTACCATACGTAATGTTAATGTTATCGATTGCCATGTGCTTGTTTGAACCGCCTGCAGTAAATGAAAACCTAATATAACCAGAAACTGCTGTATCAAGCGTTTTAGTATATGTTCCCCATTCTTTATTGCTATTTGCCCCTAAATCATTAAAACTAGTTTGCGAAACGATCGAACTAAAACTATTTCCATCAGTTGAATATTCAATTGAAAGTTTACAACTACTCTTGTCAGTTGACGCAAGGTCAAGCGAAATCTTTGTAATATTGCTATATGATTTTGTGGTTACCAAATACACGAATTTATTGCCTTCACTTGCCGTGCTTGCTCCAAACATATATCCATCTTTAACAGGAATATTGTTGTATGCACTATTAGTAAACGACCCTGAATAAGAATCGTGTGTTTTGGTAATGGTCCAATCTCCTGCGTTCGTTCCTTTGTCAAATGTATAAGTCGCAACAGCAGTTGTTGATTTAGTCCACTTAGCATATAAAATTGTATCACCTGTAATTTCAGTTGAGAAATCAAACGCATCTTCTAAATCAGAATCAGAATACCAACCAGCAAAAGTATACCCCGACAAAGTAGGATCAGTAGGTTTAGTTACGGTATCACCGCTTTCAACCGTCGCGTTTGCAACGTTTGAACCACCGTTTGAATCGAACGTAACGGTATAAGACGCTACCCAAACAGCGTAAAGCGTTAAATCACCCGAAATTCCTGCACCAGGTGCGTACATTACGTCGCCACCAGCACTCGTTGCCCAACCTTTAAATACATAACCACTGCGAGTTGGCGTATTCGAAGGTAACGGGTTATAACTACCGTTAGTTGGCAAACCAATTACCGAATTTCCGTTTGCATTGAAAGTAACATTATATTGAGTTAAACTTTCTAAAGCGTAAACGAAGGTATCTGTAGATACAGCAGAATAACCGTATTGAGATGTACAGTTAACATCTGTATATAAACCGTTGATAGTTCCAGTGTAACCAGCGTTTGCTAAAGCAGTTTGGACTGCACTAAGCGAAGTTGTTCCGCCTTTTGTAACTTCAACGAAATAAACTTTGTCGCCTACGTAAACGTGAACACGTCTCTTAGAAACGTCAGGAGTTTTTGTCGGAGTCGGGGTTTTTCCATTAATAAGCGCATTATATTCGATAAACGCCATCATATACGGAGCAGAACCCTTACTTTCGTCTTTAACAATCGCTGTATCACCGTCTCCCAAATAATACGAAACCGTTGCGCCATTATCAGTAATGTCGCACATCTTACAGATATCGTGTAACTGATTATTGTATAACGAGTGCGCAGTAATGCCTTCAAACATTTCTTTACCGCGAATTGCATAAGATCTTCCGTCTTTACTGTTTTGACCGCTTAAGAATAATCTTGATGCCTTCATAATTGCATAAGCAACCATTGAAGAACCTGAAGACTCTAAATAGTTTTGACGTCCGTCTACAGTAATTCCACCATCAATGATTTGATAAATCATCTTTGAATTAGGATCTTGATGTGCAAGTAATGCGTCAATCGCGTCTTTAAGCATTGATTGTAAGAACGCTTTACCGTTTGACGTATCAATAGTATTTCCGTATGCCGTAGAGAAATTTGAAGGAATTCTGTCAATTATTCCTTGCGCTACAGGAACGTCGTCAGGCATAAGCTCGATAACGTCAATCAAAGACGTAACAAACCAACCCATACCGCGCGACCAGAAGTTAGGGCTACAGTTATCACTAGATTCCCAACCGCCACTTCTAGAGTTGCCTTCGCCCGCATACGCGTGGTAATAAAGTCCTGTTTCAGAATTGCGCATTTTTTTCAACATAAACGAATATTGAGCAAGAAGTTCTTGATAGTCAGAACTAGGTGCATTTGTAGCTTTTAAATATCTCGTCAAGAACGGCGCGTACATATACATACCGTCAAGCCAAATTTCGTTTACACAATTATTTCCGTTTTGGTGTGAATAGTTGTAATACTTAACACCGTCAATGGTTATTTCAGACCCATTTACCTTTGTCATGTCGTCCAAAATGTCTTTAGTTGTTTCAAGCGCCTTAAGATACTTTTCATTACCTGTCAAAACGTATGCATCGTAAAGTATTTTAGATTCACAAATACTATCTAACGTATTATTATTACCCAACGTCGTAGGACTTATTTCACCGGTTTCTTTCTCTACATAGTTAAATCCACCGTTATCGTTTATGTAATCGTTTACGTAATTAACGAAGAAATCATAGTAGAATTGCTTTTTGCTTGTAGTAACTTCTTTTCCTGTTCCACCGTTACCACTCCAGCTTGTATATGTAATTTGATCTGTATCACTTGCGTTATAATATAGGTTTACTATAGAATTCAAGAAAACGCCGTCAATATAGTGCCACTTATTCTTAAATCCTTCAGTATTCCAAGCAGGTTTATCACGGTCATTACAATATGGGTCGATAAGACCAGATCTAACCAATCCGTCAATATACGTTTGGAATCCATTAGCATCCATAGTGTTTACCCACATAGCGTAAACAGTAGTACCCGCATTTAATTCTTTATCAAAATCAAACGCGTATCCCCAACCACTTAAACCGCCTCTGTTAGAGCCACCCGCTCCCCAGTTGCTTGATTGAGTTCCGTCTTTGGTCCACCATCCACCAAACCATAACGCTTCATTATTAGTTGGATCTGTAGGACGTGTTGGTTTAGTGCCTTTTTCCACATCCATTTCAAAAAGAATAGTATCACCATTTTTGAACGTAAGTGTTACCGTATTTGCAGGTAACGCATTGACAGTAACGCTCGCCGTTACAGTTGTAACACCTAAAACAAAGCCGTCAACAGCGCCTAAAGTACCCGTTGCAGTTTTTGTTCCCGTAGACGACGTATCTAAAGTCCAAGTTACAGGAACGGTTATCGCACCGCTCGAACCGTCGGTACCCGTCCAGTTACCAGTTACCGAACTAGGTAAGCCGGCAGCTGAAACGCCAGCATTTTGAAAGCACGAATAATCTCCACTAGGCGCATCTACTGAAATAATAGTTTTAACAACTTCTTCTACTTCATCTTTCTCCCAAACCGCATAAACGGTTTCGTCTCCGGCAACTGTAATTGAAGTTACGGTAGAAGTGCTATCTGAACTCGTTGCCCAACCTTTAAAAGTATAACCCGTTCTTATCGGTGTTGCAGTTGAAAGAGTATAACTTCCAGCAGAAACACCTGTGGCAGCACTAGGCATACCTTCAACCATATCCGTTGTGTTTTTATTATAAGTTACGGTATAAGTCGTAGGAGTAACAACTTCGTCAGCCGTTCCTTCAACGGTTATAGAGTGAATGTATAACGTTTTGTCACTAGCTGAAGTATTGTTTAAATAATATGTTCCACCACTTGTAACGTTAACAGTTTGCGATACTTCTGACGCAGAACCATCTAAAGCACTATTTGTGAAAGAAAGAGTAGCAACAGGACCATCGACACCAGTTTTTGTCAAAGTAGCTGTTCTCGTTCCTTTAGAATAAGCAGAACCTTCAATTATTATAGTTCCACTAAATCCTTCTGGTAATATAATTTCTATCGCATTGGTAGCATTTGCTGCTATACAGATTTCTTCATTAGCATCGTCTTGAACAGTATTTATACCTGTTTGTCCAGCTTTAGCCGTTATAGTAATTCCGTTTTGACTCGCTAAAACTTGGTCATCAATTATATACCCAACTTCGTTAACCAAAGTTTCTGAAATATTTGTATTAGCAGTCCAATAAACGTTTTCCGTTTTAGTCCAGCTTGCCGTAATCGTATTTGCCCAAACCGCGTATAAATCAACAATACCCCCTTGAGTCGCGGTTAAATTATTAACACTTTGTCCGTCAGTATAAACTACTGTATCCGCACTTTCGTCAGTATCCCAACCGGCAAAATGAAGCGTTGCATGCTCATATGTGTTTGCCGTCAAGTTTTTAGCAGTATCGTAAGTCATTGGTAAATCAGCCATAGCACTGCCAGTACCGCCGTTACCAGCGTGGAACTTGATAGTATAAGTATTCGCCGTCCATTTTGCGTAATATGTTTTATCACCTGTAGCAGTTGTCGGGATCGAAGTAACTGCAGTTCCAGAAAAATCACTACTTTCGAACCAACCACCGAAAGTATAACCTTCTCTGGTAATATTATTTTCAGTTGGCAACGTCAAAGCTGTTCCTGGGGTGTATGATGTAGGTTCAGTATAATCACTTACATAACTACCTTCGTTCTCGTGAAGCGTTACGGTATAAGTATTCGCTTGAACTTGCGTAAATGTTGCAGAAACTGTAACCGCTTCAGAAGGCATTGTGAAAGTATAAGTATTATCAGCCCCTGGCGTTGTGCTAACAGTTCCACCACTTGATTTTGTTACAGTCAAAGTTTCTAATTGATAACCATCGCTTGGAGTAGCTGTAAGATTAACAGTGTCCCCTTCCGCAGCACTTGTTGGATTTGCCGTAACCGTTCCGTTAGAAATATTATTGCTAACATTAACCGCATAAGGCTCCGCCGGCGTCGAAGAACCAGTCTCACTATATATTTCGATGGCATAAAGGGAAAATTTTCTTCCAGTACCACCATTCGATTCTGTCATATAAGACGGGGTAAATTCAAAAGTAGTAGTGCCTTTATTTATTTCAAATTCAAAATACCTAATATAAGATTTTGAAGATGAAATAGTAGGTGTAAACGTATAGTCTCCGAAAGTATAAGTATTAGTTGTGGTAGTTGGCATTACTTGAGCAACACTGCCAGTCGTAGAGCCGCTTAACACCCCAGAATACTCTGCATAATTGTTGGAACCAACGCCACCTAAAATTCTAACTTTACTTGCTGAAGTTATGTTATTGAAAACGAAGTAAGTATTTTTGGTTTTGTCATTTGTACTATTCGCTATTATTGCATATGGAGTCCCAGTTGAAGAACCTTTCTCATGACTTATACTTGCTCCAGAACTATATTTCAAATAGTTACTTGTATCATCAAGCCCATATGTTATATACATAGATCCTGTAGGCACATTGGATAGAATACCACTTTCTGTAAAATTAATTGATGAAACCCTAGAACCAGACGCAGTATTGATGTAATATGGGCTGTTTGAATCAGAAGTATTCCAATCATTAAAAACAATTGACACATAAGGATCAGTATTGTAAGTAACAGCTTGCGCTTTAGGTGTGTATTTTGTGTCGAAGGTTGAAATGCCCACGCCAAAAGACACTACCATTAAAAACGATAGCGCAACGATTGCCAAACTTCTAAATTTCTTCTTAAACATATATGTACTCCTTTTCGGAAAAAGCCTTTTTTGTTTAACTTCTCCCGACAACGGATTATTCCCGTATTTTAACAATTTGCAAGCCCCCTAGCCTTCACCTTGAGGGGAAGGGGGACCGCTTGCGGTGGATGAGGTGTCTAACGCAAAAACTCAGTTTTTGCATATCGCTTTGCGCTACACAAAAGTAGTGCAAAATATCGCGCGAAATATATTTCGCATATCGCGTTGCTTCGCAACATATCGCGCACCATTTATGGTGCAAAATTACACGACCACAATGCAAATCTCAGATTTGCAAATCATGAAAGCCTGCTTTCAAATCACGAACGGCTTGCCGTTCAAATCATGAAGGCTTTGCCTTCAAATCATCTGCGATAGCAACAGGCTACGCATCGGGCGCAATCGCGCACGATATTATAATATATAATATATTAACAAAACGCGACAAAATTGTCAAGAAAAATATAAAAACTTCTAGCAATGTGCAAGAATTTTTACTTATCATATAAAGCACATTGCACAAGAGAACAAAGCCAATGAAATGAAAAGTTGTCACTTTTCGTGAAATGGCTTTCGCCATGAAATGAATACTTCGTATTCGTGAAATGCAACCTAAGTTGCATAGGTATCTAACGCAAAAACTCAGTTTTTGCATATCGCTTTGCACAACGCAAAATATCGCGCGAAATAAATTTCGCATATCGCGTTGCGCCAGCAACATATCGCGCACCATTTATGGTGCAAAATTGCACAACGATAATGCAAATCGTGATTTGCAATTTATGAAAGTTTTGCAAAAGTTCAATTTATCGCAGTTTTTGCGAATAAAATTCGCAAAAACTGCCCTATAACGCGATTATCCCCCATTTTCCCCCTAGCCTTCCCCTTGAGGGGAAGGTGTCACGAAGTGACGGATGAGGTGTTCAAACAAATTAATTTATGAATAAAATTTCGGTTTTACGCAAAGCGCAAGGCTAAAGCAATGAAATGTCTTGCCTTCACCTTGAGGGGAAGGTGTCGCAACGCGACGGATGAGGTGTCTATCGCAAAAACATAGTTTTTGCATATCGCTTTGCGCTACACAAAAGTAGTGCAAAATATCGCGCGAAATATATTTCGCATATCGCGTTGCGTAAACAACATATCGCGCACCATTTATGGTGCAAAATTGCTCGAACACAATGCAAAAACTCGTTTTTGCATTTCATGCAAGTCGTACGCAAAAAGTAGTCTTGCATTTCATGAGTAATGACAATTACTCATTTCACGAACGATTTATCGTTCATTTCATTAAATTTTGAAAAAATTTTTAATTTTTTAATAAAAAAAACAAATTTATTATTTTAGGAGGTCAAATATGATTTCTAAGAAAATGAGAAACATATCAATGGTATGCTTATCGCTCGTCTTAGCGTTAACTCTCGCCTTTGGTCTATCAAGTTTCTCTAGTATTAAGAAAGCCGACGCCGCTGCTACACCAACTGTATCAGTCGACTTCAACTCTTGGTACGCTGCCGATTCTAGCGGCTTGTCTTCTAGGCCGACAACCATTTCTTTTAATAATGATGGTTTTTTTAGTGTGGCAACTACTCAAACTGATTATGTAACTTACACCATGGCTTCTGAAGGCGGATACATAAAGTATAATTCAACTAGTAGCACATTGTCTGATAGTGCTGTTATTTATGGTGTTACAACAAACAGTGGCACAAAAACTGATACTCAACTTTCTTTTACAGTAAGTGCAAAATCTAATGTAAAACTACTAGTTGGTGTGGATAGTAGTAATATTCCATCGTCAACTTACTCAGCAACATTAACTGGCAATACTAAAGGTACTGCAGATCAAGTAGTTGTAACAAGCAGCATTACTATTGCAGGAAAAACGTATACTCCATCTGTTAGTAGTTCGAAATCAAAATTAAGATATTTTGAATTTGATTTAGATAAAGGAACCACTGTTTTTACAGCTAACGCGGCATTGATGTGTGGTAATGCATCAACTTCCAGAAAGTTTTTTATCTATGATGTTGAAATCACTCCGTTGGTGACCGAATACACTGTATCGTTTATGGATGGAGAAGAAACTATTTCTACTTCGAAAGTTGAAGAAGGTAAAACTTTAACGTCTGCCCCTACAGAACCTACTAAGCCTGCTTATAATTTCTTAGGTTGGTCAACTGACGGTTCAACTGTAATTGATATTACGACAGTTACAATCAATTCTGACACAACCTTTAAAGCAGTTTGGGAAAAAGACGCTAGTTACGTTAAACCTTCAATCACTGAATTTGACGCCGTTTCTAATGTAGAAATTAATTTTGGAACTGCTAAAGAAGCAATCGAACTTCCTACCGAAGTTACTTCTGGCGAATATTCTTTGCCTGTAACTTGGGAATGGGATAAAGATTACGACGCAACCAAACTTCAAAACTATACTTTAACTGGTAAAGTAACAGTAGACGCTGACGTATACGACGTAACTGCAGCTGCTCCTACAATGCAAGTTATCGTAAAAGAAATTGCTGTTGCAAGTCAAACTTTAAAAGGAACTTATTATACTTTCGATAACGTAAACGTTGTAGGCTTGCCTAAAACTATTACCGTAAGTGGTGGTAATTTTGAAATTTCTTGGAACGTATACGAAGCAAACAGTAAAACAATCACTGGTTCTTTAGTTGCAAAAACTGGTTATGACGTAACAAACGCAACAGTTACTGCTAACGTACAATATGCAGTTGCTACTAAGTCAACTAACTTTATTAACAATCCAGTACCTACAACTACTGATGGGCTCACCGTTAGTGGATCATGGAGTTACGATGATGGTTTAGATGGTGGAAACAGAAAGGAAGGCGACGTTGCTCAAGTTTTCTATGAAGGAATTAAGACTACGTCAGGCAATGGAACGATCACTTTCTTCCTTGACAAGACTTCAAATGTTTCTTTCGGTTACGGTGCAAGAGCAATGAAAGTTGTTAATGCTACTGGTGCAGAAGTTGTAAGTTGGGACGGTACGACTACTCCAGAGAATGGTGCTAAAACAACTGCTGAATACATTTTAGAACCAGGTGCGTACACTATTAGCGCAACTAGCAGCAGTAATGCTTTCTTAAAGTTTATCAACATTATTAATGAAGATACTACTGAAATTTACGGTGTAGGAAACAAAGCAACATTACCTACAACTGCTGCGACAAAAAAAGACTATACGTTTATCGGTTGGACTGCTAATAGTTCATCAATCGTAACTGGTGAGCAAACTAACGCAAATACTGGCGTTGCCGTTTACACAGCGGTTTATGCTAAGGCTGATTATTTAGGCGTAAGCTTTAAAACTACTAGCGCAAGCATTAGATACGGTTTCATTTTAGAAGTTGTTGACTATAACGGCAATTCGTTCAGCCTTGAAAATTTAGGAAAAATTGCTGAAAACGTAACTGGTAAATTTATCTTTACAACTTCAGTAGATAATGAAATAGACGTTGTTAACTATGCTGCTAAAACAGTAACCACTTCTCAAGGTGTTAAAACTGGTATCGTGGCTAACCTTGTTATTGAAAATATGCAAGCAGAACACTACGTTGTTGCAACGACGACTTCAATTAATTTAACGATAAACGGCGTTGAATTTACTGCAAATTCTGGCGCAAAAGTAAGCGCTCAAGCGTGTGCAGAAGCAGCGTTAAAAGCTAATATGTTCGATGCTGCTACTGCTGAAATTATTGCTAATAACTTCGGATTAAACGGTTAATTAAGGAGATAGAAGATTATGAAAAAATATGAAGAACTTAAATTTGAAGTAGTTTTCTTTACCGAAGACGTTGTTAAGACAAGCGACGGTGGCTTTGTTACAACCGACCCTGATGATGTTGGTGGCGATAATAATAAAGGTGCTGGCGAAATTAATTGGTAATTAAATGAACTAACTGAAAAGCCTTGCGAAGTATTTCGCAAGGCTTTAAATTTTAAGGTTTTTAATAAATATTGATTTTAAGGCGCTAATTTGCCGTTATTTGGCAAATTAGCGCTATTTTTGAAGGCTCGACTTAAAAGCGTAAAATCGCCTGAATTTGGCGATTTTTGACACTGACGACCGTAGGGCGGTATTGAGTAGCCTAAAGGCTACGTGATATGCAAAACAAGTTTTGCGTGATATGTTGCTGTAGAAGATGATTTGAAGATTACATCTTCATGATTTGAACGGCAAGCCGTTCGTGATTTGAAAGCAGGCTTTCATGATTTGCAAATCTGAGATTTGCATTATTGTCGTGCGTTTTTTCAAAACGCCGTCTTATTATATAATAATTTCAGTCCTTAGAAAAAAGTTATATGTTATGCTGGCAATTTTGCTTTATGCAAAATCTGCGCGACTTTAACTCAACTTTTTTAAAAAAGTTGAATTTCACTTTTGCTTGCGCGTAAAGCAAGCAAAAATTTCACTGCGACTGCCAAGTCGCAATTTCACGAAGACGAAAGTCTTCATTTCACTTTTTTTACACCTCATCCGTCACTTCGTGCCACCTTCCCCTCAAGGTGAAGGCTGAAGCGACCAAAATGCAACTTAAGGTTGCATTTTAGGAATACAAAGTATTTATTTCATTACACAAAAAAGCCTTATATAAGTCGATTAACATGTTAAAAGCCACTGGAAACGCTTTGTTTCCAGTGGCTTTTTGAGTTTAGTT
The DNA here is from genome assembly GCA_045534565.1 of Christensenellaceae bacterium. Taxonomy (GTDB): domain Bacteria; phylum Bacillota; class Clostridia; order Christensenellales; family Borkfalkiaceae; genus UBA1259. The sequence continues at coordinate 5,273 of JAZSJY010000084.1, read as the reverse complement.
TTTATTAAAAGAGTTCGTCAAGCAAATTGTTTGCATCCCCACCATTGTCACCAAGTTCCATAGGTGTACTTGTCTTAACAACGTCTTCGGTAAAGAAAACTACTTCAAATTTAATTTCTTCATATTTTTTCATAATCTTCTATCTCCTTAATTAACCTGCAACATAACCGTAAATTGCTTTAATATCGTCTGATAAGTTTGTCAATGCAACCATCTCGCTAATTTTTGCAGTTATGCCTTCTGCAGTAATTACGACACCGTTAATAGTAACGCTTATATCAACTTTAAGTTCTGCGTTTACAATCTTGATATCAGCAGCTTTGTCTTCTTCGTTAGTATTGCTTTCACTTGCGTCAATACCAGTTAATACCAAGTTAGTAGTATAACCAGTGTATGAATCTGATCCGCTAGTAACTACGCCGTAACCTTTTTTAAGATTTTCTCCTGCAAAAGTAGTTGTAGTGCTATTTTCACCAATTGTCAAAGTATAAGTCACGCTTGAAATTACATCAATTTCAAGATTGCTTCCGTTTGCATCTACAATTTCAGTAACGAAACCATATCTTACACCGCTTAATTCAGCACTTGTTCTAAAGCCCATACCCAAGTATTCAGCCTTAGCAAACGCATCAACGTCGCCAACCTTACCGATATAAGTATAACCTTCTAATGTAGGTTCTTGTTCTTCTTTTTCTGTTGTTAAAGTTAATGTTGCAACTTTCATTTCTGTACCATTATCTTTTAATACTAGATAATAGTTACCGTTGTATTCCGTTAAGTCGCTAGACGTAAAAGCAAACGATTGTGGACCAGTTTTGCCGTCGCTTGCAATATTGCCATCACTTGACGGTTTCGAGTAAAGACGTTTACTTTCGGACATCGCACCATCCACAACAAGCGCAAGATATCTTGAGTCAGATCTACTTTCTGTTGTAATTGATATCGTGCCTTTATGATTTGCTGGAACGGGAACATAAACACTAGATGAACTATTGACTTTTAAATATCTCTTACCTGAATTTACTGTATAAGCAATGTTAGAACTGCCTGAACCCTGATAAATCAAACCTAAATCCGTTGCGCCAATGGAAATTGATTTGCTTGATGTTGAATTAGCGGTGCTATTGAAGGCCCATACAGTTGTATTTCCTGCAACAGTTTTTGTTACATCGGCACAAAGAGTAGAAACTGTTGTTCCAGATTCACCAGTTTCATCGTCTTCATCATCTTCGTCTTCGCCAGGAGTTGGATTTGGATCTTCTGGATCTGGAGTTTCAGGATCTTCTGGATCTGTAACATCACCACTAGAGTCTGAAGAATACGTTACGATAACATCTCCAAGAACTGGACTAGTATTATCTCTTTTAAGAATTTCAATTTTAACATTACCAGAAAGATTGTTAACGGTAGCACTATACGTTGTATTTGCCACTATCTTATTGCTGTTGTCATAATCATAACTAAAAACGGAAGTATCATTAACATAAACTCTATAATGGAATTTACCTGCATTACTTGAGCCTAAAGCAGAAAATGACCACTCAAGTTTTGTGATTCCATTATATGATTGTTTAGAAGTACCAATTTTTGAAGTATGAGTACTGTTTACTGTCCAATCTTGCGCTGATTCACCCTTTTGGTTAACAATGATAAAATCAGCAATAGATAAAGTTGCCGTGTCAGCGGATGCTTTCTTTACTGAGAAACTTGATAGACCAAAGGCAAGGGTTAACGCTAGAACGAGCGATAAGCACACCATTGATATGTTTCTCATTTTCTTAGAAATCATATTTGACCTCCTAAAATAATAAATTTGTTTTTTTATTAAAAAATTAAAAATTTTTTCAAAATTTAATGAAATGAACGATAAATCGTTCGTGAAATGAGTAATTGTCATTACTCATGAAATGCAAGACTACTTTTTGCGTACGCCTTGCATGAAATGCAAAAACGAGTTTTTGCATTGTGGTCGCGCAGATTTTGCACCATAAATGGTGCGCGATATGTTGCTTACGCAACGCGATATGCAAAATTTATTTCGCGCGATATTTTGCGTTGTGCAAAGCGATATGCAAAAACTGAGTTTTTGCGTTAGACACCTCATCCGTCGCGTTGCGACACCTTCCCCTCAAGGTGAAGGCAAGACATTTCATTGCTTTAGCCTTGCGCTTTGCGTAAAACCGAAATTTTATACAAAATTTAAGTCGGTAGCACAGAATTTGCCCTTCCCTATAATAATTGTATTGATATTTTACACAAATTCTGCTTTTTTGTCAATATTAGTTTATGAATTTTGTCACATAAAGCCGTTTTGTGCATAAAGGTGTTCGTAATGTCTATGTGATTTTTAACGATAAAATTTGAGAATTGTTTCCTATATAATATATACGCGCGCATTAAGCACTTTATGCGGGGCATAAAGTGCGCGATATGCGCGAACTATGGTCGCGTAGCTGGCGCAGATGATTTGAAGATTGCATCTTCATGATTTGAACGGCAAGCCGTTCGTGATTTGAAAGCAGGCTTTCATGATTTGCAAATCTAAAATTTGCATTATTGTCGCGCGGTTTTTGACTAAAAACCGCCGTCAAATTATATAATATTTTTCAGTCCGCAATTAAAATTATATGTTATTCACGGAACGCACAGCGTTCACGACCGAAATGAAAAAACTCTGTTTTTTCAAATCATGCAAACGCAGTTTGCAAATCATGCTAACTGACAAGTTAGCAAATCATGCAAGCAAACGCTTGCAAATCATCAAAAAATAATCTTCTTAATACTTTCGCGGATGTCTGCGCATAGGGTTTGGGATAAGCCGAAGCGTTTTGAGATTTGAATTAAGTCAGCGTCGGTAGGATTGCCGTTACCGCAGACGGTCATTTCATGCTCGAACCTATCGGGCGTATAAGTTATATCGTAAAACGGAGTGAGAGTATAGCCTTTTAGGGTTTCGTCGTACAAAAACGCGAAATTCTTTCCGTGGTCGTCTTTATTTTTATAATAGACGTTGAAACACATGCGTTTATAGGCTTCGATTAAGTCGTTTGATTTATCTGCGCTGATACGCTCGATAACCTGAAACAAGTGCGAATAATCTAAGTTTGGTATTCTATGAGTAGTTTCAAGAAGTCCCGATAAAGAAACGACGTGAACTCTACGTTCGCCCACCCTATCAAAACGCTTAGCGCCAAAATAGCCCGTTGAGAGTTTTGAAGGGAACAATTTGAACTCGTTTACGTTTATATTGCAGTCTTTCGCCGTCAAATTTGCGTTATATTCTTTTACGCCAACGTCTTTAGGGTCTATTCTGCAACCGAATTTAACAATCCAATCTTCGCCGTCGATTTTTAAGTGCGCTTTCGGGCGTGCGCCACCGCTTGAACCGCCCAAGCCGTAGATTCTGTCAAGGTCGAAGTCAGAGCCTTCGTCGTTTATAAGTTCTGAAATAGATTGAGAGAGTTCGTCTAAATCGACACTATTGCCGTCAAAACGCTCGGCTTGACTGGGCTTAAACTCTAAACCACCCAGACCGCTGTTATTTACAAGCAGTAGTTTAGTTATCGGTGATAAGTTAGAATAGTCAATACCGCGCTTTCTTAAACTTCTGCGAATTAAAAGTTCGCCCCAGCCGTCGGGAAGACAATCCCAAAACACACCGAACAAGCCTTGAAAGTAAGGCTTTCTACTTGTAAACACTCCGCTTTTTAACGGTAACGACAAAGGCGAAATTGAAAAACCGTTTTTTTGCCAAGTTCCGTCATACTCAAAACCAATAAGACCGTCAGAAAGTTCCGCTAGGTACCCAACACACTTTCCGTTATATTCGACCGTCGCTTTTTTAAAGTTTAATTTCATACTTTTAAATCCTTTATGCTGGATATTATTGCGGTTTTAAATAAACTGTTAAAGTCGTCAAGACTTTCTAGTTCTTGCGCTATTTTCATAAGCGACGAAAGGGATATATCCCCCGTATTTTCAAATCGGCGGATTGATGCGTAACTTACACCGCTAATTCGTGCAAGTTCTTTTTGGGTAAGACCTTTTTCTTTTCGTCTTTTTCTAACGCGTGACTGCAAATTTTTTAAAACTGTTTCTCGAGTTTCTACTTCTATAAATTGGCTTATATCAAAATTATTTTCCATAGTGATAATATTTTAGCACTTTTATATTAAATTGTCAAGAAATTGATAATATTTGAGCGATTTTTTGTAGCCAAAATGCTAGTGCGGATGATTTGAAGGCAGAGCCTTCATGATTTGAACGGCAAGCCGTTCGTGATTTGAAAGTAAAACTTTCATGATTTGCAAATCTGAGATTTGCATTATTGTCGCGCGTTTTTTCAAAACGCCGTCAAATTATATAATATTTTTCAGTCCTTAGAAAAAACTATATGTTAATCACGGAACGCGTAGCGTTCACGACCGAAATGAAAAAACTCGTTTTTTCAAATCATGCAACAAAAGTTGCAAATCACGCTAACTGACAAGTTAGCAAATCATGCAAGCAACGCTTGCAAATCATCAAAAAAAGCCTTTCGGCTTGCGAAAGGCTTTTTAGAGTTTTGTTAATTATGCAGTAATTTCACTGCTTTTAAAGATTTTAACTTGACGACCGTCACCACCTGATACCCACCATACTTTGATAGTAGCAGCATCAGTCGTTGTAAATTTGATTGCACAAGAACCAGAAGTGGTTGTTTTTCCGCCTAAAGCAATTCTTTGTTTGCCCTCGAAACCATCATCAAATTCCTTTACACTTGCGGTAACAGCAGTCTTGTTAGCAGCACAAATAATAGTGAAATAATCACTTGTTCCGCAAATAATTTCATCGCCGTCTTGCTTAATTGCGTCGAAGGCTTCTAAATCTGTAGTTGAATTTAAAACGTAGGTTTGATCTCCAACGGTTACTTCGATCTTGAAGATGTAGTTAGAACCTTCAGCGCTACCAAGATAGTAAGTTCCAGCATCAACAGTCGTTAATTCAGAAATATAAAGTGCATTTTTAACAGAATCAACTGTTGTTACTAAATTTTCAACTAAAGTTGGTTGTTCAGGTTCAGTACCTGGTTCTTCAGGTTCAGTGCCTGGTTGTTCAGGTTCTGTACCTGGTTCTTCAGGTTCGGTGCCTGGTTCTTCAGGTTCAGTGCCTGGTTCTTCAGGTTCGGTGCCTGGTTGTTCAGGTTCAGTACCTGGTTCTTCAGGTTCAGTGCCTGGTTCTTCAGGTTCAGTGCCTGGTTCTTCAGGTTCGGTGCCTGGTTGTTCAGGTTCAGT
>JAZSJY010000082.1:0-24565 GCA_045534565.1 Christensenellaceae bacterium | reverse complement strand
GTGCGTTGCTAGGGTTACATACAAAAAGTATGCGCCCCGTCGCAATGCTCGCACGCCTAGACCTGCTTGTATCTAACCCCTTATTTAAGGGCTTATATTACAGCGCAATACTGCGTTACTGCTATGTTAAAACGACCCAATGAACAGACGTTCTATTTCATCCGTTTTAACAAGCGAGCCTTGTCTTGCTTGTATCTAACCCCTTAAATATAACTTATTATAATTAAATCCAAAACTTTGCCGATAGGCAAAATATCACTTGGCGTGTAAACGCCAAATATCACTCGCCAAAGGCGAATATCACTTTGCGAAAGCAAAATATAACTAAAAGTAGGTCAAGCGTCACGCTTAAAGGGAGAAAAATATGTATAAATTTTTTGCATTTATTAACAGAATGAAATATATTAAACGTTGGTCGCTTATGCGTTCTGTAAAAGAAGAAAACATAATGGAACACAGCCAACAAGTTGCAGTAATCGCGCACGCGCTTGCGCTTATAAACAATAAAATTTACGGGGGAACGGTAGACGTAAACAAGGTGGTTTTACTTGCACAGTATCACGAAGTTGGCGAAGTTATCACGGGCGATTTGCCAACGCCTATAAAGTATTTTAACCCCGAAATTAAGTCAGCGTATAAAGATTTAGAAAAGAACGCAAGCGAAAAGTTAATAAATATGTTACCTGAAACGCTTAAAGAAGAATACCGTGAATTCGTTATGCCTAACGAAGAAAGCGAAGAGTATAAATTAGTTAAGTGTGCAGATAGGTTGTCTGCATATCTAAAATGCGTGGAAGAATTAAGATTAGGCAACGCAGAGTTTAAAAAAGCAAAGAACAGTATTTTAAGCGACTTAAAGGGTTTTAAGCGCCCCGAAGTAGATTATTACCTTAAAGAATTTGCGCCTGCCTTTGAACTTGCCCTTGACGAGTTAGATTAATTTTGTGAAAGTTGTACAATATAAAATAGTATATTTATATAAATTGCCATTGTTAAATTATATAAAAAGTGGTAAAATAAAGTAGTAAAAAACAAATGGATGAATAACATCCACGGAGGAAAATTATGTCAAGTTTGAACTTAAAAAACATCTATAAGGTTTATCCTTCTGGCGTTACCGCCGTTACGGATTTTAACCTTGACATTGAAGACAAAGAATTTATCGTATTCGTAGGACCTTCTGGTTGCGGTAAATCAACTACTCTTCGTATGATCGCTGGTTTGGAAGAAATTTCTGCTGGTGAACTTTACATTGACGGCGTTCTCGTAAACAACCGTGCACCTAAAGATAGAGATATCGCAATGGTTTTCCAAAACTATGCTCTTTATCCCCACATGACCGTTTACGACAACATGGCTTTCGGTCTTAAACTTAGAAAAATGCCCAAAGCACAAATTGACCAAAGAGTTAAAGAAGCTGCAAGAATTCTCGGTATTGAAATGTATCTTTCAAGAAAACCGAAGGCTCTTTCAGGTGGTCAAAGACAACGTGTTGCTTTAGGCCGTGCAATCGTTCGTGAACCTAAAGTATTCCTTTTAGACGAACCGCTCTCTAACTTGGACGCAAAACTTCGTTCACAAATGAGAACTGAAATTACCAAACTTCACAACAGACTTGCTACTACTTTTATTTACGTTACCCACGACCAAGTAGAAGCAATGACCATGGGTACCAGAATCGTGGTTATGAAAGACGGTTTCATGCAACAAGTTGATACGCCTATCAATCTTTACGATCACCCCATTAACCAATTCGTTGCAGGCTTTATCGGTACGCCTCAAATGAACTTCTTCAGCGGTAAACTTACCGGTACGAAGGATAAGGTATACGTAGAATTCGGCGTTGATAAGATTCTTCTTCCCAAAGAAAAAGTTGACCTTATCGTTAACCTTGATAAATATCTTAACACTGATAGAGAAATTATCTTTGGTGTTCGTCCTGAAGACCTTCACGATGAAGAAGCTTGGGTTAACGACGCTAAAAACCAAAAAATCCAAGTTAAAGTTGACGTTGTTGAAGCACTTGGTTCAGAAACTCTTCTCTACTGCAAGACTATGTCTGAAGTTGCACCCGACGACGGCGAAACTGTTAAGAGTATCGTAGACGACGTAAGTAACCTTATCGCAAAAGTTGACTCACGTTCAAGCACCAAAGCAGGTGATTTCGTTAATATCGCTATTGACGTTATTCACTCACACATGTTTGATAAGGAAACTGAAGTTACTCTCTTCGCTCGTGACGAAGCAAACAAGGCTGAAATAGAAGCATTACAAGCTCGCCGTGAAGAAGAAGCTGCTGCAAAGGCTGCTGCTGAAGCTGCAAAAGCTGCAGAAGAACTTGCAAAAGCAGAAGCTGCTGAAGAAAAAGCAAGACTTAAAATGGAAAAAAAACTTGCTAAAAAAGCAGCAAAAGTAGAAGAAGCACCTGCTGACGATACCCCTGCTGAATAATAAAGTATAAAAATTAAAACGGAACGCAAATGCGTTCCGTTTTTTTGTTAAAAAGTTAAATTTTGTATTAAAAAAGCAAAAAATAGCAAAAAAACGGGTGGTTTAAAAAGTTTTTATGTGCATATTGCATAAAACGCTTGAAATTTAAGTTAAAAGGTTGTATACTTTATAAAAAACCGTTGGGGCGAAAGATGGAAGCAGATATCAAAGTATTTATAAATAGCATAAGGGAAAAAACGGGCATTGAATTTTCCGTTTACGATTCACAAGGGGAATTTATTGCTGGTAACGGCTCGGTTGGCGACACCGTGCCCGTAGGTGTTGACGGTGTTGAAATTGACACGGCAACTAATAAAACTTACTTTTCAATAAAATACAAAAGCAAAAGTTTTATCGGCTGTATTGACGGGGCTACGGGCGCTGAAAAAAATTACGCTTACCTTATCGGCGAACTTGCAGAAAATTCTTTCTTCAAAGAATCAGGGTTGTCGCGCGCAGACTTTTGCAAGGCGATACTTTTAGGCGAAACCAACTATTCGCAAATTAGCCGTTATATGCGTAAGTACAATATGCGTGATACTGCGTCTTTCGTGATGATTATTTCTTGCGAGCCACAATTCGTTTTGGACGTGCAAAATCACCTTAACGCTTACGGCGTTGAAGGGGTTGACTTTGTGGTTAAAATTGACGAAGAACAACTTGCTTTCGTTAAATTCTTTGATGAAGACAGTAACGAATATCAATCTTCAACCGAATACGCAGAGTTTTTAAGGCAATCAATATATGAAGAAACGGGCGCGTCCGTTAGAATTTCTATCGGTGGCACGGTTAAAACTATTGCAGACCTTTCAACTTCTTTTTCGCAAGCAATGGCTGCCGTTAGAATGTGCAACGCTATAAATTCAAAGGGCGAAGTCCACTCGTTTAAAGAATACATACTTATTAAAATGCTTGAAGATTTGCCTAAATATAAACTAAACGAATATCTTGAAACGCTTATGGATACGGGGGCAAGGGAAATTTTCGCCGACCCCGAAATGATTAACACGGCTGAAGAATTTTTAGAAAACAGCCTTAACGCAAGCGAAACTTCAAGAAAGTTATATTTGCACAGAAACACTCTTACGTATAGGCTTGATAAAATTGAAAAGGCTACGGGGCTTAATATTCGCAAGTTTTCAGACGCCGTTACGTTTAGACTTATAACCATACTTTCAAAGTTGGTGCGTTAAAATGAAAGAGAGAAAACAACTATCGTTAAAAGCAAAAAGAGTAATAACCGCATTGGTGGCAGGGGCAATTATCGCCCTTTCGTTTACCTGCGGTTATTTTTCAAAATATTTAATAGACGGTAAAAAGCAAACTACGGCGTCAGAACTTACTCGTTTAATAGACCAAGTGGGGTACGTTTACGACCCCGTGACCGGTGAAGAAAGGCAAGTTACCGAACAAGATATTGCCGATGCGCTTATTAACGGGTTGCTTGACGATTACGCTGAATATTACGATAAAGAGCAGTATAAGGCAATAAAAGAACAACGCAAAGGCAATAATCACGGCGTAGGTTTTTCAATTTATAAAAGCGATTGTTCGGTGTATAGCGTGGTGGGGAATTCCCCTGCAGATTTAGCAGGTATAAAGGTTGGTGACGTTATACTTTCAGGTGTTACAAACGAAAATAAAGTGTCTTTTACTTGTGCAGACGAAGTTACTGCCTTTATAAACGGCTATGGAAACGACGTTGATTTTAAGGTTGAAGTTTACCGTGAAGGCGTTGGCAGTTTTATCGCTACGTTAAGAAAAACTAACTACGTACGCGCTTTCGTTAGTTATTTTGATAGTGAAAAGGCGTTGGTTTATCGCACGGTTGACGGGAAAATGCAAGGCGTAGAAGTAGTAGGGGCTATGGACTTACCCAAAGATACCGCCTATATAAAATTAGATAATTTTGAAGGCGGTGCGTTTAATCAAATGGAAAACGCCCTAACCTATATGAAAGGGCGTGGAAAAAGCAAACTTATTTTAGATTTAAGGGATAACGGTGGTGGTAATATGGACGTGCTTTTAGATATTGCGTCTTTATTTATCAACAACGGTGGAAGTAGAAGAACGCTTATTGCTTACGCGCAAGGCAAAGAAAAACAAGAGAGTTTTTACACGTCTAAAAATAATTTTTACGATAATATTACGGCAATATCTATAATTGCAAATGAAAATAGCGCGTCTGCAACAGAGTGTTTAATAGGCGCAATGCTCTACTACGGCGATTGTTTCGGCACGAACAGATTGATTATAGAAAAAAATCAAAACGGCGTTGCCAAAACTTACGGCAAGGGCATAATGCAAACGACGTATAAGTTAATATCGGGTGGGGCGTTTAAGTTGACTACTGCAAAAATATATTTACCCGATAAGAAAAATAGTATACACGGCGTTGGGTTTATTGCAACGGGTAATAACGCCGTTGATAGTCAAAACGCGTTAGCGCGTGCAATACAATCGCTGGGTCAAGAAAAAGAGTAAAAATATTGATTCAACGTATAAACGATTTGTTGGTCGGCAACGTTCATAATAGGTTTAAGACCTAACGGCTCTACCGAAGAAACGGTAGCGCCGTTATTTTTTTGCATGAATTGACTAATTATCGGCGCAATTGAAGAAAGGTCAAGTGACGATAAGATTTTTGAAAGGTCAAAATTGCCACTTAAAAGGGACTGTATTAAGGGCGCAAACTTTTCCAACCCGCCGTTTTGAATAAAAGAAGTTAAAAATTGTAATAAATCCATAAAAACTCCGCTAACAATATAGTATATGATTTTCATATTATAAAATTGAAAATTTTTTTAGGAGTGTGTTATGGAAGATTTTAATAGTTATGCAAAAAATTCTAACAAAAACGCCAAAAGTGATTTAGATCCTAACCTTATTAATTTATTAAATAGCCTTGCCGGTAAATACGACGGTAAAAGTCAAAACGAACTTATGATGGCTATTTTTGAGCAGGCAAAGAAAGGTAAAAGAGCAGGTACGCTTACTAATAAGGAAATTGACGATTTTGCTAAAATGCTTTCACCTTTTCTTGATGATAGCAAACGAAAAATGCTAAACAAAATAGTAAACGAACTCAAAAAAATCTAAACGGTTGCTATTTTTCGTATCGCACGCACAAAATAATCAATTTCACTTGAACTGTTTTGTACGGCAAGACTTACCCTAACTAATCCGTGCGTATCGGTTTTTAATTTTTTATGTATTAGTGGTGCGCAATGGTAACCGCCACGCACGGCAACGTCAAACTCGTTACTTAAAATATCGCACGTTTCGGCGCTCGTTAAATTACTTAAGCAAAAAGAAACTATACCTGCTGGGTTTGGCGCAGAAAAACACTTTAAGCCGTCAATCTCTTTAACGGCGTTAATCAAATATTCGCTTGCGCTGATTAAACGGCTATAAAAATTGCGCCCGTGATTTTTAAGGTAGGTAACACCTTCAAGCAAACTTGCAACGGCAGGTAAATTAATAGTACCTGCTTCATAGCCTTCGGGCATGTCTAAAGGTTGGTCAAGGTTAAAAGTATCCGTACCCGTGCCCCCGTAAAGCAAGGGGGCGATTTTAACGTTGTCGCTTAATAGTAGAGCACCGCAACCCATTATTCCGTAAAGCCCCTTGTGACCTGCAAGCGCAAGCATGTCAATTTTATCGTCTTTTAACGAGAGTGGCATATGTCCACCGCCTTGCGCCCCGTCAACCAACAAAGTTATACCTTGTTCTTTTGCAAATTCACCTATGCGTTTAACGGGTAAAACTTCACCCGTTACGTTTGAAAGGGCGTTTACCACTATTAGTTTGGTGTTAGGTCTAACGGCCTTTTTAATAGCCGTGAAAATATCTTGCTCTTCGTTATGCTCTGCAATAGTAAAGTCAATAACGCCGTCGTTTTTTAGGGCTGAAAGTGGGCGCAACGTAGAATTGTGTTCGTACACCGTAGTTACTACGTGTTGACCTTTTTTTAGATAACCGAAAATTGCAAGGTTTAACGCTTCGGTGCAGTTTTTGGTGAAGATAACTTGGTTTTGGTTACCGCCGAAATAATCGGCTAAAACTTGGCGTGCCTTAAAAACTATTTGCGCGCCCGTAACCGAAAGTCTATGGGCGCTTCTTCCAGGGTTGGCGCAAAGGTAACGCGTGACGTCGTGAACGGCGTTAGTAACTGCGCTGGGCTTAAATCCACCGGTAGCGGCGTTGTCAAAATAAATCATAAAAACTCCTTAACGTGAACTAAAAAAGAATAATTTTAATACTATATTGTATAAAGAATTAAACTTATTTATGCAAAGGAGAAAGTATTTATGGAATACCTTGTGGTTGCGTTTAGGGTTAGAGCGCAAACGATTGCGTTTAGCGTACTGTTAAAAGATAACGGCGTGTATAACGAAATAGTGAATACGCCTAAAGAAGCAGGGGTAGGGTGTGGGCTATCCGTTAAGATAAGTCAAAGTCAACTCCTTATAGTTAAAAGAGCGCTGGGCGCAGGAGCGTTTAATTCTTTCGCAGGGATTTTTAAGGTGAAAATATCGGGCGGTGGCCGTTCGGTTAAAAGTATTTAGCAAAAACACCGAAGAAAATGCTTGTAAAATCCCCGTTCGTTATGTTAAACTATTGGTGGTAAAAATTATGGATAAAAAAACTGCCAAAATAATAGTTAATAAACTTGCGGGGGTATTTACGGACAAGCCTGCGTTAAATTATTCTACGCCTTTTGAATTGCTTATCGCAGTAATTCTTTCGGCGCAATGTACCGACGAGCGTGTGAATAAAATTACGGCAGAGTTGTTTAAGGAATATAATACGCCTAAAAAAATGCTTACGCTTAACCAAAGTCAGTTAGAGCAAAAAATATTTTCTTGCGGGCTTTATAAATCAAAAGCGCAACACATTTTATCTGCTTGCAAGGCGATTGAAGAAAAGTTTTCGGGCGAAGTTCCAAAAACTCTTGAGCAATTGCGTTCGCTTGCAGGTGTGGGCAGAAAGACGGCTAACGTAGTGTACAGCGTGGCGTTTAAGGGCAACGCAATAGCCGTAGATACGCACGTTTTTAGGGTTTCAAATAGAATAGGTTTAGTTAAGGCAGATAACGTGCTGAATACCGAAAAAGGTTTGATGAAAATTCTTGATGAAAGCGACTGGTCAAGGTCGCACCATTACTTGATATATTTAGGCAGAAGTTTTTGCAAGGCGAGTAAGCCAGATTGTCAAAACTGCCCTATAAATACCGAATGTAAAAAAATAATTAAAAGGTGAGTTATGTTTATAGATAGAGCGTTGATAACGATAAAAGCAGGTGACGGCGGTAGTGGTATCACTTCTTTTATTCATTATAAAGGTAAAGTTTGCGGTGGCCCTGACGGTGGCGACGGTGGAAAGGGTGGCGATATAATTTTCGTTGCGGATAAGCACATGACAAACCTTTCAGACTATTACTATAAAACTAAATACGTTGCAGAAAACGGCGAAAACGGTGGCGCAAAACAATGTTTTGGTAAGGCGGGTAAAGACTTGGTGTTAAAAGTTCCACTTGGCACGGTTATTAAGGATAGAGAATCGGGTGGAATTATTGCAGATATGTTTACCGACGGACAAAGCAAAGTGGTTTTGGTTGGTGGCGACGGCGGTAAAGGTAACGCAAGATTTGCAAATGCAAGAAGGCATACCCCGCACTTTTCACAAACGGGTGAAAAGACCGAAACCAAACAAGTTTTGCTTGAACTTAAAACTATTGCAGACGTAGGCTTGGTTGGTTTCCCGAACGTAGGTAAGTCAACAATTTTAAGTAAAATTACTAAAGCAAGACCTAAAATTGCAAACTATCATTTTACTACTCTTTCGCCAAACTTGGGCGTTTGCGATTACTACGATAATCAATTCGTGGTGGCTGATATTCCAGGGTTAATTGAAGGCGCAAGCGACGGCGCAGGGTTAGGTATAGAGTTTTTAAGGCACATTGAAAGAACGCGTATGTTGGTGCACGTTATTGATATGTCTGGCGTGGAAGGTAGAGATCCGTATGAAGATTACCTTAAAATAAACGCAGAACTTAAAAATTATAGCCCCGAACTTGCTAAATTAAAACAAATAATTGCGGCAAATAAACTTGACGTGTACGGTGCTGAAGAAAAGTTTTTAGAGTTTAAGAAAAAGATAGGTAGAAAACACAAGATAGTAGAAATTTCTGCAATTACGGGATACGGGCTTGACGATTTAAAGAAAGCCGTTTACGAAAGACTTTCAAAATTACCACCCGTTAAGCCATTAGAGTTTGAAGAATTTAACTATGTTAAACCCGATAGGTTGGAATACGAAATTTTCAAAGAAGGGGAAACCTTCGTCGTTGTGGGTACGCTCGTTGACGTGCTTAAAAGGAACGTCGTTATGGACGATATGAACTCACTTGCCTATATGCACAAAGTATTGCGTGATCGTGGTATAATTAAACAGTTAAGGCAAATGGGCGCAACCGATAAGTCAACTATTATTATCGGTGGGGAAGAATTTGAATTCGTTGATTAAAGTTAAAAAGGAGAGATTATGTTGACTTCAAAAGAAAGAAGTAAACTACGCGCAATCGCGTCTAATATAGAACCTATAACGCAGGTTGGTAAACTTGGCGTTAACGACAGTTTGATTGACGGGCTTGATAAAGCCATTGAAAAAAGAGAATTGATAAAAGTAACCGTGCTTGAAAATTCAGGCATTGAACCCAAAGAAGCCGGCTTTGAAATTGCTGAAAAGTTAGGCGCAGATTTCGTTTGCGCTACGGGTAGAAAACTCGTTTTCTATCGCAGAAGTTCAAACCCCAAAGTAGAACATATTATTTTTTAAGATTATGACTGAAATAGAAAAAATGTTGAGCGGTCAAATATACGATACCGTTGCAGAAGGGCTTGTGGAAAGGCGTACGCGCGCCCACGCTCTCTGCGTAAAGTATAATGCGATCGCTGAAGATAAGGAAGAAGAACGTAAACAAATTTTAGATCAATTATTGCCTAACAAAAAGAAAGGCGTGTATATACAAGGGCCTTTCTATTGTGATTACGGCGATTATTTGCACTTGGGCGAAAATTTTTATGCCAACTTCAATTTTACCGTACTTGATTGTTGCGATATTTATATAGGGGATAACGTTTTCGTTGGGCCAAACGTATCAATAGTAACCCCCGTACACCCCTTGCGTTATCAACAAAGAAACTTGCGTTTTAAAGAAGACGGAACGGCTTACGATTACGAGTGCGCAAAGCAAATAGTAATAGGCGATAACTGTTGGATAGCAACGGGCGTAACCATAGTTGGTGGCGTAAAGATAGGTAACGGGTGTGTTATAGGCGCAGGTAGCGTGGTTACGAGAGATATACCTGATAATAGCCTTGCCGTTGGTAATCCGTGTAGGGTAATTAGGCAAATAACCGAGCAAGATAGAATAGAAGGCTTGCCCGATATTGAATAAAAATAAATATCCACCAACTCGGTTGGTGGATATTCGTTTTATATGCGGTCTATATCTTTTTCAAACTTATCAAAAAGGTTGTACCTTTCGGGGTGGGTTAACGCAGTAAAAATCATATCGCGTACGTTAGGCACGTCTTTACCTATTTTAGAAAGAGCGTCTTTAACGTACTCTCTTTTAGTTTCTTTATTTGCAGGGCAACAACTTTTTACTACGGGTAAGGTTTTTGAATAAGAAATAACGTCCATTTCCTTAATCATAATCATAGGGCGAATAAGGGTTAAATCAATTTTATCTAAATAACTTTTGGGCGCAAAAGTGGAAAGCCTGCCTTCATATAAAAGCGAAAGCATAAGGGTATCAATAAGGTCGTCACGATGGTGACCTAAAGCGACTTTGTTGCACCCCTTTTCTTTTGCAAGATTGTTTAGTGCGCCTTTACGCATTTTTGAACATAAAGCGCAGGGATTGCTTTCTTTTCTAACGTCAAAAACTATTTTGCCTATTTCGGTTTTTTCAATAAAATAGGGTACGTTTAGCGATTTACAAAATTCTTCAATAGGCGTATAGTCTGTTTGTTGGTCGGTAAAGTTAAGGTCAACGGTAATTGCAACAAGGTCAAACTTTTCGGGGGAAAATCTTTTATATTCAGCAAGCAATTTAAGTAAGGTAACGCTGTCTTTACCACCCGAAACGCCAACTGCAATTTTATCGCCGTCTTTAATTAAATTGTATTGCGTTACGCCTTTACGCATAACCGAAAGCATTTTTTGCGTCGTCATAAAGTTACTTCCGTAATAAAAGTTGATTTTTTTAACCAATTATATTATACTGTATTTTAAATAAAAAACAAATAAAATGGAGCAAGTATGACTGAATTTATCAGCAATCTTATCGGCAACGACTTTTTAGCCACGCTAATCATGTCGTTTATACCTATGATAGAGTTAAAAGGTTCAATAGTTTTCGCTCGTGGTGCAGGTATAGAAATTTGGTACGCTTTTTTGCTTTCTTACGCAGGGTCTACGCTCGTTTTCTTTATCATATTCTTCTTGTTAAAGCCCACACTTAAACTACTAAAGAAAATAAAGTTTATAGACAAGTTTGCCTTAAAACTTGAATATTATTTTAAGGATAAAGCGCAAAGGACGTTAGAAAAACAACAAAGAAAAAACAAAAAGGGCACTATGAACGAAAGAAAGTTAAAAATGCTTTCAACGTTTATTTTCGTTGCGATACCGTTGCCGTTGACGGGCGTATGGACGGGGACTGCCGTATCGGTATTTTTAGATATGAAGTTTAAAGATGCCGTGTTGCCCGTTGCCGTTGGTAACTTTATTGCAGGGGTGCTTATTGCAGGGCTTGCAGAATTATGTATGCTAATTTTCAAGTCGTACGCCGTGCTTGATTATATTTTATACGGACTGTTCGGTTTAGCAGTTATATTGCTCGTAGTATTTATAATAAAGGTAGCAAGAAAGAAACAGCCCGCAAAAAACGAAGGGGACTTATAAATGGGGTTTTGGAGTAGGCTTTTTAAGAAAAAACCAAAGAAAATAAAACTCGGGTTAGCGTTGGGCTCTGGTGGGGCAAAAGGCTTTGCAGAGTTGGGCGCACTTACCGCTTTTGAAGAAAACGGCGTTGAGTTTGATATTGTTGCCGGTACTAGTATAGGTAGCGTAATAGGGGCGTTTTATGCGTCGGGGTATAGCACTACTGATATTTGGGAACTTTTGGCGCGCGTTGATTACGGTGAAATTAAAAACCTAACTATGATGCGTATGGATACTTCAGGGCTTTTTAAGGTGGTTGACCGTCAAATAGGTAACCTTAATATAGAAGAACTGAAAAAGCCTTTTAAGGCAGTTGCAACCCATTTAGAGAGTGGATTAGAACACGTTTTTGAAAGTGGTAGCGTAGCGCAAGCGTTATGTGCGTCTTGTTGTATTCCACCGTTTTTTAAGCCGGTGGTTATAGACGGCGAAAGATATATAGACGGCGCGTTTACAAACTCAATACCAGCAGATTTAGTTAAGGGTATGGGCGCAGATTATATAGTGGGGATAGACCTTTCAACCGTAGAAAGCAAGTTAGGCGTGCTATCTAAACTTTTTCCAACTTATAAATCAAAGGTTGAAAATCCAAGGGAACAGGGGTATAAATATAGCAATATAATGCTACACCCAGATCTAAATGAGTTTACTTCTGTTTCATTTTCGCAAGGCGCAAAAATGTATGATATAGGGTATCAATGCGCTATGGAAAATATGCAAAAAATAAAGGCTGATATAGAACTTTTAAGGGCAGGTAAAAAGTTGCCTAAATAGGATTATATGGTTACACTAAAGAAAAGAGTTTTTGCAATAATTTTAGTTTTAATAAGTTTAAGTATATTATCATTTGGTTGCAAAAACAAAAAGGGCAATACGCTTACGGGTACGTTCGTGCAGTTTATAGACGTAGGTCAAGGCGATTGTATATTTATAAATTTACCAGACGACAAAAAGGTTTTAATTGACGCTGGCAACGGCACGGAGCAAAGTGACGGCGCAATCTATCAACAACTAAAAAGCGCAAAAGTAAAGACCATTGACTATTTAATTTTAACTCACCCAGATCAAGACCACGTAGGCGGTGGGCAAAAGATTGTTGAAAATTATCAAATAGGCAGAGCGTATATTCCTTATATTACTGATAGCGTTATGCCGAATTTTAAAACGTATTACGACGTTTACAGCGCTATGCAAAGAAAGGGCGTTCAAACGCAAATTTCTACTATGGGGAATTATTTGTCTGGCGAAGGATACTTTTTGGGCTTTTTATCGCCATTACCGTTTGAACAAAAGGATAGTAGTTATAGGGGTTTAAATAAAATAGACGCAACTGATAGAGAGATTAACGACTGTTCGCCCATAATCTATTTAGAAGTATACGGCAATAGATTTATTTTTACGGGTGACGCAGGGCGTTCGCAAGAACAATTAGTTTTAGAAAATAAAAAAATAGGCATATACCAAATGGCTTTTAATAGGCAAATAAATTTAGCCGACGTAGATTTTCTAAAAGTTGCACACCACGGTAGCGAAGACGGTTCGTCTAGCGAATTTTTAAGCGTGTTAAGGCCTAAAAACGCCGTTATATCTGTCGGTGGCAATAATTTTTACGGTCACCCCGATACCGACCTTTTAACAAGGCTTATTGAAAGCAATCAAGCGTTAAAAGTATTTAGAACGGATACGTGTGGTAACGTTTTGGTAAAAATGCAAAACGGTAAAGATGTGGAAATTATAACCGACGCTGACTAAATCGGTCTACAAAAATTGACCGAACGGTCAAAATTCTTTCAAAAAAAATAAAAGTAAATATATAACTTGTTTTTAACAAGGGAAAGTATTAAAATAACAAAAGAATATAAAAAAGGAAAGGCTGTATGTTTGATATTAACGCTTTAAGAAAAGAATTTGAAAATTGTCCTTGTGGCGTAAAGCACGAACTCACTATAAAAGATATAGCGGTAGGTAGTGGTATCACTAAAGACGCAGGTGAAATATTACTACGCAACGGCTTTAAGAAAAAGTTGCTTTTAGTAGCAGATAAAAACACCATTAAGGCGGCGGATGGAATTATCCCTGCACTTTCACAATTTGAACTTGAAATAAAAATGTATGAAAACTTGCGTGAAGCAACGGTTAGCGAAGTTAACGTTATACGTGGTTTACTCAAAAATAACGACGGTGTAATTTCCGTTGGTTCAGGCTCGCTTAACGATATTTGCCGTATGGCGTCGGCTGAAGAAGGCAAACCCCTTTGTATATTCGGCACGGCTGCAAGTATGGATGGTTTTGCATCGTATAACGCACCGCTTACCGACGGTAATTTTAAGATAACGTACGCGGCAAAATCACCCGAAGTAATTATTGCCGATACTAAAATTTTGGCAAACGCCCCCACAGAACTCAAGTCTGCAGGTTTTGGCGATATGGTTGGTAAATACGTTGGGCTTATTGACTGGCAAGTTTCTGCGCTTATTACGGGCGAATATTATTGTGAAAAAGTTGCAAACCTTACTAGGCAAGCAACCGATAGAATAATGGCGCTTGCAGATAGAATTACTTTGAGCGACGAAGAAAGTGCCGAAGCCGTTTTAGAAGCCTTACTTTTAACGGGGATAGGTATGAGTTTCGTAAAGAACTCTCGCCCTGCAAGTGGAACGGAACATATTCTTTCGCACTTTTGGGAATGTAAAAAATTGCTTGAAGGCAAAATTTCAGATTTCCACGGCAAAAAGGTTGGCGTTGCAACCTTGCTTATTATGAAAAAATATAGTGAACTTTATAAACTTACTTCGGTAAAATGTAAAAAAGAAGTTACCGACTGGGAAGACGTGTACGCTCACTACGGCGCACTTAAAGACGAAGTTATTAAACTCAACACGCCCGACACGATAACCGACGGAATAAACCCAAAAGACATTGAAGAAAAGTGGGATGAAATAAGAAAAATAGTGGCGTCCGTACCAGATTACGAACAAATACTTTCGGCAATGAAAAGGGCAGGTTGCGCAACCACTTGTGAAGAAATAGGCGTTAGTAAAGAACTTGAAGAAGAAGGGCTTAAGTATCACCCGTATATGAGAAGAAGGCTATCACTTCGCAGATTATCAAATATGATTGAAAAATAAAAAAACTATATTATAAATAAAAAGAGCAAACGTGCAAGACAAAAATCTTGCACGTTTGCTCTTTTAATGTTTGTTTAAGTTTAGAGTGATCTATCCGCTAAGGATATCACGCTAAAAGTACGGTGTTTTACGCTATTTTAACAGCCGTTAACGTTGCGCCTGAATAGTTTGCAGTAGACGCCGACCCGTTATAGAGTGAAAGGGTGTCGCCTGCGGTAAGGTTTAACAGTATAGTTTTTGAACCGCTATTAGAAGAGCCTGCTGGCGTTAAAACTATAGTTTCACCACTAACTTGAGCGCCGTTAAGGTAAAGGTCTGTAATAAAACTGCCGTCTGCAACCGAGCCGTTAGCAAAGTAACTTACAAGGTACGTTCCGTCTTCCGTTACTGTAATTTGGTTATTATCTACCGTAAAGGTTGACTGTGGCGATTGCGTTAAAAGGGTAATGGGTATTATTGTGTTTTCCGCTACGTCCGTGGTAACTAGCGTGCCTGCGTAAACGGCGTTGCTACTACCTGCAGGGCCTTGTGGACCTTGCGGACCAGTAGCACCTGTTAACCCGATGGGGCCTTGAGGACCTTGTGGACCAGTAGCGCCCGTTAACCCGATAGGGCCTTGAGGACCTTGCGGACCAGTAGCACCCGTCAACCTGATAGGGCCCTGTGGACCTTGCGGACCAGTAGCACCCGTCAACCCAACAGGGCCTTGAGGACCTTGTGGACCGATAGGCCCTCTTGCACCCGTTGCGCCAGGGAAACCCATAGGGCCACGTGGGCCACGGATTACAACGGTACGGTTACAGTTATTACAGTTGCAGTCGTTATTACAACCAAAAAAGCACATAAGCATATTCCTCCTTCGTGATAATATATAATACGTATACGCCGAAAAAAAAGTGATTAAATTTTTAACGGTAGGAATATTTTTCGTTACTAAATAATATACGTATAGGTACGTAACGGCACTTTTTTAAAAAAATTTTTTATAAAAAAATAATTGAAAAAGAAATTTAGATAAAACACAAAATAAAGGAATTTTAAACTTTTGAATTTACATATTTAGTATGAAAAGAAACGTAAAGAACATCTAAAACGTTAAAAGAAAGGGGACATATGGCAACTTTTCCCTAAAAATAGTGGTTAAAAATGCTTGCATTACTTTAAAAAATGATATACAATAGGTTTCCATCATAAAATTAGAGTGGATTGTTGTATGGTTTTATAAACCAAAATAAAGTTCGTACGCCACTCGTTTTATAAAATGAAGATATTTAAAAAGGGGTACCCCTTCTCTTTCACTTGGCGTGAAAGAGAATATCTCTTGTTGGGTAAAAGGTAAAGGGGGAAGTAACCGAAAGCGGTTACGCATGGGAACATAATTATATAATTTGGACTTTAAAGGAGGGCCTCATGAAGAAAAAGTTTTTGAGTTTAGCAATATTACCCATTATTGCAACCGCAATGTTTATCATGGGTATTGCGTTACTTCACGCACCTTCGCACGTAGCAAAGGCTGCTGATGGCGAAACTGTTTACGTTGCCGAAATTGTAGGCAAACAGCAATACGCTTCGCTTAACGACGCCGTGTTAGCGGCAGAAAACGGGGACACCGTTGTAGTGTTAAAGGACCATGACGTAGAAATTACTAACGAGAATATGGTTCAAGTAGCTAACAATAAATACGATTCTTTTTACGCTATAGTTGGCAAATCAATAACCATAGATTTAAATGGTTGCGCTATAAACTATCGCATTACGGCTACTAGTTATAAGAGCAGTGTAGGCTTGGTGGGTGTTTTCTTTACTAATGACGGAGGGCATTTGACTGTCAACGACGGAAAAGGAACTGCACAAATTAACGTTACTGTGGATGACGGAGCTAAAGTCTACGGGCTTTTTGTAAACTTTACAAGTGGGTGCAGTATAACCATTAACGGTGGAAGTTATCGCTTAGATCGTGCAAGCGATAGTTTGATATACAGTGGTTGTAGTACTGCCGAAGGGCAAGGCGTATACATAAATGATGGGTTCTTTTATTTGGGCAATAAAAATACGGGAAATAATACTAGTCCGTGGCTTATTAACGTAAGTGGTCAAAATACAGCTGGTGCAACAATTACGGGTGGCACGTTCAACTCAGATTTAAATCATGAATTATACTATGCGTTTGAAGCGCGCATAAGTGAAAGACTTGCTTTTCAATATAACGGTGACGGTGAGCTTTTAGAAAACGGCAACTATAATAACGACGCAACGTATACGTTAGTTCCTGCCGTTTGTTATATAAATGAAAAACCAAGGCATTTTTCAACAGATTATAGAAATCTCGTAGGGTATACGAACTTTGAAGAAGCATTTAAATACATCGGCGTACAGCGTATTTACTACGCAACAACTACAGGCGATGCTGGTTGGGGTAACGCTACTACTCTTACGGTTATAAATGATTGCTATGCAGAAGAAGACGGATTTAAAATTTTTACCGAAAATGAAGTAGCCGTTGTTTTTGAAAAAGATTTTTACGTAGACAATGAATTTATAATACCATCAAACGTAAAAGCAACCGCAATGTATGGTGGAGATCCTATACTTATAGACGAAAAGTCCGTAGAAGGTATGCTTGTAAATGGCGACCTATACGTTTCAGGAAATTTGACGATAGAAAATGGTGCAATCTTAAACGTACAAGGCGATATTATAGTTGACGGTGAGTTAAATAATAACGGCACCATAAACGTACAAGGCGATATCATAGTTGACGGGGTGTTAAACAACGACGGCGTTATAAATATTAAAACGGAAAGTAGCGCGGTTGAAATTTACGGTACAATTAAAAACGCTGGTGAAATTGCAACGACTGAAGATCTTTTAGACAAGGTGTTTATTTACCAATCAACTAAAGCCGTTAGGAATGCAGACGAAAGCGTTTCCCTTAAAACAGGGCAATATAGGTTAAGTGGCGATGGTAAGTTAACTAACGTATCCGTTAAAAATTATTATACGCCAGACGGCGGTGAAACATATTTAGAAACGCCATCTCCTTTTATAAATTTCGTTCTAATCAAAGCTACGGGTGAAACGTATTTCTATTCTCAATTTGAGCACGCTTATTTTTACGCAGAAGCGGATGATGAAATTGTGCTCAAAGTAAATATGAGTATAGAAGGTAGTATCCTAATAGATAAAGAGATTACGTTAAACCTTAACGGGCAATACATACAAGTAATGGTTGCAGATCCTAACGATTACGCTTTAACCACTTACGCACCTTTAACGGTAAAGGGCGACGGCGACATTATTATAACGGGTTCTAAAGGTGCTTTGGCAACGGATACGGGCGCGTTATATATTAACGGTGGTAACTACATAGCTGACGACGGCGTGCAAATTTTTAACGGTAACGACGTTGAAGTTTCAAACGGTAACTTTACGGAAAGTATTCCCGAAGATCAATGGGCTCCAGGCGTGTTCGTTATGAATAGTGGTGACGAGTTCGTTACTATATCAATTGACGATTACCGCAGTAGTAAAATAGAGTATTTGAAAAGTGTTAAAGACGTATATTTAGCAAACGGACGTTATACTACGGCAGGCGTTACCGCTATTGAAAAAATTTATAGTGACGCTTTTGATCAAATTTATACGTATACTGAAAAGGGCGATATTGATAACGCCGTTATCAATTGTGAAGAAAGTTTCTTTGACGTTTTAACTGCTAAAGAATGGGAACAAGCCGTTTTACAAGCAAAGGTTGACGTAAGAAAATACGCTAATAATAAAAACGTATCGGTTACCGAAGAAAGAGTTGCTTTTGAAATTGAAAAAATAGAACAACAAGCAACGTTGGCAGATATTTACGCGCAAACGATTGCTGTGTTTGACGTTATTGATTCGGTTGCTAAAGAAATGGCAGATGCGCTTAATGAAGCCAAAGCACAAGCAGAAACAACCTTACTTGGCACTAATAACGAAAATATAACTAACGTTACTACGGCAATGCTTGCAAGTATATATTCGGCAACCACGCTTGACGAAGTTGACCTTGCGTTAGAAGTTGCTTTAGAAGAACAAAAAGAAATAATTAAGTATAAAGAGATTATAGTTAAAACAGGCGTTGACGCTGT
This sequence comes from Christensenellaceae bacterium, assembly GCA_045534565.1. Lineage (GTDB taxonomy): Bacteria > Bacillota > Clostridia > Christensenellales > Borkfalkiaceae > UBA1259. The sequence continues at coordinate 5,808 of JAZSJY010000082.1, read as the reverse complement.
TGCGAACAAAACGACTATTGAAGAAATTAAAGATACGTTAACTAATTTGTCTAACACTACTAGCACGGACTTATCTTACTTAAAGACTAAATTAGACGGCGCAATAGTAACTATTGACCAAGTAAAACAAGTTGCAGATGAAATTAACGGAAAAGTTTTAACTTCTGCAGAATTGTCTACTACGGCGCAAACGCTTACTCAAACTATTGAAAACGTAACTAATGAAGTTACTCAATATATAAGAGATAACGTTATTCCCGTTATTACTGAAAATACTCAAACGTTAGCAAGCATAAGTAGTTCTGTAACTACGCTTGGTGGTTCGTTAAACGTTGACGTAACGCCTATCTTAACGGCAATATCTACTGCGCAAAACGCAATACAACAAGATATGTCTGATTTAAGGACCAACGAACTTTCAACGATACAAACGAGCATCAACGATATTGCTCAAGCGGTTGCACCCGACGGCGCGTTATGCCAAGCAATAGTTGCAGGCGTTAAAAATCTTACTGACGGATTAAGCGCTCAAATAGGTGGTTTAGATACAGCTTTAACTTCATTCAGTAACATAGTTGGTGCAGATATTACTACTATTAAAGGCGACGTCGCTACGATTAAACAAGAAGTTGAAAATATTAGAACTGACGATTTAACTTCTATCAAAAATTCTATAAACGACGTTAACGCAAAACTTGCACCCGACGGGGCAGTTATCACCGCGATTACGACCACTGTTAAAGGATATACCGATAATTTATCTAGTGAACTTAGTGTTTTAAGCACGGGAATATCCACACTTTCAACTACGGTAAATGATAATCAAACTGCGTTATTAAACAAGATAGAAAATTTAAGTAGTGAATTGTCTTCAGCTATCAGCGGACTTGATACTGGTAAACTCGCCGATATTAAAAATACGATAGACGCTCTTAACGAAAGGCTTGAACCTAACGGTGCCTTCTATACCGAATTAATTGCAGGCGTTAAAAATCTTACCGACGAGTTAAGCAATCAAATAGGTGATTTAGATACTGATTTAAGTACGTTTAGCAACAACGTTGGCGCAGATATTACTACTATTAAAGGCGACGTCGCTACGATTAAACAAGAAGTTGAAAATATTAAAACAGACGATTTAACGGCTATTAAAAATTCTATAAACGGCGTTAACGAAAAACTTGCACCCAACGGGGCGGTTATAACTGCGATAACGACTACCGTTAAAGGATATACTGATGATTTATCTAATGAACTTGACGCTTTAAGTTCAGTTATATCTACTCTTTCAACTACGGTAAATAACAATCAAACGGCGTTGCTGAACAAGATAGAAAATTTAGGCAATGAGTTATCTTCGGCTATCGGCGGACTTGATTCGGGCAAACTCACGGATATTAAGGTTGTAATAGACGCACTTAACGTAAGGCTTGAACCAGACGGTACGTTCTATAACGAAATTATGGACGGCGTAAAGGCGTTGCTCAACGACGTAGCGATAATTGCAGGGGAAGCAAAATTAGCGGCTGAAGAATCGGCAAGAATAGCGCAAGAAGCGGCTAATAAAGCAGATGCGGCTAACTCTTCTTCGTTAAAGGCAAAAGAAGCGGTTGAACAAGCGCAAACTTACGCACAACAAGCCAAGACGGCTGCTGAATCAGCAAAGACGGCTGCTGAATCGTTACAAAGTTCAATGAATAACGTGGTAGACGCGTCAAGCCAAGCAAAGACCGCCGCAGAAAACGCTTCTGCTGCATCGCTTGCTGCAAAAGAAGCCGCTGTAAAAGTTGCTGAAAAGGCGCAAACGGCTGAGTTAAAGGCGTACGCATCACAAAAAACAGAAGAACTTAAAGATTGGTTAATGGAATATATCGGCGCTACCGAAGATAAACAAACGGGCAACGGTGGTGGCTATTCGGTAACGGTTATGAACGTAACGATGGCAGAAGTTGATGCGTTTAGAACTGAACTTGAAAACAGTCTTGACGACGTATATTCTGAAAGCAATAAGAAGTTGATTCTTACTTATTACGATAAGTCTATGAATTTAATGGATCTTGCGACCACTCAAACTGAAGTAGATTACGTACTTAAGAACTTCCGTTCAGACGTTTCTTTAGTTGAATCGCTTGAAAACATTATTCCGCAAGCACAAGATTTATCTAATCTTGAAATTTTACTTCTTGCAATTGCTGGGCTTGAATTTATCATAGCGTTGATAGTAATTATAGGCTTTGCAGTAATTAAAAGAAGAATAAAGAAGAACGGTAAAGGTCCTGACGGTGATAAGACTGAAACAATTCCACAACCCGTTATAATCGCCGTACCTGAATCTGAACCAGCCGTTCCCGAAGTTGAAGAACCTGTAGAACAAGAAGACGAAGAAACGAGTGAAGAAACTGACGAAACGGCAGAAGGACTTTCGTTTGGAAACGGCGCAAGCAAAAGTTTTGCTGAAAGATTAACCGAAGCAGACGAACAATTAAAAGAAAACTACGCTGAACTTAAACAACTTTTACTTTCTTACGAAGACGTTAAAGACAGGTTAAGTAAACCTTGTGAAAGTTTCCGCTTGGGTAGAAAGTTGCTCGTTAAAATGCTTATTCGTGGCAAAACGTTAAAAGTTTACCTTGCGCTTGATCCTAAAGCGTACGAAGAAAGTAAGTTTAACCATAAGGACGTAGGCGATAAAAAATCGTTTGCAGAAGTTCCACTTTTAATGCGCGTAAGAAGTCCGCGTTCGGTAAAGAGAACTGCTTTCCTTATTGAAGAGCTTGCTAACGGTCTGCAACTTGAAAAGAAAAAAGTAGAAGAAACGCCCGTAAGCGAAACGGCAATGGAAGAAGTTGCAGTTTTTGAACAAGAACAATCAAACGTGTTTGAAGGGTTTGATAAGAACACTAAAACGTTCAGCCAAAGATTAATGGAAGCAGACGAACAATTAAAAGAAAACCACGCGGAAATTCAAAAAGCGTTTTTATCTTACAAAAAGGTAAAGTTAAGAACTAGTAAGCCTTGCGAAAGTTACCGCTTGGGTAGAAAGTTGCTTGCAAAAACCGTGATTCGTGGTAAAACGTTGAAAGTTTATTTTGCGCTTGATCCTAAAGCGTACGAAGAAAGCAAGTTTAATCACAAAGACGTTGGTGATAAAAAGTCGTTTGCAGAAGTTCCACTTTTGATGCGCGTTAGAAGTCCACGCTCGGTAAAGAGAACGGTTAAACTTATTGAAGAACTTGCTTCAAATAACCAACTTGATAAAGAATAACAAAACAAAAAAAACGGTTTTCGTAACCGTTTTTTTGTTTACTATTGAAAAAGTATATATTATATGATATAATCAAAAAGAAATTTGCATACCGTAAAACAAATCTGAAAAAAGTTTTCTAAAATAGTTGACAAGTGTATTACAAATGTAGTATAGTTGTATTAACGAAAACCTAGGAAGGTGAAATATGGAAAACAAAAAACTCATAATAGCAACGAAAAAGTTTAGGGGTGACTCAATGGTTGTATCAACAAGGTTACCCAACGAATTAGTTGAAAAGCTAGACGCCGTAGCAGAGCAAACGGGCAGAACGAGAAATGAAATTATTCAAACTTGCATAGAATTCGCAATTGAAAATTTAGAAATAAAAGCAAACGACTAAGGGAGAGATAACAATGGCAATAGCAGAAATTTTAAAGTATGAAGGCGATAACAGTACTTTCGTGTGGAAACACCCGATAGAAGATTTTAATTCTTTAACCCAACTTATCGTGCACGATAGTCAAGAAGCGTTATTTGTGCTTAACGGCGAAGTGCTTGATATTTTCGGCGCGGGCAGATACACCCTTGAAACGCAAAATATACCCAAGTTAGGCAAAGCGTTAAATCGCAATACGAATGATAAAACGCCCTTCCATTGTGAAGTATATTTTGTAAATAAGACTGAGCAAATGTCAATTAAGTGGGGTACGGATAGCAGGGTTGAATTTATAGAACCCACTTACGGTTTCCCGTTATCAATCGGCGCAAGTGGCGAAATGACTTTGCGTGCAGAAGATTCTAAAAAATTACTTCTTAAATTAGTCGGTACGGAAAAATACTTGTCGCAAGCAAGGTTAGTTTCATATTTCCGTTCTTTCTTAATGACAAAAGTTAAAAGTTACATAGCGCAAACGATTAGGGCTGAAAAAATTAACATTTTTGAAATTGACGAAAAGTTAGAGGCTTTGTCAAAGAATTTGTGGAAACTTCTCGTTCCCGATTTTGCCGATTACGGCGTTGCCCTTGAAAGATTTTTCGTAATGAACGTAGTTAAGCCTGACGGCGAAGCGCAATACGAAAAGTTTAAGTCGTTGCATTTTAGACAATACGCTGACGTAATGGAAGCAAAACTTCGTCAACAAATAAGCGTTATTGATGCAGAAACTTCAGCGAGAAAAACTGTAATTGAATCACAAGCAATGGCAACAAAGCGTGCGCAAGAAGGTTACACCTATCAACAAGAACGTGGCTTTGACGTTGCTGAAAGGGTTGCTCAAAACGAAGCCGTTGGTCAAATGACTAACCTTGGCGTAGGGCTTGGCACTATGGCAGGCGTTGGCGGTGCAGTAGCAGGCACGGTTGGTGGTGCAATGAAAGACGCTTTAAGCGACACGCAAAATAAGTGTTCTAATTGTGGCGCAGTTATAGTTAACGGCGCAAAGTTCTGTAACGAATGCGGTCAAAAAGTAGCACCCGTTCAAGTGGAAACGATAGTTTGCCCTAACTGTAATAACACCGTAGTAAAAGGAAAGTTCTGCCCCGAATGTGGCTATAAGTTCGTATCAGTATGCGCAAAATGTGGCGCATCAGTAGTCCCAGGTGCAAAATTTTGCAACGAATGTGGTGAAAAATTATAAGGAGAAGTAAAATGAAAAAGAATTTTAAGTATTTTGCAATAGTATGGTTTGCGCTTTTAGCGGTGTTTAACGTTGTGACTTTCGTTACCCCAAGGGTTATTTTTGATATAGATAGGTTTGAACAAGCAAGTTTTTGGATTGCTTATGCATTTATAACACTTTGCTTATTCTTCCAACTTGCAACGGCTTGGCTCGTTTGCAAAAAAGACGATAAAGAAAAAGTATTCTTAAATATTCCGTTATTAAGAATAGGTTATGCGTCGTTAATAGTTTCTGCAATCGTAGCAGTAGTATTTATGATAATTGCAGTAATTCCTGCATGGATAGGCGCAATTATATGCGTAATATTGACGGTTATATTCGCAATAGCAAGCGTTAAAGTAGTTGCCGTAGCCGACGTGGTTGGCGCAATTGACGATAAAGTTAAAGAACAAACTCAATTTATGAAACTTGCCGTAGCCGACGTAGAAGTGTTAATGGCAAGCGCAACTACCACGGAAATTAAAGAAGAAGTAAAAAAAGTTTACGAAGATTTAAGGTATAGTGATTATAGGTCTTGTTCGGAATTATTAAAGTTAGAAGTTCGTATTGAAGACCATATAGAAAAACTTAAAAAAGCCGTAGAAAGCGACGATTTAGAAATGGTAAAAACCGAAGCGAACGAACTATCACTCTTGATAAAAGAAAGAAACTTAAAGTGCAAAATTTTGAAATAATTAACTGATAAGAATGGCGATATTTAAATGTAAAATGTGTGGCGGGGCGCTCAACGTAGAATTGGGCGCTACCGTACTTGAGTGCGAATTTTGTGGAACTAAACAAACCGTTCCAAGATTAGATAGCGAAAGAAAAGCAAGTCTATACGATAGGGCAAATCATTTCCGTAGAAATAACGAGTACGATAAAGCCGCAGGAATATATGAA
>JAZSJY010000124.1:0-2658 GCA_045534565.1 Christensenellaceae bacterium | reverse complement strand
TGAAGTTCTTCAATACAAAATTAGGGTTGTTGAAAGAGACGTAACGGTTAGTGTTAAATACGACTTTGAAGAAGAATGGTTCGTGGTAGCTAACTTAAAATTATCAAGGTCGCTCGTTGGTAGCGTTGCTATTACTACTATGGGTTGTAACTATTACGTTCCCGTAATATCTGAAGGCGCTTCTTGCGGTTGGTGTAAACTTGATAATATTATGGTTACCAACCTTGATAATCAACCAAACTTAACTACTCTTGAATATGATGTAAGTAAGTCAGCAATGCCAAAAGATTTCCCTTACGAAGACTTAAATAATGACGAAGAATACCTTATTAAAGATGGTCAAAATAGTGGTGGTTGTGCGTCTTCGTTTAATGCTGGTATGGTTGCAGTTGGAACGATAAGTGCGTGTGCATCGTTATTCGTGGTAAGAAAATTAAGGGGGAAGAAAGATGAAGAAATTTAATAAATTATTTTGCTTGTTAATTTCTTGCGTGTTGTTGATTTCAGCAACTGGCTGTGGGTCAAAGGGTAATGAAAATAATCTTGATCCCAACGAAACCCCTGCAGTATATTATTTTGATCGTTTTGGTGACGAAGTAATGCCTATTGGTGGTTACATAGGGCCTACTTTGGGTTTTGGGCATAATGGTAATTACTATCCTTCACAAATAACTGATAAACATTATGCGCAAGTTGCAGAATGTGGCTTGAACTTTATTATAGGGGTAAGACCAAGTTTCTCGGTTAACTCACAAGCTGTATTAGATGCGCTTCGTTATGCTGACCAAAACGACGTTATGTATTACGTTCAAGATAACTATCTCTTCCAAGTAAACGATACTAATGCTATTGATCCAAATAACTATCTTTACGTTACTGAAGAAGAATTTGCGGAACGTGTAAAAGCGTATAGTAATTACGATTCGTTTGCGGGTATTATAGTTAGAGACGAACCTTTTGCAAAGCACTTTGATCAGTGCGCGGCAATTATGGATGTTTTCTACGACGTGTTTGAAGGAACTGATAAGCAAGTATACATTAACTCTAACTCATTACAATGTCCTACCGGTTGGTTTGGCGGTGGTCAAAACGGTACTGCAGAAGAAAAGGAAATGACCGTTGAAGAATATATGACAGAGTGGTTTGAAAAGTTCCAATCTTTAGATTATTATTCATACGATACTTATCCTTTCGTGGGTAAAGGTGATAATATTAGATCGGATATTTTAATTAACTACTCTTTAGTAAGACGCTTCTGTGAACAATATAACAAGCCTTTCTGGACGTTTATGCAAGCAGGTGGCAACTGGAACGGTGATTCAAACTGGCGTGTTATAAACGAAGGTGAAATGTGGTGGCAAATTTCAACGGCGCTTGCTTTCGGCGCAAAAGGCTACGAGTTCTATCCATATAACTGCCCGGCAGAATGTGTAAATTCTCCCGAAGGTGATGAAGGTTTAGTTGGTCGTGGTGGTCAAAAGAATGCAGGTTGGTATCACGCCCAAAACGCAAATGCTCAAACGCAGGCTTGTGACCATATTCTTATGAAGAGCGTTCACAAGGGCATAATTCACGTTAAGAGTGGTAAAGAAGATAGCACTAATAAACTTGAAATGCCTGCAATTGAAACTAGTGGACTCAATGGCAAGTTTAACGAAGTTAAGAGCATTACGGGTGATAACTCTATTACAGGTTGCTTTAACTATAAAGGTAAAACTATGTTGTACGTAGTAAATAACTCTATAACGCTTGATAAAGCAAAAGTAACAATTAACTGTGATGGAAAACAAAACTACACCGTAATTCAACGCGGTGTAGAAAGAAAAGCATCAGGTAGTAAACTTGAACTTACTTTCGCACCGGGCGAAGGCGCTTGCGTAGTTATAGGCTAAAATTAAATACGCAGTCAAAACTGACTGCGTATTTTTTTGACTTTTTAATTTAAAAAATGTATTATATAATAAAAAGAAAAGGGAAGTACAAAAAATGAAAGTTGTTTTAATAAACGGAAGTCCGCATGTAAACGGCACGACTTTTCGCGCTCTAAGTGAAGTTGCCGATACTTTGCAATTAAACGGTATTGAAACTGAAATAATTACCGTAGGCAATGAAGAAGTTAGTGGTTGTAAGGCGTGTTGCGCTTGTGTTAAACTTGGTAGATGTGTAAAAGATGATATCGTAAACGTTTTGGTTGAAAAAATTCAAAATGCAGACGGGGTAGTCGTGGGTAGTCCCGTGTATTACGCATCAATTAACGGTACGCTTAAAGCAATTTTAGATAGAGTTTTCTTTGCTAAAAAGTCATTTGCGCATAAACCAGCGGCTGCTGTTGCCGTTGCGCGTAGAGCGGGCACTACCGCGACTTTAGATATAATAAATAAATATTTTATGATAAATAATATGACAGTAGTAAGTTCAACGTACTGGAATATGGTTTTTGGCAGTAACGGCACGCAAGCCGAAGAAGATAAAGAAGGCTTGCAAACTATGCGTATGTTAGGGCAAAATATGGCTTGGCTTATTAAATGTATTAAAAAAGCGAGTGAAACTGGTATTGAACCGCCTGAAATAGAACAAAAAATCAAAACGAATTTTATAAAATAATTAAAAAATAAAAAAAAGAACTTGACTTTTTAAGGTCAAGTTCTTTTTTATTTG
>JAZSJY010000196.1:0-9024 GCA_045534565.1 Christensenellaceae bacterium | reverse complement strand
GAGAACGGGTGATAAAAGCCACTTCCAAAAAGCAATTCCCCCGTCAACGTTTTTGAACGAGCCGTTAATATCAATAACTAAATTCCCGTTAGCATCAACAACTCTATCGTAAGCCCCACCGGGAATAACCAAAGTAAGCACGTACGCTAAAACCATAAGCGCAAATATAACTATAATTGAAGTTATAAAAGAGCGCACGCTTATATTTACGCCTTTCGTCTTTTGCTTAGTCATATTAAACCCCCTTCATAAGTAATTTGTAAAAATCAACTGCAGGGCCAAGGCAGGTTACGTCAACATTTTCATCCTTGCCGTGTATTGATTTTAACTGCTTGTCGTTTACCTTAAAGGGCGTAAAACGGTAACAGTTTTCACTTAAATCACTCATAAACCTTAAATCGCTTGCGCCCGTCATTACGTAAGGGCAAACGCTTATATCCCCGAATATTTGTTTAACGGCATTTTCCACGTGTTTGAATTCTAGGTTATTGTAATCGCAAAGGCGTGATTCAACGCTCTTAAACACCACTTCAACGCCTACGTCGTAACGACTTGCAAGGTCGGTTAACGCCTTAACGCTTTGGTCAAAGCCTTGGTGGTGCGCCACACGAACGTCTGCCGTAACCGTTGCTTTAACGGGTATAACGTTATCACTTTTTGCACCGTTTGCCATAGTAAACGCTACCGTCGTCTTCATCATTGCGCCTGCCATATCAGACATTTTTGGAATAAGCCTTTTAAGTATAGGTTTAAAGAATTTGGGGTGACGAAGCGCAAAGCCTGAAAACCCTTTCATATCTTTTGCTATAACCTTAAACATTTTACAAAAGGTATCAGACATTTCCACTTTGAAAATTTTGCTTTTGTCTACCTTTGATATTACTCTGCCGAGCCTTACTAACGGCGAATTCCTAAAAGGCGTAGCACCGTGTCCACCTTGCGACGTAGCGACGAATTTTATTGTAGCAATACCCTTTTCGCCCACGCCTATCATAGCAAAATCGCCTTTTGCGTTGGGTATAGGCTCTGAAACTATCATACCACCTTCGTCAAGAATATAACTAAACTTAACGCCTTGTTCTTTTAAGTAGTTACTTATAGCCAAAGCGCCACTTCCGTCAGTTTCTTCGTTGCATGAAGATTCTAAATATATATCACCTTTGGGAACGAACCCTTCGCTAACGAGTTCTTCCGTCGCTTGCAACATACAGTAAAGACCACCTTTTGTATCAAGTGCGCCCCTACCCCAAACTTTACCGTCTTCCACCACGCCGTTAAAAGCGCCGTGTTTCCATTTGCCGTTTGCTTCAACCACGTCAGCATGATTCATAAACATAACGGGCAAACTTTCCCCTTGTCCTTTCCATTTAAGCAAGGTGCTACCGTCAAAATCTATCAGTTCAAGCGTAGCAAAAAGGTTAGGAAATTCTTTTTTCAATAGTTCCCTAAATGCGTAAAATTTACTATTATCCGTTTTTTCTACGGCGACCGTTTCGTGTGAAATTAAGCGCACTAACCCGTTAGCATACGCCGTTTGTCTTGCTAAATCCATTTTATACCTACTATCAAAATATAGAGTATTATACAATACAAGTTAATTATTAGTCAATATAATTAACACAGTTACGATTTGTGCCCAAAAAAATCTACTGCATAAATTTTATATTTTAAAATAAAAATTGTACTTACTATGGGTAATTTTACACACAAATGTCCTTGTTAATACCCTTGTAATGTGATATACTAAAATCACAAAGCTGGCTGAAACAAAATTAAAAAGGAGAAAAAAATGAAAAATAACTTTATAGAAAAATGCAAAAATACTTTAGGAAATAAGATTGACGACTTTATTCGCAACAATAGTAATTATAAAGGTAAAAAAGCTAGAATCAAGTTCGTTGAATCCGTGAATAAACTTTTAAACATTGACAACTTTGATGAACAATCTAACTATAAAAAGGTGTCTAGGTGGATATCGGGCGAAGTTTTCCCTGATTTTATTACTGTAATAGCAATATCAAAAGTAATGGGTGTTAGTTTAGATGAATTATTTAATGATAACATAGCATCACTATCTAAATTAAACGAGCTTTCAATAGAAGAAAAAAGAACTCTTAAAAAACTTATTGCAAATGCAGATAAAGAAGACGTGTCTAGCATGTATATTCCCTACGCATTTAAGGAAAAACAGCTTTGCGCCAACAGTGAATTATTTACAAGAGAAGAAGTCATTAATCTTTATAAAGAAAAAGCAAACAAAGTTTTTTTGCTGGACAGATTCAACTTGTATAATAGCCTTTCACAAGAAAAAGTTATACAAAAAAATGAAGAAAAACACTTCGTACGATTTTGTAGCGTTGAATTTATTGAATCTAGTAAACTTGAATTACCTAAAAATTTTTATTTACACAAAGATGGTTACGAATACAGTTCTCCTGAATGCATATTATACACCAACACCGATGAGTACTACAAAAAAATTAGTAAAATTTGGGAAAGATATAACAATAACAACTTTTACAACGTAATATTCTTTGATGAATGGCAATGTGATTACAACGAAAACAATTTATCTAATGTGGACAAGGCTTATTTTTATAAAACAAAAGCTATTGCAGAAAGCACTTATAACAAATACTTTTTATCTTTAATTAAAAAAGGACTTTTGACTCCCGTGAAAATTGATTTTCTTGATGAATATAATAAAGCTTTCGGCTTTGAACAAGCAGAAAATAAAGAAACATCAAATAATATTAATATCGGAAAATTTATTACTTTTTTTACTGATGATGAGCATGAATATTCTTTAGAAACAATATCGTTTTCATTTAAAATTAACTTAAGTAAAATAGAAATGCAAGAACTTTTAAGAAGTAATGTATAAAAGGAGAAATATGGCTACGAAACATTCATTTAATTTTGATGGCGGACTTACTCTCTCTAAAATGGGGGCAAGTTGGTTTATTTCATACACTTATTACTTGACCATTGACAAATACCACAAAAACTGGGCTCTATGTGAAACAGTGGATATGCGAAAAAGTTTCTTCTACTCTTCACAAAAATATCATTCATTTTGGTTAACAAAAATTTTACAAATGAATCCAAAAAAACTAAATAGTAACCTTTTAATATTAAAAGGTGAAAAGGTTATAAATATGACTAAAAAAATCATAGCGAAGAATAAAAGTTCTTCGTCTCTGTGATTGTGAACATATCACCTCCTAAAAGATAAAAGGGCAAGTGGAAACGCTTGTCCTTTTATCTTTCTCTCTCGGTTTGCCAACAAAAAAGGATAGGTTTTTTACCTATCCTTTTTTGCTGGCGCACCATAAGCGGCTCGAACGCCTAACCTTCGGTTCCGTAGACCGACGCTCTATCCAATTGAGCTAATGGTGCAAACAAGCAATTTTTACGTTGCTTGAAATTATTAAATTTGTAATGCTCACTTTATCCACAATTGGATGGAGCGGAGCAGACGCTCTGTGCCCGAAGCGACAGCGTAGGAAATACGATGACGCTCTTCCCTGACGGTAACCCGCAGTTTACAATTGAGCTAATGGTGCAAACAAGCAATTTTTACGTTGCTTGAAATTATTTATTTTGTTAAGACTGCCTTTCCTGACAGCCTTAACATTATAAGATAATTTTTTTTATTTGTCAAACGATTGCAAGAATTATTTTAATATTGCCTTAATTCTTCTTACACCGCTACTTGAACTTTCTTCTTTTTTAATAACGAAAGTTCCTAAATCGCCCGTATTTTTAACGTGTGGGCCACCACAAATTTGTTTATCAACGCCGTCAATTGTGTAAATTGAAACGATTTGGTCGTCACTATCAGCGTTGAACACACCGTAAGCGCCTGCGTTTACTGCGTCTATATACTTTTCTTCAGTTCTAACTACTTCTATTTTTTTACTAATTACGTCGTTAACGAAGTCTTCAAGTTGTTTTAATTCTTCAGCCGTCATTTTGTGGTCGCAGTTAAAGTCAAAACGCAATCTTTCTTCGGTAATGTTAGAACCTTTTTGTTCAGTTTGCGTACCGAACATTTTTCTTAAACCTGCAAGCATAATATGCGTTGCCGTGTGGTAAGCAATGGTTTTTTCCGTTTGTTCGGTTAAGCCACCCTTTGCTGCCTGCGCTTGCGCTTTTGAAAGTTCTTGGTGCGCCTTAAACGCTTGATTAAAGCCTTCTACGTCAACGGTAAGCCCACGTTCTTCTGCAAGTTCAACGGTGAGTTCTAACGGATAGCCGAAAGTATCGTAAAGCCTAAACGCTTGCTTGCCTGAAATTTCCGTTTCGGGAACGTATGAAGGGTCTTTTTGGCTCATAAACGCGTTCTTTCTTTCCATACCCGTTATGCACTTATCAAATTCCTTCATGCCTGCAATAAGGGTTGCTTCAAACTTTTTAATTTCTTTACTAATTTCGTCAAGAATATAACTTTCTTTTTCTAAAAGCAAGGGGTATGCGCTATCGTAAACCTTTTCAATAAAGATTTTTGCAACGCCACACATTTCGTTTGCGTCAATACCCAAGTTTTTGCAATATCTTATAGCACGGCGAAGAAGTCTTCTTAAAATATACCCTGCGCCCGTATTTGACGGAACGATTCCGTTCTTATCACCTATAAGCATAACAGCAGTTCTAGTGTGGTCTGCAATGATACGCATAGCCTTGGTGTCGTTTGCGTTTTCGCCGTACGTTTTTGAAGACGCCTTTTCAAGATATTCAATAGCGCCTGCAAAAAGGTCGGTCTTATATCCGTCGTCAAGTCCGTTAAGGAAAAGTAAAAGTCTATCTAAACCGAACCCCGTATCAACGTTTTTGTTTTCAAGTTCAGCGTATTTACCGCCTTCTAACTTTTTATATTGCATATATACGTCGTTGCCGATTTCAACGTATCTACCACAATCACAGTTAACGTCACAAGTATCACAACAAGGATTATCGTGACGGGGATAGAACCATTCGTTATCAGGTCCGCAAGGCGTACCTACCGTTCCTTCAAGTTCCCACCAGTTATTTGATTTATCAAGATAGAAAATATTTTCAGGCTTAATACCTAACTCTTTTAAGTAACTTGCAGTTTCATCATCTCTCGGTGCGGCGTCGTTACCTTCAAACACCGTTGAACAAATTTTATCTTTGTCAAAACCGAAAACTTCGGTTAAAAGTTCAAACGACCATTTGGTTTTTTCTTTCTTAAAATAATCGCCCAAACTCCAGTTACCCATCATTTCAAAAAAGGTAAAGTGAGTTGCGTCGCCAACCGATTCAATATCAACCGTTCTTACGCAACCTTGCACGTTGCAAAGTTTTGTACCTGCCGGGTGCTTTTTACCAAGTAAATAAGGCATAAGCGGTTGCATGCCCGCAACGTTAAACATAACGCCCGTAGTGCCGTCGCCGATAAGTGAAACTGCGCCGATATCAACGTGCCCACGTTCAGTATAAAACTTAATCCATTTTTCTCTTAATTCTTTAGACGTAATCATTTTTTTCACCTGTTTTTTTCCCTATTACAATTAGTTTTTTGATAACGTATAGCCTTCTTTTGAGTCTTTAACAACGTAACCTTTTTGCAAAAGAACAGCCCTTAATTCGTCTGATTTTGCCCAGTCTTTATTAAGTCTTGCTTGCCATCTTTGTTCGGCAATTTCTTTTACGTCGCTAGGAATTTCTTCGCCCTTATTCTTTTCTTCGTAATTAGCGATTACTGATTCGGGGTTTTCGTTAAACAAACCTATAAGCGCATAAGTTTTAATAATTTGGTTAACGTCGTTAATAGCCGTAGCGTCACCCGACGCAAGCTTTGAACGAATAGCCTTAAAATAGCCGTAAAGGTTGCTTATTGCAAGCGCAGTATTAAAGTCATCGTCCATAGCCCTATTAAAATCTTGGTCAATAGCGTCGTTTAACCCGTCGCCAGAAAAGGCGTCTTTAACAGCCTTAATAACCTTATAGAATTCGTAAAGATGCTTTTCAGCGTCTGGGAAAAGGTTATCAGTAACGTTAATATCGCCACGGTAGTTGGTTTGCAAAAGAGCAAACTTAACCGTTTCTGCAGAATATTTATCAAGTAAGTCTTTAAGTAAAAGGCTGTTGCCAAGCGACTTACTCATTTTTTGCCCGTTTACTTTAATAAGTCCGTTGTGTATCCAATATTTAGCAAATTGTTTGCCCGTAAGTGCTTCCGTTTGCGCAATTTCGTTTTCGTGGTGCGGGAAAATTAAATCTCTACCACCGCCGTGAATATCTATTTGTTCACCGAAAGCCTTTTTGTTCATAGTTGAACATTCAATATGCCAGCCGGGTCTACCTTCGCCCCAAGGGGAAGACCAACTTGGTTCGCCTTCTTTTGCAGACTTCCAAAGCGCAAAGTCAAGGGGGTTTTTCTTCATTTCGTCGTTATCAATACGCACGCCGTTCATTGCGTCTTCTAAATTTCTATGCGAAAGTTTGCCGTAAGAAGGGAAACTTTCAACAGCAAAGTACACGTCGCCCTTATCGGTTGCGTATGCGTGCCCCTTTTCAATTAGCGCAGATACGAAAGCGATAATATCGTCAATACTTTCGGTGGCTTTAAGCCAAAGCGTAGGATCGTCTACTTTAAGTCTTGACATTTGCTCGTCAATATTAGCAATCATTTGCTTTGCGTATTCGTCAGCAGGAATACCCGTTTGATTTGACTTTGCAATAATTTTATCGTCAACGTCGGTATAATTCCTTGCATAAGTTACTTCATAACCCGATTTTTCAAAATATTTTCTAATAATATCGTAAATGAGCGCCTGATAAGCGTGACCTATATGCGCTTCGCCCGAAACGGTTATACCGCAGGCGTACATTTTTATTTTACCTTGTTCAATGGGAATAAAATCTTGTTTTTTACCCGTAAGCGTATTATAAATTTTCATTTTTACTTCCTTCTTTATTCATTTCATCAAGTCTTTTTTCAAGCGTAAATATCTTTTCTCTTAAATGGCAAATTTCTTCGTGCATCGGGTCGCGTTTTTCTTGCTCTAAATCGCTAACCCTTTCGCCGTTAACCCTAACCACGATACCAGGAACGCCAACTACCGTTGCGTACGGTGGAACTTCTTTTAACACTACCGCCCCTGCGCCTATTTTAGCGTATTCACCAACGGTGAAACCGCCCAAAACTTTTGCGCCTGCGCTTATCATTGCGCCCTTTTTAACCGTTGGGTGACGTTTACCCGTTTGTTTACCCGTACCGCCAAGCGTAACGCCTTGATAGATAACCACGCCTTCTTCTATTTCAGCCGTTTCTCCTATAACGACGCCTGCGCCGTGGTCAATAAATACCCCGCCTGCAATTTTTGCCGCAGGGTGAATTTCAATGCCCGTAAGAAATTTTGCAAACTGACTCGTTGCGCGCGCTAATAGGCGGAACTTTATTTTATGCAAGAAGTGCGCCCATCTGTGCCAAGACAATGCGTGCACGCCAGAATAGGTCAATAATATTTGAAACTTACTGCGTGCAGCAGGGTCGTTTTGTTTTGCCGCTCTTATATCGGCACGTAATCTTTTAAACATAGTCTACCTATAAATAATAACACTACTTGCTCGTTCTAAGCAAGAATTTTAACCATTAATATACCGTTATACCTTTTGATTCAACGGAGTTTTTAAGTTCTTTAGAAAAATTACTATCAACGACCATACAATCAATATCGCCAAGCGTTGCAAAAGTGTAAGGCGTTTTCTTGTTGACTTTTGAACTGTCAAGCAACATTATAACGAAGTCTGCCTTTTTGATTGCCGCCCTTTTTACTTCGGCTTCAGATTGACTTCCACAAGTAAAACTGCCCGTATCCTTAATAAACCCCGTAGCCGTCATTACGGCTGTTTGTATATTTATTTCGCTTATGAATTTTAAGCAACTATTACCTACAGTAATAAAAGTATTCTTCTTTAAGTCGCCACCCAAAAGCGTAACGGTAGGTTTTTCCTTTCTTAAAATAGTTTCTGCAATAACCATTGCGTTAGTTAAAACGTAAAAGTTATCGTCGGGGAGCGCCCTTGCAAAATAAGTAGTAGTTGAACCACCGTCTATAAACACGCAACTTTTACGCTCAACTAGTTTAACTGCCTTATCAGCAATCTCTAATTTTTCAGCGGCGTTAAATTTTATTCTTTCGGAAAAATCTGCTTCCTTTGCCCTTAAAACGCTGTCAACGGAAACTGCACCGCCCGGCACTTTAAGAACGGCGTTTGATTCTTCAAGTTTTGCTAAATCACGGCGCAAGGTCATAGAAGATACGTTTGGGAAAGCGCACTCTAATTCATGCAAGGTAACCTTACCGTTTTTATCTATAAATTCTTTTAAATGAAAAAGCCTGTCTTTCATTTGAATATCCCCTTTTGTCTTTATAAAAAGTCTTGGTTTTTATATTTTAACATTAAACGGCAATAAAACGCAACAAAGTAGCGCAAATTATGTTAATTTTTTTCAACGACTTTTATTTTTTATTTAAAAAATATAAATGTTACCAAAAATTATTGATTTTGCTGGAAAAGAAAGGTATAATAAATAGGTATAAATATTTCTGCGGAGAAAAATTATGTTAGACTTAAAGAGAATTCAAGAAAATAAAGAAAAGGTTGCAGAACTTCTTTCAAGAAAGGGTTTCGTTGCAGACTTTGATACCGTTTTGGAACTTGACAAACAAAGAAGGGCTATTATAGGCGAAGTTGAAAGTTATAAGGCAGAACGAAACAAAGTTTCAGCAAAAATTCCCGCCCTTAAAAAAGCAGGTCAACCCGTTGACGAAATTTTTAAGGAAATGAGGGCGCTTGGCGATAAAATTGCCGACTGCGACGCAAAGGCTAAAAAATTAGAAGAAAAGGTTTTTGACCTTTTATCACGCATGCCTAATATTCCCGACGAAGATTTGCTTGCAGGTGAAAAAGAGAATAACGCCGTTATCAAAGTTGTTGGTGAAAAACCCGTTTTTGATTTCCCCATGCAAAACCACGTTGACCTTTGCACTA
>JAZSJY010000141.1:0-8158 GCA_045534565.1 Christensenellaceae bacterium | reverse complement strand
TGTATCGTTCACGTATGAGACAACTTGGTGGTACTACAAGATATATGATGCCTATTCACAGTAAGTTTGACGATAAGTCTTCTGCGCAAAATAGATTTCACAACGTTGAAAACTATATGAAACCCGGTGATGAAGGGACTCGCCCAGAGTGGTTTGCATCAAACGGTGGTGGTCAACTTTGTTATACTGCGGGTGGTAATGAAGAATCGTTAAATCAAATGATTGATTACTGTGCGCGCAAAGTAATAAGTTCATTGAAAATGTACACACCTGAAGTATACCCCGAATATAACATAGTTACTATTACGATAATGGATAACAATACCGTTTGTTCGTGTGATGCTTGTATGGATTTTTATGCACAATGCAATCGTGCATCGTCAGGTCCAGTTATTCCTTTCGTTAACGGTATGAATAAAATTGTTCGCGAATGGATGGCTAAAGAAGAAAATGCTAAATATAGAAGAGAAACTTTCAAAATAATTTTCTTTGCATACAACACTATGGCTGAAGCACCCGTTGGTTATAATGAAAAAACGGGTGAAATGGAAACTTACGTTGTAAACGGCAAACCATTGAAATTAGATGAAGGTACGGGTATATGGTACGTTCCGTCTTTTGAAAGAACTTATAGTATTTATGATAAAAACGATAGAACGAAATTAGTATTTGAAAAATGGTCTAGCATAAGTGATTTTATTGCGATTTGGACTTACTCGCACGATTATACCAACTACTTGTATTTCTTTGATTCGTTTAGTCATTTCACACCAGAAATGTATCAATTCTTTGCGGCAAATGACGTAACGTTCTATTATCCACAAGGTTGGTTTGATGAAAAGAATGCGAGTGCATGGAAAACGCTTACTACTTATTTAGATGCTAAACTTGCATGGAACAGTAATTTATCTGTTGATGAATTGATGGATAAATATTTTAAGGCAATGTATAAAGAAGCCGCACCTGCTATGCGCAATATGTTTGAATCTATGCGTTTGCAATGGAGAACTTCTAATATACAAGGGTTAAAGATGTCAGGAAGAGATGCTTGGCCCTATCAAACCTTAAAAGCGTGGATGAAAATTTGTGACGATTCTATTGAATTGATAAAAGAACTTTATAGCGACAATCCACAACTTTGTCAAGAAATAGTTGATCATATTGAATTAGAATGGCTTTCGCCGGCGTATATAACTTATCAACACTATACGGGCGACAGTTTATCACCGTTATCCGACGTAGAAGTTACCAACTTAAAATTAAGGTTTAACCAAATCAAAAACAGGTTAAGGGTAACGCACGTTAAGGAAAACACTGTTCTTGGCGATATTTAACTTCGCTGATAAGGAGAATAAAAATGAAAAAGAAAAACGGTATAAGAATATTACTTATAATGTCTGTTTTGGCTTTTGCGCTTTGCGCAACCTTTTTAGGTGCGTCTTGTAAGGATAAAATTATAGAAAACAACGTAGTCTTGCAATTAAATAAAACGCAAATGAACTTGGTAATAGGTGATTCTGAACAATTAGAAACGACCTATAAAAACGGTGGAAACGAAACGGTAATATTTACGTCGTCAAACGAAGAAATAGTAACAGTTAATCGTGGTGGCGTGGTTACTGCTATCAATACGGGAACGGCAACGGTGCAAGCATCGTACGCAGGTAAAACTGCTACTTGCCAAGTAACCGTAGGACTAGGCGAATTCGTGCCCGTACTTGAAATGACGGCTATTACGGACAATCAAATAACTGTATCTATGATGGATAAAGTTAATCTTGACGGTGTTGTTTATTTTAACGGCGAAACTTACGACGACTGTACTTTAACATATTCGCTTTCTGATAATACTATGGGGGAAATAGTTGATGGCAAATTAACCCCATTTAAGACGGGGGAAGTGACGGTTGTGGTTTCAGCGTCTTGGCGTGGCGTAACACCTGAAGTGCAAGAAACTTTAAACGTTAGCGTAGCCGTTAAAATAATAGACAGTGTACAATTCTTTATCAACGGAGAGATGGTTGATAGCGTAAAATTGTATTCAATGAATAGTTGGGGTGGAGAAACTTTTCAAAACTCAATTCCGTTTAACGTTACTGCTTTGATTAACGGCGAACAAGTTGAGCCAAACGTTAGTGTTATAGGTGGCGAACAATTTATTACTTTAGAAAATGACGTGTTGACGGCTGTTAAAGCAGGTCAATCACAACTTGAATTAAGTTGCGTTAATAATCAAAAAGAATACACCGTTTCTATGCCGATAGAAATTATTCGTCCTATCGTTAAATTCAACCAAACGATAACTAATTTCTCTTTTGCTGACGGCGAATTTGACTTGGCTGATATTTTTGGCGAAAGCATAATTTTAACCGATGCTTATCAAGATGGCGAATCTGTACAAATAAACGGCGACAAGTTAGTAGGCTTAAAATCAAATAGTGTTGAAAAAACTGTAAGTGAAATTACACTTTATACTGAATATGCCGGTTATTCTTTAGACGTTGAAGGCTATACCAAAGTTATTGATACTGAAGAAGAAATGAAAGCGTTTATAGTGAACGCAGGTGAAGGTGCAACGGTAACTGGCTATAACTTCATAGGCAACGATTTTACTATTTCTTTAATGGACGTTGTTGGTTGGAAAGATAGATATTTTAAAAACGGCGTGCTTGATGGGAACGGGCATACGTTAAACGTTACTATGGGTACGGGGTGGAGTTTCGGTTTATTCGGGCAAATGACTAACGCAACCGTAAAGAACTTAAATATTAACGTTATTGAAACGGATAAATATTCACATACCAACAATAACGTAAACGCAGTACTTGCCCATCTAGCAAATAACTCTACTTTTGAAAATATTTCTCTGCAAATTAAAGGAACTGTGGCAACGCCCGTAAGTGCTTTACATTTGATAAGAAAAGACCAAATGGAAGGACTTTTCAAAAACTTCGTAGTTAATATTGATGACGGCATACTTGCTGAAAATGCCACTATTTACGGTATGAATTCTAATTCTAGTGATTGCTACGTGTTTAGCAGTATCGCAGTTGATTATAGTAGTGAAAAATTTGTTCATTATACATCAGTATCAAGCGCTATTGAAAATGGAGAAAACTTTAAGTCGTTAAGCAATAGTGGTTGGTGGATACTTGACCAAGAAAGCGATATGCTTGTTTGGAAACCTTTGGTTGACAAAACTGTTACCGTTTTAGTTAACGGTGTTTCTGGCGATAAGTTTGATGTCACTATGCAAAGTAACTTAACCGTAAAGGCAAATTACTTTGACCTTGAATTAACGCCAACTTTAACCATATTGCAAGGTGAAGACGTTGTGAGTATAGATGGTAATGAAATTACTGCGCTAGATAAAGTTGGCACGGCAACTATAAAGGCTACCTTTATTGCAAGTGGTCAAACTATTGAAAGGGTTATAAGCATAGTAGTTGGTTATGCGGAATATTCAAATGGAGCAATTCGTTTGTCTGAAATAAATAAAAAGGCATTTATTCCTGATGGGCTAACACCTATTAAAATAACTGACGCAAATGGTGTCGTATATTATCAAAACGGCGCTTGGGATTGGTCTAAAATTACTGCACCTAAATCTATGGAAGTAGGTAAAAAAGTATTGTACGTTGAAACTGCCGACGGCACAAGTTCTGTACAAACTGAAATTTATGCAGGCATAATATCAAGTGAAGAAGACTTTAAGTATTTTGCGGGAACAAAGACACCGTATATTGATAGCCTTACGTCTTCAACGAATTGGGCTGGTCAAAAATCACGCAAGGGCTACTTTATTATGGTCGCAGACATACACGTTGATGGTACTCCTTGGTCGGGAACTAGCGATCTTAGATATTTTGAAGATGGCGTGTTTGATGGTAACGGACACACGTTGACCTTTGAATCTGGTGGCGGTTGGTCGTTCGGTGTATTTAGCAATACTTATAACGTTAAAATTCAAAACTTGCGCCTTGATTTTATTGCTAAAGACGGAAAGTTTGGCGGTAACCAAAACAAAGCTTGTATTATAGGTTACGACATGAAAAACACTGTAATTGAAAATTGCTATATCAATATTACTGAAACGGGAACTGAAACAGCACCATTAAGCAAATTATGGTTAACGGCTGAATGGGGTAATAACCGTGCCGTTATGCGCAACGTAGTTATTAACGTTGGCGACGGAATTGTTGCAGATAACGCAAGTACTTTTGGTGTCGCAAACAATTGGACTATAAACGGCGAGATGATTGAAACCCATAATTGCTTTATAATTTCAAATAACACTTTTGCTAATAATGAAAGAACTTTATCGTTTGCTTCAGTTGAAGATATGGCAAAAGCAGAATATAGTTGGAAAGGATCACTCAGCGAATTGATTGAAAGCGACTGGTGGAGTTATAACGAACAAAATAAAACGCTTGCTTTCGGTAAAAAAAGTTCTTAAAAATAAAAGCGATACTGCGATAAACAACGCAGTATCGCAAAATTAGGATAAAAGTCATGAAAAAATATAATATAAAAAAAGTTTTGCTGTGCGTTTTACTTTCTATAATGATGGTGGCAACTTTAGGTGTGTTGTGTTCTTGTGATGAGCCTGAACCACCAAGTTTACCTACACCACCACCTACAAATGAAGTAACGCTAACGATAAATAAAAATCGTACGGATTTGATTATCGGTCAATATGAAAAGTTGAAAGCAACGCTTGAAAATAGTAAAGAGAATATAACTTGGTCTTCAACAAACCCACAAGTTGCAACTGTAAGCAATACGGGTATGGTTACGGGGGTGAGTGTTGGTACTTCTAAAATTATTGCAAGAGCAAGTGATTTAAGCGCAGAGTGCGTGGTTTCCGTTGGTTTAGGCAATTACGTACCTGAAATACAGATGGAAAGTTTTAGTGGGGATAGTGTTTCTATTGCTACGGTTGACACGGTAAATTTGCGTGGCGAAATTAAATTTAACGGCAAAAGTTATAGCGATGCATATTTTAGTTATCAACTTTCAGATGCCTCTGCAGGTGAAATTGTTAACGGTATATTTACACCTTTTAAAAGAGGGGAAGTTCAAATCACTATTTCTGCTATATGGCGTGGGTTAGATAGTAACACCCTTCCAACGCTTACTAAAACGGTTACAATAAACGCTAATAAAAACATAACCTTTTTCGTTAACGGAAGTGAACCGTCGGATATAGAACTTTATACGAGAAGTAACTGGGGAAATAAAACTTTTACTGTATCTGTACCGTTTAAGCCGACAGCATACGTAGACGGGCAAGAAGTAGAATGTGAAATTTCTTCGCTTAGTACGGAAAAGATAGTTCAATGGAATACACAAACGTTGTCTGCCGTAAAGAAAGGCGAAACAACTTTGAAGTTGAGTTGTGTTGATGGCGGAAGGGAATATTCAACTAGAATAAAAGTAAACGTTCTACGCCCAGTAGTAGATTTTGGCGAAACGTTTACAGGCTTGTCACTAATAGACGGAAATATAGACGTTGAAAAACTTTTTGGGGAAGGTGCAGTTTTATTAGATGCTTACCAAAACGGTGCTCCGCTTGAAGTAAGAAATAACTGCGTTATCGGTATTAAAACTCAACGTACAGGACTAACTACGACGGAAGTGACTGTTTATACTGAAGACGTTGGTTATAACGTAACGCTTAAAGGTTACACCAAAATTATCCGTACAAAAGAAGATTTGAAAATTTTTGAAGTAAGAACTTCAAGTCCTTTCTACAATGAAACGACGGATACAGTTACGATAGACGGATATTTCTATCTTGCAAATGATATAACTGAAAAAGGTGATACTATAACACATAGCAATAGTTACGTTGAATTAAGAACTTCTAATTACGAATACCCCAACGGGTTTAACGGTGTCCTTGAAGGTAATGGTCATAAGATAACCTTTGAAAGTGGTGTGCATGGTTTCTTTGGTAATCTTTTAGGGAATTCAGTTGTTAGAAACGTGGCGTTTACAGACGTTACCGTGAGTACAAGTTCTTCGTTTGAACAAATGTCTGGCGCAGGTGTAGTTATGGCGCACGAAATATCGGCACGTTACGGCGCAACAGGTTCGTTTGAAAATGTATATGTCGGTATAAAAACAGGCGTGCAGATAGGTATTTTCGGGGCAAGACCGGCTTGGTACGATATAAGAAACGTCGTTGTAGAATACAGCGAAGAAGTTAGAGAAAGTTCTAGGGGTGCGCGTGGTTCGTTATTCTGTGAAGATAACTATAAAACCGAACGAAAAGATAACGAAAAGGAAGATTTAGATAACGTGTTTATAATTTCTTCAAGAGGAACACCTGTTGAATATTCTTGGAGTGGCGGTTATCGCGCTTATGCGAAAAACCAAATTATAGATGATAAATATCAAGGCGTTGCTTTTCAATATTCTTCGGTGTATCAATGTGCAACAAGGCAAGAATTAAAGCAAACGATAACTCAATACGGTTGTAATTTGAAAAACTTCAATTCTAATTGCTGGGATTGTAGTAGTGGTACGCCCGTATGGAAAGGTTTAGCATAAATTTAAAAGGAATTAAAACAAGGAGAAAAGATATGAAAAAGTTTACGGTTGCCGTGATAGGTTGTGGATCAAGAGGATGTGTTTACGGTAATTGTATGTACGGTAGAAAAGATAAGTTTGAACTTTCTTGCGTATGTGACACCGACCAAGTAAAATTAAGTAATGCTAAAAAAACGTGGGGGCTCAAAGGCGAACAATTGTTTATAGATGAGAATGAATTCCTTAAAGAAAAAAGAGCAGACGTTTTGGTTATAGCAACTCAAGATAGAGATCACGTTCGTATGTGTCAAAGGGCGTTGGAATTAGGATATCACGTTTTACTTGAGAAACCTATATCTCCTTTAAAAGATGAATTATATTTACTTTTAGGCACACATGAAAAGTATGGTGGCGAAGTTGTTGTATGCCACGTGTTGCGTTACGCACCTGCATTTTTGAAGATTAAGGAAATTTTAGATGATAACGTTATAGGTAAACTTATAAAGATTGAATCTATTGAACAAGTTTCGTACTGGCACCAAGCACACAGTTTTGTTAGGGGTAATTGGCGCAACGATATTGAAACTTCGCCTATGATAATGCAAAAATGCTGTCACGACTTTGATTTGATGCAGTATTATGTTTCATCAAAATGTGATACCGTGTATTCGGTTGGCGATTTAAGATTTTTTAAAAAGGAAAATCAGCCAAATGGTGCAGCAGATAGGTGTTATGATTGTAAGTTTGTTAATGAATGTCCGTATAGCGCAGAACGTTTATACATAGAGCGTTGGAAAGCTGAAGGCTCGCCAGAGTTTGGTTGGCCATATAACGTAGTAGATAGTACTATGCCAAATACTGAAGAAAGTTTGCGCAACGCTTATAAAAACGGCCCGTATGGTCGTTGTGTATTCGCTTGCGATAATAACGTTGTAGACAATCAATCTGTTGAAATGCATTTTGAAAATGGCGTAAACGTATCACTTACAATGACTGCTTTTACTGAAAAAATGGGTAGAAAAATGACCTTCCACGGTTCGCTTGGAGAAATTATTTTTGATGATAGTGCAAAGACGTTAACCGTAACCCGTTTCGGTGGGGAAAAGATTGAATATTCGGTTGATGAATTGTTAAAAGATGCCGATACTTTAGGTCACGGTGGTGGCGACGCAAGACTTGTTGATGATTTCTATAATATTTTGGTTAGTGGTGCGCCGGCAGGTACAAGTTTGGAAAGTTCTGTGGAAAGCCATTTAATTGCTCTTGCTGCTGAAAAATCACGTAAAACGGGCAAAATTGTTACTGTGCACGAATAATTTTCACAGCAAACTACGTAACGCACTTAAAAATGAAAAAACTGTAAAAAAACGCTTGACAAAGAATTTTGAAAGTGTTAAACTTTGGGTAACTTAATATTCAAAGGCTACGACGAAGACGGATTCTTTTAAGCGTTTTTACAGAGAGTCGGGGATGGTGGAATCCCGATAAAAACTAATTGAAATCTTATCACTTCCGAGCCGAAAGCTTGAACGTTTTAGTAGGGCTTTCCGTGATTGCTGCGTAAAGGCATAAGAGTTGATGGACTCTGAGTGGCAGTTGTAACTGCAATTTGTGTGGTACCGCG
>JAZSJY010000083.1:0-3419 GCA_045534565.1 Christensenellaceae bacterium | reverse complement strand
TAGCCGACTGTAAAAACGCATACTTAATAGTAGAGTTTTTACCTGATTTATCGTTTGAACGAGTAGTTGAAATTATTGAAAATAGAAAAAAATTAAAATATATTGAAGAAAAGGACTTGCTTTCAGGCGTGCTTAATAAACGCGTGGGGCAGGCAGTATTAAAAACCGCGAAGAGTAATTCGGTTAAAGATATTGCATGCGCAATAAAAAATTTCCGTTTATCGGTAACGGGAAGTACGGGTTTTAATTACGCCCAAGTTACTCGCGGTGGAATAAAAACTGATAAAATAGATAAAAACACTTATCAAAGTACTTTAGTTAAAGACCTGTATTTAACGGGTGAAATTTTGGACGTTGACGGTGATTGTGGCGGGTATAATTTGACTTTTGCTTTCCTTTCGGGGATAGTTGCCGCAAAAAGCGTTAAAGAGGATTTATAATATGAGTAAATTAAACATAACAAACCCAAAAGATCTTGAAGTAGAATCGTTAAACACTTTGCGTGCAATCGGTAGAAGATTAGGCGTTGAATCGCCCGCGTCAAAAAATAAAGACGTTTTGGTTGACGATATTATGGCAGTAAAAGAAGGTAGGAAAAAACCCGTTAAAAGTAATAGGGGCGCGCCCGTTAAGACCAAGATAGACCTTTCAAGGTTTTTTGACGACACACCATCTTACGACGACGGCTACGACCCTAATATTAGTACGGCAAAGGTTAACGACGTTATTTTAGATAAAGAAACTACCGTTACCGGCGTGTTTGAAGACCACGTTCAAGGATACGGCTTTTTGCGTGTGGAAAATTCCCAAGTGTTCAAGAAAGGCGTGTACGTAAGCAAAGATTTTATTTCAAAGTATAGTTTGCGTAGGGGTGACGAAGTTAACGCCGTAGTTAAAGGGTGTAACGAAAAAACTAACGCACCTGCCCTTAAAGAAATTTTGCTTATCAACGGTTCTTCACCTGAAAGTTATTTAAAAAGGAAGAACTTTGACGAACTTATTCCATGCTATCCTAAAAAGGCGATTAAACTTGAAAACGGCAGGGATATTGCGTTGCGCGTTATAGACCTTTTTGCGCCCGTAGGCTTTGGTCAAAGGGGGCTAATAGTTGCACCACCCAAAACGGGTAAAACGACTATTTTACAAAAGGTTGCAAAATCTATTGAAGAAAAGTATAAGGACGCTAAACTTATAGTTTTACTAATTGACGAACGCCCTGAAGAAGTTACCGACTTTAAGTGCGCAATAAGTAGCGAAGTGGTTTATTCTACTTTTGACGAAAGCGCTGAAAGACACATAAGAACGGCAGAGAATACTATCGCAAAAGCAAAACGCCTAGTTGAAGAAGGTAAAGACGTTATTATATTGTTAGATTCAATAACCCGACTTGCGCGCGCTTATAACAACGCTATTGAAAGTTCGGGCAAAACGTTATCTGGTGGGCTTGACCCGACTGCGATGTACGGACCGAAAAGTTTCTTCGGCTCGGCAAGGAATACTCAAGACGGTGGTAGTTTAACAATTTTAGCAACTGCTCTAGTAGATACGGGTAGTAGGCTTGACGAAGTTATCTTTGAAGAGTTTAAGGGTACGGGGAATATGGAAATACACCTTTCTAGCGCACTTGCAGAAAGAAGGGTTTTCCCTGCGATTGACCTTAAAAAGTCTGGCACGAGAAAAGAAGAACTTTTACTTGACCAAGAATCGCTTGACAGCGCCCTTGAGTTGCGCAGAGTGGTGCTTGACGGTAAAATTACCACGGCTGAACTTTTTCAAATGGTTAAAAAATCAAAAGATAATAAAGATTTGTGCGAAAAAACTGACGCTTGGCTTAGCGTTTTGAATAAATAATTATGAAATCAAGAAGAAATAAAACCATAGACTTTCCCTTGGAACAAGCGGATAAATATTTGAGTAAGTGCGTGTCGGTAGATAGCGTTTCTACGCTACCTATAAACTGCACGGCACTTGGCGACGCATACCTTGCGTTAGAAAAAATACCCGATAATTCGGTTGACTTGCTTGTAGTAGATCCACCCTATAATTTAGATAAAAACTTTCACGGCAAAACTTTTAGAAAGATTAGTGACAACGATTATTTCGTTTACACGGAAGAGTGGATTAACGCAGTAAAAAGTAAACTCAAAAACACGGCTAGTCTTTATATTTGTTGCGACTGGAAAAGCGCCTTAGTCATAGGGCCGTTGGTTGATAAGCATTTTATTTTAAGGAACAGAATAACTTGGCAAAGGGAAAAGGGTAGGGGCGCGAAAAGCAACTGGAAAAATTCTATGGAAGATATTTTTTACGCCACAGTTTCAAACGAGTATACTTTTAATTTAGACGCCGTTAAGGTTAGAAGAAAGGTGCTTGCGCCTTATAAAGAAAACGGCAAGCCAAAGGACTGGGAACAAACTAAAGCGGGTAATTACCGCAACACTTGTCCTTCAAATTTTTGGGACGATATAGCCGTACCATACTGGTCAATGCCTGAAAACACCGCACACCCCACGCAAAAGCCTGAAAAACTAATTGCAAAACTTATTCTTGCAAGTTCAAACGAGGGCGACTTGGTTTTAGACCCGTTTGCAGGTAGCGGAACTACGGGTGTAGTGGCAAAAAAACTTAAAAGAAATTATATAAACGTAGAACAAAACCCCTTATATTGCGCTTGGGGTGAAAAAAGGCTTGAAATGGCAGAGATTGATAAAGGCGTTCAAGGTTACGACGGCAAGGTTTTTTACGAACGCAATACTAGACCTGAAAAAAATTAAAACAAACCCGAAACATTTTCGGGTTTTTTTATTTTAAAACTTGATAAAAACCACTATATATGGTATACTATAATAGATAAAATACAATAAAATGGAGTATTGTATGGCAAAGACGACGTATACGGCAGAAAACATAAAAATATTAGAAGGGCTTGACGCAGTTAGAATGCGCCCCGGTATGTATATAGGTACGACTAGCGTAAAAGGTTTGCACCATATACTTTGGGAAATAGTTGATAACGCCATTGACGAAGCGGCGAACGGCTACGCAAATTCTATTGAAGTTAAGCTATATAACGACGGTAGCGCATCCGTTGAAGATAACGGGCGTGGTATACCTACTGATATTCACTCAAAGGCAGGTGTATCGGGCGTTGAAGTAGTTTTCACTCAGTTGCACGCAGGCGGTAAATTTAGCGCCGATAACTACGCTTATTCCGGTGGTTTGCACGGTGTTGGCGCATCCGTTACTAACGCCCTTTCAGAGTGGCTTACAGTTGAAGTTTATAAAGATACCGTTTATAAAATGGAATTTTCAAGTTTTCTTGACGAAAGTACGGGTAAAGTAAGGTCGGGCGTACCTAAAGCACCGTTGAAAAACACTAAAGTTAAGACTAAAAAGAAAGGGACTTTCGTTAGGTTTAA
>JAZSJY010000210.1:0-2298 GCA_045534565.1 Christensenellaceae bacterium | reverse complement strand
GCATCGAAAATGGCAAGAGCGTTTGACGCTAATCTTACTGCGTTGTATATAAAAACTTCCCAAAGTGAAGTCTTATCAGAGGAAAATGCAAAGCGATTACAAAATAATATAAAGTTTGCAGAACGAATGGGAGCAACGATTGTGACCGTTTATGGTGAAGACGTAGCGCTTCAAATGGCTGAATACGCAAAAACGTCAGGGGCTACTAAAATCGTTATCGGTAGAAATGCAACGAAAAGAGCGGGAATTATACGAAAACCTACTCTTGCGGATAAATTGATTGCCCTTGCTACGAATATAGATATTCATATTATTCCTGATGCTGATTCTGATTTAAGAGAACAAAAAGAAACTTTATTTAAGAAAACAAATGCTTTGTCTATTGTCAAAGACCTTGCAATAAGTCTTGGAGTAATTATAGTTATTTCTTTAATTGGACTATTTTTTGCCCATCTTGGCTTTTCTGAAGCTAATATTATAACGCTTTACATTCTTGGTGTGTTGATAACATCTATAGTTACGAGCAGTAAATTAGCGTGGGGATTTTCTTCGGTAGCAAGCGTATTGATATTTAATTTTCTATTTACAAAGCCGAGATTTTCATTAATGGCTTACGGTGACGGATATCCTATTACGTTTGCGATTATGTTTGTCGCTTCTTTAATTACGGGTAGTTTGGCGTCTAAAATGCATAACCAAACGAAACAATCTTCACAAGCGGCATATCGAACGAAAATTCTTTTTGATGCTAATCGGTTATTACAACGTGCAAGCGACGACGAAGAAGTTCTGAAAATAACGGCGGAGCAATTAAAAAAGTTATTAAATAGAGAAATTGTTATTTTTAAGCAAAATAAAGATACTTTGCAAACTCTCGTTTATGCGTTAGATGATTCATTTCAGATGGGAGAAAAGGAACTTAATATAGCTACGAACATACTTATAAACCATTCTTATGATTATAAAGATGCTCAACTAAGATGTGATTACTATCCCCTTAAAACGCAATTACAAACATATGGTATCGTTGCCGTATATAAGAATGAAAAAGAAATTGATTCTTTTGAAAATAGTATTATATTATCACTTGTGGGCGAATGTGCGTTAGCTCTTGAAAATCTTTTTAACGCAAAAGAAAAAGAACTTGCCGCAGTGCTTGCCGAAAATGAACAATTGCGTGCAAATCTACTTCGTGCAATTTCACACGACTTACGTACTCCGTTGACTGCTATTTCGGGAAATGCGAGCAATCTTATTTCGAACGCATCTTCCTTTGACGAACAGACTAAATTATCAATTTATAACGACATTTACAACGATTCAATGTGGCTTATAAATCTTGTTGAAAACTTGTTGTCCATAACTCGCCTTGAAGAAGGCAGAATGAATCTAAACTTCACGGCTGAACTTATTGACGAGGTTGTGGCTGAAGCCGTTAAACACGTTCATATGCGTCAAGGTGGACAAAAAATAACCGTTGTCCATAAAGATGAATTGCTGCTTGCAAAAATGGATACACGCTTAATTATTCAAGTTATTATCAATATCCTTGATAACGCTATAAAATATACGCCGAAAGATTCAATGATAACTATAACCACTGAAAAACAAAAAGATAAAGCAATAATTAGTATTGCCGACAACGGCGCAGGTATTCCAGATGAATTAAAAGAGCGTGTTTTTGATATGTTTTATACAGGGGCAAACAAGATGGCAGATAGTCGTAGGAGCATCGGGTTAGGTCTTGCTCTTTGTAAATCTATAATTAGCGTGCACGGCGGAGAAATTTTTGTAAAAGACAACGTGCCGAGTGGCGCTATATTTACCTTTACTTTACCTATTGGGGAGATAAAAATAAATGAATAATCCATTGATATTGATAGTTGAAGATGATGCGCCTATCCGTAATTTAATTACGACTACGTTAAAGGCGCACGAATACAAATACTTAACCGCTCAAAACGGAGAAAACGCAATAATGCAAGCATCTTCACACAATCCCGATATTGTTTTGCTTGATTTAGGTCTTCCTGATATTGACGGGATAGAGGTAATAAAAAAGATACGAACTTGGTCGGAAACGCCAATTATCGTTATCAGTGCCAGAAGTGAAGATAATGATAAAATAGAAGCGTTGGATGCAGGCGCTGATGATTATTTAACCAAACCGTTTTCTGTGGAAGAATTGCTTGCGAGAATTCGTGTTACCACACGAAGATTGTCTGTCTTGCATTCAGCAATGCAATCGGACTCACTATTTATAAACGGTAATCTTAAAATTGATTATGCCGCAGGTTG
>JAZSJY010000130.1:0-8702 GCA_045534565.1 Christensenellaceae bacterium | reverse complement strand
AATATTTTTTGAACTTGTTTTTCGTGATATTCATCAGTCGTTCTTATGAATTTATCATAAGAAACGCCAACTAAATTCCAAATATCTTTTATTTGATTAGCAACACCGTCAACAAACGCTTTAGGCGAAAGTCCTGCAGCGGCTGCTTTTTCTTCTATCTTTTGACCGTGTTCATCAGTCCCCGTTTGCAAAAAAACGTCGTACCCTTGATAACGCTTAAAACGAGCCATACAGTCAGCCAAAATTGCTTCGTAAGTGTTGCCTATATGTGGTTTGCCTGAAGTATACGCAATTGCTGTTGTTATATAGTATTTTTCTTTCACGGTATCACACCTCTTTGTTATATTATACTTTATTATTTTAGCACATTTTATCAGCATATTCAACAAATATAAAGCATAAAGTTTTATTATGAACGTAATTTTTGGTGTTGTTTTAATTTTATCAACGGCTATTTTAATATTCACAAATCCAAACGCAACTTTATCAGCCATGTTATCTGGTGGCGAAAAAGCACTATCTTTAACGCTAAAAATGATTGTAGTTTACGCCGTGTGGCTTGGTGTTTTTGAATTATTAGAGCAATCGGGATTATCACAAAAATTCGCAAAATTACTAAAGCCATTAAATAAATTCTTATACGGTAAAATTCCCGATAAGGCAAACGATTTTATGTCGCTAAACATGTCGGCAAATATGCTTGGCATGAGTGGTGCAACAACACCTATGGGAATAAAAGCCATACAAGAACTTGAAAAATACCCTAACACGCAATATGCAATCAGTATGTTCTTCGTTATAAACGCAACGAGTATTCAAATCATACCGTCTTCCGTTATGGCGCTACGAACTTCACTTGGCTCATCGTCCCCTGCAGATATCATTTTACCAACAATATTAACCACTTTGCTATCTACTCTTATAGGCGTTTTATTAGTAAAAATTTTCATTAAAAAGCCCAAAAACAATGTCTAAATATTTTATTCCCGTACTTTTTCTTTTGATCTTCATTTTTTCTGTAATAAAAAAAGTAAAGCCGTACGACGCTTTCGTTCAAGGCGCAAAATCTGCTATTCCTTTTGCCTTTTCAATTTTTCCATATTTAGCAACTATTTTCGTCCTTACAGAACTTTTTGAGGTTAGTGGGATATCTAACTTTACGGCAAACCTGTTATCGCCCGTTTTTAAGTTTTTAGGAATTCCTAAAGAACTTACTAAATTAGTTTTAATCAAGCCTTTTTCGGGCAACGGCTCACTTGCAATATTAACTGAAATTTTTAAGACCTACGGCACGGATAGTTATTTATCTAGATGCGCTTCGGTTATTTACGGAAGTAGCGAAACGGTTTTTTACGTAGCAGCCGTTTACTTCGCAGGGGCTAAAACAAAAAAATTAGCCTTACCTATAATTATCTCATTGATATCCTCATTTATATCTTGTGTTTTCGCTTGTTTTATTTGTCATATTCTATAAAAAAAATCGTTAGTAATGTACTAACGATTTTTTATTTATTATACTCTTTTTGAGTTATCTTCTTCAACAAGTTTAACTACTATTTCTTCAACGGTTTGAACACCTAAATCGCCTGCTTTTCTAGAGCGAACAGATACAACGCCGTCTTCTTTTTCTTTGTCACCAACTATAAACATATAAGGCACTTTTTCAAGTTGCGCTTCCCTAATCTTATAACCAAGTTTTTCATTACGAATATCTGCTTCTGCCCTTAAGCCTGCGGCTTTAAGTTTTTCCACCACGTCTAAAGCGTATTCAGCCGTTCTTTCAGTCAAACTTAACACTTTAACTTGTACGGGACAAATCCAGAATGGGAAAGCACCTGCATATTTTTCAATAAGCATTGCAAGCGTCCTTTCATAGCAACCTATTGAGCTTCTATGAATAACGAACGGATATTGTTTAGTACCGTTTTCATCAATGTAAGTCATATCAAAGCTATGCGCAGCTGCAAAGTCTAATTGAATAGTGATAATGGTATCTTCTTTGCCGTAAACGTTCTTTGCTTGAACGTCAAGTTTAGGCCCGTAGAACG
Source organism: Christensenellaceae bacterium (assembly GCA_045534565.1). Classification (GTDB taxonomy): domain Bacteria; phylum Bacillota; class Clostridia; order Christensenellales; family Borkfalkiaceae; genus UBA1259. The sequence continues at coordinate 6,654 of JAZSJY010000130.1, read as the reverse complement.
CCGCTTCGTCGTCTGCTTCAACGTAATCAATACCGATTGAATCAAGTATTTTCTTCATAAGTGCTTCGGTTTCGTTCCAAGCTTTGTCATTATCAATATACTTGCTCTTGTTTGACTTACCACGCTTACTAAAACGGAAAGAAACGTCTTCTCTCATGCCAAGACAATCAAGGAAATAATAGCTGAGTTCAAGGCAACGCTTAAATTCTTCTTCAACTTGTTCAGGCGTACAAACTATATGTCCGTCAGACAAAGTAAATTGACGAACACGAATAAGACCGTGCATTTCACCACTTGCTTCTTTTCTAAAAAGCGTAGCCGTTTCACTGTAACGGCAAGGTAAATCTCTATAACTCTTCAATCCGTCTTTATAAATTTGATATTGGAAAGGACAAGTCATAGGGCGCAATGCCATTGCTTCAGGTGAATTTTCATCACCGATAATGAACATTTTATCCCTATAGTGATCCCAGTGCCCCGAAATACGATAAAGGTCGTTCTTTGCCATATACGGCGTTTTAGTAATCATAAAACCACGTCTTTCTTCTTCATCTTCAACAAAGCGTGAAAGAATTTGCATTATTTTTGCACCTTTGGGGGCTAAAATAGGCAAACCTTGACCAACGACTTCTTCGGTAAGGAAAATCCCTAATTCCCTACCCAACTTATTGTGATCGCGCTTTTTCGCTTCTTCTAACGCTACCAAATAATCATCAAGTTCTTGTTTTTTCGGGAACGCCGTTCCGTAAATACGCGTAAGCATTTTATTCTTTTCGTCACCACGCCAATAAGCACCCGTAACGGAAGTAAGTTTGAAAGCCTTAATTTTACCCGTTGAAGGAAGGTGTGGACCACGGCAAAGATCAATAAAATCACCTTGCTTATAACAACTGATTACGCTACCTGCAGGTAAATCGTTTATTAGCTCTACTTTATATGGTTCAGAAAATTCCTTAAATAATTTAATAGCATCACGCTTACCATACACTATGCGTTCAATGGGGAAATCGCCTTTAATAATATCCTTCATTTCGCTTTCAATCTTTATTAAATCAGATTGAGTAATGGGCGTTTTGAATTCTATATCGTAGTAAAAGCCGTTTTCAATAGTCGGCCCTATTGCAAGTTTGCTCGTAGGGAAAATATTTTTAACCGCTTGAGCAAGTATGTGCGACGTAGTGTGTCTATATACGTCAAGCCCTTCCTTATCTTTAAGCGTTATTATTTGAAGTTCTGCGTCTTTTTCAATTACTGCAGATAAATCAACCAAAACGCCGTTTACCTTACCACATACTGCGTTTCTAAACAAACCTTCAGAAATGGTTTTTGCAACTTCACCAACGGTTACTTTTGAATCAAATTCTAAAACTGAGCCGTCTTTTAAAGTAATTTTCATAAGTTCCTCCTAATAAATAAAAAATCCTTAAGCATTTGCTTAAGGACGAAATAATTTCCGCGTTTCCACCTTAATTGCTATAACGACGTTATAGCCACTCTTACCCCACGTTAAAGTGTGGGAAACTTCTGCTTTTTCGGTGGTTTCACGCATCTTATCAACATACGAGCCTTTCACCTTACGCCCGCTCTCTACAATGCCAACAAGAGATTACTTGTCCGAAAGTTATCGCAATTCTTTTGTTTAATAATAACTCATAAAAGTTTTTTTGTCAACCTTTTTACTCATTTCCTTACGAAAATATTATTTTATCACTATAAAATTCTTTCAAATAATATTCATCGTCTGCAGGAATACTTCCAGAAAGTTCAACTCTACCACAATTAGATAGCAACACTTCCCTTATAATTTTTACCTTTTCTCCACCTAACAATAACGTACGTTTTAATCGGCGGTAATGGTTATCGTAAACATTACCGCCGTCAACGTATACCTTTTTTTGCTTATTTTCAATCAAAAAAACTATAAAATCTTTTAATTGTTCACTTAAAAAGCAAGTTGGTATATAAGTTAAGACTTCTTGCCATTTCTTTTTCAATAAGTTTAACTTAAAATTATAAAAGCCGTCAATTGCAATTTCCCTATACCCTTTAAGTCTATCAAACGCATATCTTTTATCATCTTCAAGATCAGCAGCTATCAAACTCGCTAAAAGAATTTCTTTTTCAACGTTGTTTAGCCCCGCAACTTTTACGTTCTTTTGTAAAAAATCATATTTGTATTTTATTGAAATTACTTCTGCTATTTTATCTGCAATTTCCACTTGCATTATGTCTGCATAATGGTCTTTACAGTCAACTATTAAATTAACCCTGCTTTTTTCACCATTTATATCAACTAAACACGCTGTCCCTTTGAGTAATTCACCAAGCGCAGTTTTTATATAAAACAAATTGCCATGATTATTTTCGTTTTCAGAAATGATTATTTCAGCCATATATTATAGTTTACGCTCCAACGTTAAATTTATTTATTGACGAACGTATATTTTTAGTCTTATTTTTTTCTTTTTTTGTAAACCTAACAAAAGCAAAATCCTTTTTTATCAATTTATATAGCAATTTATATAATTCAGAAACGATAATAATAGAAAAAGAAGTTCCCAAAGTTTTAACCCAAGTTAAAAAGCACAAAGGGTTTATAGCAAAAACTCTATAACATACTTGAACTATAAACACGTGAACTAAAAACACAGCTAAAAACGTTAGTAGCATAACCTTATTTTTAGTTAAACTCTTAAATATACTTTGCGCACCGAGTTCTCTACTATTAAAAGCGTTAAATAGCTGAAACAATACGAATAACGTCAACGTTGCGCTAGTTTGTTCACTACTACTAACATTTAAGAAATTAAAAAGATATTGTAGTAAAACAATAACCCCCATATAAATACCGTTAAAGATAATTCTTAACAGCATTTTCACGTTTACAATACCTTCAGTTTTTCTAATAGGCTTTCTATTCATTAGAGAATCATTAATACTTTCAAGTCCTAAAGTTATTGCAGGCGGACCGTCCATAATAACGTTTATCCATAACAATTGCAAAGTATTAAACGGACTTTGAACACCTAAAATAGCGCACATTGTTATAAGTAAAAGCGCCGAAAGATTAACCGATAGTTGAAACAATATAAATCTTTGTAAATTCTTAAACACGTTACGACCGAAAGATATAGATTTTACTACCGTTGAAAAACTATCATCAAGCAAGATTACGTCAGCCGCCTCTTTTGTTATTTCACTACCCGTTTGCCCCATTACTATACCTATATCGGCATGTTTTATTGCAGGAGCATCATTTATCCCGTCACCTGTAACGGCTACTACTTCACCTATTTCTTTTAACGCCTTAACAATTCGCAATTTCATTATAGGCGTGCTTCTTGCTACGACTACTACTTTTGAAATGACGTTTTTCAACGCCTTATCGCTTAATTTTTCCAAATCACTTGCGTTCACTACTTGCTTTTCATCTTCAACCAAATTTAATTCTTTTGCGATTGCATACGCCGTTAATTTATTATCCCCCGTAAGTATTTTCACTGCTATTCCCGCTCTTTTGCAGTCGTTTACAGCCTTATACACTTCTTTTCTAATAGGATCAGCGATTGATGCAAAACCGTCATAAACAAACGGTTTACCACCATCAGCGTGAGCAAAGCACATAACTCTACGCGCAAGCTTTTGATGAATAGCAATATCGTTTAATATTTTTTTTACTTGCGCACTAGTCAAACTGCACGCTTCTAATACTTTTTCTGGCGCACCTTTAAGCAAGACTCTCTTTTCGCCATTGTATTCTATAGTAGTAGTCATAACCTTTGTTTGACTAGAAAAAGGCGTACTTGTTAGTATTTTATAACGTTTCCTGTATTCCGCATAAGGTGTTCTTGGGTTACTTTTGGCATATGCTTCAAGCAAGGCGCATTCGGTTGCACTTCCCTTTTCAATTCTTTTTTTACCTTTTATTATTAAATCGGCAGTAGAATTACAAACGAAGTTTTGTAACAAATCTATTTTTACGACCTTTTCAGGCAACATACAAAACTCGTTAACGCAAACACTAACTACGCTCATCTTATTTTGCGTTAGCGTTCCAGTTTTATCAGAACAAATTACACTCACAGCCCCAGCTGTTTCCGTTGCCGTGATTTTTTTTATTAAAGCGTTTTGTTTTGCTAATTTTATCATGTTAAGTGCTAAAGAAACTGCAACTATAGTAGGCAAACCTTCGGGGACGGCGGCGACTATAAGTACTATGCAAGATATTAAAAGTTCTTGAAAACTATTAAAAGTAAATCTTCCACTCACACCTAGCCTTATTGCCGAAAGAATAAATACTATACTTGCACAAACAGCACCTATGATTGTTACCGTTTTACCAAGTTTGGCAAGTTTAATTTGCAAAGGTGAATTAACGTTTACTTCTTCAACTAATTCGCGCGCAATCCCCCCTATTTCAGTATTGTCACCAACCGCAGTAACTATTATTTTAGCGTTACCCGAAGACACAAAAGTTCCTGAAAAAACACAGTTCTTTCTTTCTGCTAGAGCAACTTTCCCATCAATAATTTGCGCACTTTTCGCAACGGGCAAACTTTCGCCTGTAAGCGCAGATTCGTCAACGCGAAGAGAAACTTCTTCTATTATTCTACCATCGGCTATAATTTTATCGCCACTCTCTATTAATACAACGTCCCCTACGACCACTTGATTTTGATTTATTATGCAAAGCTTACCGTCCCTAATAACTTTAACGCTAATTTTATCGTACATGACGTTGAGTTTTTCAAAAGCCTTTTTAGAACTTCTTTCCATTAACATAGTGATACTTACTGATAAAATTATTGCAATTAGTATCCCAAAACACTCACTAAAATCCCACTTTCTCGTTTTTAAGTATTGACCTAAGTCTGCACCGAAAGCAACGATAAAAGCGAATAATAATATTATCAACATAGGTTCTTTTAGCGTAACGAATAACTTTTTGAAAAAACCTTTCTTGTTTTTATTCGTAAGAACGTTAGGCCCAAATTTTTTCAAGTTCTCATCTACAGTCTTTACTTTTAACCCAAAGTCAATATCACTATTCAATATTTTAGCCGTTTCATTTGCGCTTTTATCGTAAAAAACCATACGTCCCTCCGCAACCACTTTATAAAAAAATATGCTGTCCGTTGCAAATATATGATTTTGATATTGACTTAAAAAAATTAGTGTGCTAAAATAATAACGTAATATATATTATCTAAAGGAGCTAATATGGAAAACTTTCACGTTGTAGATATTAAAGGCTATAAAGCAAAATTGCCCATCATAAATTTAGGCAGAGTTTCAATTGCATTTTTTAATTTACACGGCAATCCTTCTCTTACAGAACACTGTGGCAAAGAACTTGCAAAACTTGCAAAAGATTGTGACGTTTTGCTTACCGCAGAATCAAAAGGTTTACAACTAACCCACGTAGTTGCACGTGAATTAAATATGGAATATTACGCCGTTGCAAGAAAAAGCAAAAAATTATACATGGTTGACGGTTTACATATTTCGTACGGTTCTTCAATAACTACGGGTAAAGAACAGGAATTCCACCTTTCTAAATTTGACGCTGACTTGCTCAAAGGTAAAAAAGTTGGTATCGTTGACGACGTAATTTCCACGGGTGAAAGTGTAAAAGGACTTGAAAAAGTCGTTGAAGCAGCAGGTGGTATCGTTTACAAAAAATTATTTGTTTTAGCTGAAGATAAGTCTGGCGACCGCAAGGACATTGAATACCTTGCTCACATACCTTTATTCTAAAATTTACGTAAAAAAAGACAAAACGCCGAAACAGTTCGACGTCTTGCCTCAGGAAAAAGTTTATTGAGAGTGTGGTTAAATTAAATTGTGAAAAGGTTTTCTTCCCTTTTACAACTTTATTTTACTTAATGAAACTTGAATTTTTATTGAAAATTTATTTTTTTTTATTAAAAATTTTTTATTATTTAAGAAAAGTTCAATTTACGTGTGATATAATCAAAATATGAAAATTTTACTAGTAGACGACGAACGCCAACTTACGCAGGCATTGTCAGCAATCTTGAAACAACAAAAATACTCGGTAGACTGCGCTTACGACGGTGAAGAAGGTTTAGACCTTGCACTTTCAGCAATTTATGATTTGATTATTTTAGACATTATGATGCCTAAAAAAGATGGCATTTCCGTTCTAAAAGAAATAAGGCGCAATAAACTTGACGTCCCCGTTTTGATGCTCACGGCAAAATCCGAAGTTTCCGATAAAATCACTGGGCTTAATTTTGGGGCAGATGATTATTTGACCAAACCCTTCAATACCGAAGAGCTCTTAGCGCGCGTGCGTGCTCTTTTACGTCGTAAGGAAAAGTTCACAGGCGACGTGTTAACGTTTGGTGACATTAGATTAGATCGTGACACTTTTGAACTTTCTTGCGAAGATAAAAAAATCACGCTCGGTAAAAAGGAATTTCAAATTCTTGAAATGCTTTTGCTGAACGCAGGTAAAATTATAAACAAAGAAAAATTTATAGAAAAAATTTGGGGTTACGACACCGAGGCTGAATATAACACTATAGAAGTTTATATTTCTTTCTTGCGTAGAAAACTTACAGCCGTAGGTTCTAAAATTGAAGTAAAATCAATTCGTGGAATAGGCTATACGATAGGTGATAAAAAATG
>JAZSJY010000105.1:0-2690 GCA_045534565.1 Christensenellaceae bacterium | reverse complement strand
CTTTTGCACCTGCAGGCGCAGCAGCACCCGTTGCTGAAGAAGTAAAGGTAGAAGCACCCGCACCCGTTGCAGCACCTGCACCCGTAGCGGCAGCGCCCACCAACGCTAAACCCGTAACCATGCCCAAAGCAGGTATCACGGTAGAAAGTTGTATTCTTACCGAATGGAAGGTAAAAGTTGGCGACAAAGTAAAAGTTGGCGACGTAATGTTCTCATACGAAACGGATAAATCGTCTTTTGATTATCAAGCAGAAGTAGAAGGCGAAGTTCTTGCTATTTTCTGTGAACAAGGCGACGAAGTTCCCGTTCTTTCAAACGTATGCGCAGTAGGCGAACACGGTGAAGACGCATCTTCACTCGCACCTGGCGGTGCACCTGCGGCAGTAGTTGCTGAAGTTAAAGCAGCGCCCGTAGCAGAAGTTAAGGCAGAAGCGCCCGTAGCAACTGCAACGGCAAACGCAGAAGGCAAAATTTTCGCATCACCCAGAGCAAAAATGCTCGCTGAAAAGTTGGGCGTTGACCTTAAAGACGCAATTGCAACCGGTCCTAAAGGCAGAATTATTGAAAGAGATATTCGTGAAGCAAGCGTAAACCCCAAGGCAAAGGCAGAAGAAGTTGTAGTAGCACCTGCACCCGCAGCAGCGCCTGCAAAAGTAGAAGCACCTGCAGCACCTTCAACCGACTTAAAGGCTTACAAGGACGAAAAGATGTCCAACATAAGAAAGGTTATTGCAAAGAACATGGTATTGAGTTTGTCAACTATGGCACAACTTACGCATACCATTTCGTTTGATTGCACTAACATTATGAACTTTAGAAAGTTCTTGAAAGAAAATGCAGAAGTATTAAAACTTCCGCCCATCACTATAAACAATATTATAGTATACGCTGTTTCAAGAGTTCTTAAAAATCATAGAGATTTGAACGCACACCTTATCAACGGCGACACTATGCGTTATTTTGAACACGTAAATATGGGTATCGCAACCGATACGCCACGTGGTCTTTTAGTTCCCACGCTTTTCGGTGCAGATACTATGACACTTTCTGAAATTGCAGTTAAGTCTAAAAAACTTTCACAAGACGCTATTGACGGCAAACTTTCACCCGAACTCTTAACGGGCGGTAGCTTCACTATCAGTAACGTAGGTACAATGGGTATTGAAAGTTTCACACCTGTTGTTAACCCACCACAAACGGGTATTTTAGGTGTTAACACGTTAGAAACCAGAATTAAACTTGGTAAAGACGGCGAAATTATTCCTTATACTGCAATGGCGCTTTCACTTTCTTACGACCACAGAGCGCTTGACGGCGCACCTGCGTCAAGATTCTTGAAAGAACTCAAAGATTATCTTGAAAACTTCAGCGTAAATCTTATGGCTGGTTCAATTTAAGGAGATAGGAAATTATGGAAATTTTTGATTTAATAGTAATCGGTGGTGGCCCAGGTGGTTACCTTGCCGCAGAACGTGCAGGTCACGCAGGTTTGAAAACTATGGTAATTGAAAAAAGAGCGTTTGGTGGCGTATGCCTTAACGAAGGTTGCGTACCAAGTAAAACCTTCTTAAACTCTGCAAAGGTTTATGATTACGCAAACCACGCAAAAGCGTACGGCGTTAACCTTACGGGTAGCGCAAGCGTAGACCAAAAATTCGTAGTAGAAAGAAAGAACGGCGTCGTTAAAATGCTCGTATCAGGCGTTGAATCTCAATTAAAGAGAAATCACGTTACTATGAAGAAAACCGAAGCGTTCATTGAAGGCAAAAACGACGACGGTATCGTTATCAAAGCAGGCGAAGAAAAATTCGTTGCAAAACGCCTTATCGTAGCAACGGGTTCAATGCCCGTAGTACCCCCGATTCCAGGTTTAAGAGAAAACTTGGCGGCAGGCGTTGTAATGACTAACAGGGAAGTTTTAGACCTTACCGAAATCCCCAAACAATTAGTAGTAATCGGCGGTGGCGTAATCGGTCTTGAAATGGCAAGTTACTTCTCGTCAGTAGGTTCAAAAGTAACGGTTGTAGAAATGCTTGATAAAATCGCAGGCCCAACCGAAAAGGAAATCTCAAAGATTTTACAAAAGAGCCTTGAAAAGAAAGGCGTTGAATTCAAACTCGGCGCAAAAGTTACTGCAGTTGAAAAAGACGGCGTAATTTACGAAAAAGACGGCAAGAGCGAAAAAGTTCCCGCAGATAAAGTTCTTTGTTCAATCGGTAGAAGGGCAGTTACCCAAGGTATCGGTTTAGAAAATATCGGCGTAAATATGGAACGTGGCGCAATCGTAACCGACGATATGATGAGAACTAACGTAGCAAACGTATACGCAGTAGGCGACGTAAACGGTAAAGTAATGCTTGCGCACACCGCTTATAGAGAAGCAGAAGTAGCAGTAAACAACATTACTGGTAAAAAAGACCGTATGCGTTACAACGTAATTCCTTCAGTAATCTACACCAACCCCGAAGTTGGTTCAGTAGGCGAAACGGCTGAAAGCGCAAAGGCAAAGGGTTTAGACGTAAAAGAAGTATCAATTCCCTTAACTTTCTCTGGCAGATACATTGCAGAAAACACCGACCTTAACGGTATTTGCAAAATCGTAGTAAACAAAAAGACCAACACGCTTATAGGCGCGCACATTATCGGTAGCTACGCAGGTGAATATATCGTTGCAGTATCAGCAATGATAG
>JAZSJY010000166.1:0-10535 GCA_045534565.1 Christensenellaceae bacterium | reverse complement strand
AAAAAATAACGCCCTGTGCTAATATTAAGCACAAGGCGGAACGTGATTTATCAAGACAAACTAATTGCCTTGCTAATTCCATTTTCAGCCCTGCGCTATTAGGCGAACCTTTTAGTTTAGGTATTTTACACTTATATTTTAACCGATATACTTTATTTTGTCAACAAAAATGCCCGACTCAAATTCGGGCATTTTTCTTATATTTGTTTTTAGTCGCTTGCCCACCACGAATATGGCGTTCGGCAAGGTTTTTTTCTAACACTTTTTTCACTTGTTTATGCAACTCTTTATCAACGTGATAAAGTCTATCGGTAACGTCCTTATGAACGGTGGACTTACTGAAATGAAAGGCTTTTGCCGTTGCTCGCACGGTTGCGCCCGTACTGACTATGTATTCGGCTTCTTCAATAATTCTATCAATTATATCTACACGCACTATTTCTACCCCTTAAAAAAGAATAGTAATCTTTATGCGTTTTTTTGACGAATTATGACTTTATTTAACTTTTACTATAAAAGTGACTTCCACTTATCGTATTGATTTGCAATTCCACTTGCAGAGTGAGCGTCGCTTGATAAAATCAGTTTTCCACCTTTTTTCTTTATATATTCTACTATATCAAAGGCGGGATAGGGTGTCGTTCTATACCCACGGGAAATCGCCCCTGTGTTTATTTCAAACGGCTTTCCGTATGGAATAAGTTTATCTACGGCTTTCTGCCAAGCCTTTATATATCTTGGATTATTTACGTCTATATACGGATTTTTCTCATTGAACTTGGTAATCAAATCAAAATGCCCTATTATATCGGCATTGTGCTTTTCAACTATGTTTGAAACGTCTTCAAAATATTTCTCTACTGCAAGATACACGTCGCCACCATAGGCTTGATCTACGGCGTTTTTCAATATATCAAAGTACCAGTCAATAGGATAATATTTTTCACCCGCCTTAAAAAAGTGCACCGAACCTATAACGTAATCAAAGCCTTTTGTAACGCCGAGTGAATAATAGTCCATTTCTATACCGCAAAGGACTTCAATTTTATCAGCGTACTTTTCTTTAACGCGTTGCACTTCTTTTATAAACGCTTGCTCTACGTGATAACCTTTGCAACCACCTTCATCAAAAAAAGGCAAAAACGAGTGTATCACTAACCCGATTTTTTTTAGCCCTTTTTCTATTGCTGAAAGCACCATTTCTTCAGGGGTGTTTTTACCGTCGCAAAAGGTCGTATGCACGTGCATGTCGGTAAAAATCATTTAGTCATTTTCTCCTGTTTAATTTTATGATCTATTACGTGGCGTGACGCTAATTCTTTATGAACATCTTCAAGCGAAATGCCCATTTCAGTCATAAGCACCATTACGTGATAGCAAAGGTCTGCAATTTCATATACCGTTTCTTTTTTATCGTTTGCCTTTGCGGCAATTATAACTTCGGTATTTTCTTCGCCAACCTTTTTCAAAATTTTATCAATACCTTTTTTGAAAAGATAGGTGGTATAAGAACCTTCTGGCATTTGTTCTTTCCTACCCTTTAGTAAATCCATAAGCCCTTCTAAAGAAAATTCTTCTAATTCAGGGTTGAAATACATAGGGTTATGAAAACAACTTTGCTTACCTAAATGACAAGCAGGCCCGTCCGCTTCAACCATTACGACTAAAGCATCTTTATCGCAATCGGCAGTAATTGAAACTACGTGCTGATAGTTACCACTCGTTTCGCCTTTAAGCCAAAGTTCTTGCCTTGACCTACTCCAAAAGCAAGTGAGATTTTTTTGCATAGTTATTTTAAGGCTTTCTTCGTTCATATACGCAAGGGTTAAAACTTTTTTACTTATTGCATCAACCACTATTGCGGGGATAAGCCCGTCTTTATCAAATTTAAGTTCTTTAATATCTATCATAATTTTACCTTCTTTATATTCTAACGGGTATTCCGTTTATTTTTAATTTTTCTTTTAAGTCGTTTATTTTTACTTCGCCAAAATGGAATATTGACGCCGCCAACCCTGCGTCTACTTTGGGTAATTTGTTAAATAAAGTAATAAAGTGGTCTATATTACCTGCGCCACCAGACGCTATTACTGGAACTGAAACTGCAGAGCATACAGCGTCAAGCATTTCAATATCAAAGCCACCCTTTACGCCGTCGGTATCAATTGAGTTAAGCACTATTTCGCCTGCGCCGTTATCAACGCCCCTTTTAACCCACTCTATAAGGTCCATACCCGTATTAACTCTACCACCTTTAGCGAACACTTTGAACGCACCGTTTTCACGCTTTGCATCAATTGAAAGAACTACGCATTGATCGCCGTAACGCTTTGCTGCGTGATAAATTAAATCTGGGTTTTTTATTGCGCCCGAATTTACGCTAACTTTATCTGCGCCACACTTAAGCACCCTATCAAAATCGTCAAGGGTGTTTATTCCACCGCCAACGGTTAATGGAATAAATATCGTGCTTGCAACTTCTTTAAGTATATCGGTAAAAAGCGATCTGTTTTCGTTAGACGCGGTTATATCGTAAAAAACCAACTCGTCTGCCCCGTTGTCGCTATAATACTTGCCGAGTTCTACGGGGGAAGAAACGTCGCTCAACCCTTGAAAGTTTACGCCTTTTACTACCCTGCCGTCCTTTACGTCTAAACAGGGAATAATTCTTTTAGTTATCATTTTGCCACCTTTAACGCTTCTATTAAGTCTATTGCGCCCGTGTAATAAGCCTTGCCTATAATTGCGCCGTAAATATCTAAAGCGCGCAGTTTAACTATATCTTCAATAGAACTTACCCCACCAGACGCTATTACGTTAACGCTAAACTTTTGGCTTAATTCTTTATATAGCGCGTGGTTTGTTCCTTGCATTGCGCCGTCTTTACTAATGTCGGTACAAATTACCGTTTTAACGCCTATATCTTGCATTTCTTTAACGAAGTCCATTGCTAAAAAGTTTGACTTTTCCGTCCACCCCTTTATTGCAACGAATCCATCTTTAATATCTACGCCAACGGCAATTTTATCGCCGTATTCTTTTACGGCAGATAACAAAAATTCTCTATCAGTAACGGCAGAAGTCCCTAATATAACCCTGTCCACGCCTGCATCAACGTATCTTTTAATAACTTCAAGGCTACGGATACCACCGCCCACTTCAACGAAAGCGTCGGTGCTGTTTACTATTTTTTTAACTGTTTCAAGATTTGGGGTTTGACCGTTCTTTGCGCCTTCTAAATCAACCACGTGAATATACTTTGCGCCTTTAGAAAAAAAGTCCTTTGCAATTTCTTCGGGGTGATCACTATACACGGTCATTTGTTGATAGTCGCCCTTAAAAAGCCTAACCGCCTTGCCTTCAAACAAATCTATTGCGGGAAAAAGTTTCATTATTTATTACCTACTTCACAAAACGCTTTCAAAATTTTAAGCCCTACTTCGCCACTCTTTTCAGGGTGGAATTGACAGCCGTATACGTTGCCTTTGCCAACCGCCGCCGTCAACAGAGCACCGTATTCGCTCACGGCAATAACGCTATCACAATTAGCGCCGTAATAAGAGTGAACGAAATACACGTGGTCACCTTCTTTCAAATACTTAAATATTTGACTTTTTTCGCCCACGAACTTTAAAGCGTTCCAACCTATGTGTGGAATTTTAAGGTCGTTACCTATAACTTCTTTAATGGGGCGAATTTCCCCTTTAATAAGCCCTAAACCTTTATGCTCGCCGTACTCAAAACTCTTCTCAAACAAAAGTTGCATACCAAGGCAAATACCTAAAAGTGGCTTACCGCTATTCGCTTGGTCAATAACGACCTGACCTAAACCAGAACTAAAAAGTTTTTCTGCGGCGTCACCAAACGCCCCAACGCCAGGCAATACGATTTTATCGGCGCACTCAATAACCTTTTTGTCATTAGTAACGATAGCTTGTTCGCCTATTGCCTTAAACGAACTTTCAAGCGAAAAAAGGTTGCCAACGCCGTAATCAATTATAGCAATCATTAAAGCGCACCTTTAGTTGAAGGAATTTCATCTGCAAACTCACTATCAATTGCAACGGCTTTTTTAAGCGTTCTTGCAAGCGACTTGAATATGCCTTCAATTATGTGGTGAGCGTTACTACCTGCAAGTTGACGAACGTGCAAAGCGCAAGGACAGTTGCGAACGAAAGAAATTAAAAATTCTTCTGCAAGTTCGGTATCAAAATCGCCAACCTTTTCAGCCTTAATATCAAGGTCTTTAACGAAAATACTTCTACCTGAAAGGTCAACGGCGGTTAAAATCAAGGCTTCGTCCATAGGTAAAGTAGTATCGCCGTAACGAACTATACCCTTTTTATCGCCAAGCGCACTATTAAAGGCTTGCCCTAAACAAATGCCTACGTCTTCAACGGTGTGGTGATAATCAACGTAAGTATCGCCCACGCAGGTAACTTCTAAATCAAACCTACCGTGTTTAGAAAAAAGCGTTAACATGTGATCTAAAAAACCACAACCCGTGTTTATTTTGCTTTGACCTTTACCGTCAAGATTGATTGCTAAAGTTATATCGGTTTCTGCCGTTTTTCTTTGTATTTTAGCCGTTCTCATATATTATTCTCCCAAAATTTTAGTAATTTTTTCTATTAAAATTTGCATTTCGTAGTCGTTACCTACGGTTATGCGGTTATATTCTTTTATTCTTGGACTATCAAAATGGCGAACTAACACGCCTTCTTCTTTGAGTTTAAGGTATAAATCTTCGCCCGAAATCTTTTCGTGTTTTACAAACAAGAAGTTTGCCTTTGAATTAGTTACGGCAAAGCCCAAACTTTCAAGTTGGCTTTTTGCTTTTTCTCTATTTTCAATAATCTTTTTGCAGTTATCAATAAAATACTCTTTATCAAGCATAGCGCCTATACCTGCAAGCGCCGTACTTCTATTTACGTTGTAGGGGTTAGTTGAATATTTAATGCGCACCAAGTCGTTGATAATTTCCTTACTTGCCACACCAAAACCGAGCCTTGCCCCTGCAAGTGAACGTGATTTTGAAAAGGTTTGCGTTACCAACAAGTTGGCGTGTTTATCAACTAAACGAACGGCGCTTTGACCACCAAAATCAATATACGCTTCGTCAATCACGACGACTCTATCGGGATTGCTTTTAAGTAGCCTTTCAATTTCGGCAAGTGGCAAAAGTTTGCCCGTCGGCGCGTTGGGGTTTGCAATAAACACCGTGCCGTCTTCTTTGATATAATCGTCAATATCAATAGAAAAGTCTTCTTTTAACGGAATCACCTTACTTTGAACGCCGTTTATATCTGCAAACACTTTATAAAACCCGTAAGTAATATCTGCAAAAATCGCAGGGCGAACGCTATCGCAATAAGCCATAAAAGCAAAGTTTAACACTTCGTCAGACCCGTTGGTTAAAATTACTTGGTCTTCGCTTACCCCACACTCTTTAGCAACTAAACCCGTCAATTCTTTAACGTCGGGGTCGGGATAAAGATTAAGCATACTTGCTTGCTCGCTAATTAACTCTATCGCCTTTTTTGACGGTGGAAAGGGTGATTCGTTAGTGTTTAGTTTTATATACTTGCGTTCTTTGGGTTGTTCCCCCGGAACGTAAGGCTTTAACTTTGAAAGTTTTTCACTTAAAAATTTACTCATATTAACCTTTTGTTCGTATTACTGCGCTCTTTGCGTGCGCCGTAAGACCTTCTTTGTTAGCAAAATATTCTACGTCTTCACAAATTTCGTCAAGCGCGTCTTTAGTGTAGTATGCGTATTGCGTTTTCTTTATAAAATCGTCAACTGATAAGGGGCTTGAAAACCTTGCCGTACCACTCGTTGGTAAGGTGTGGTTCATACCTGCCATATAATCGCCAAGCGCTTCGGGGCAGTATCTTCCCATAAACACCGAACCTGCGTTCTTGATCTTATCTAAATAATCAAAGGGGTTTTCCACGCATAGTTCTAAATGTTCGGGCGCAATTCCGTTTGCTATTTCAATCGCCCTATCAATGCTTTCGGTAATAATTATTTTTCCGTTTTCATCAATAGAAGTTCTTGCAATATCACACCTATTTAGCAAGGGAATTTGAACTTCTAATTGTTCTTTAACCATTTCTGCCAAAGTAGCGCTATCGGTAACCAAAACGGCGCTTGCCATTTTATCGTGCTCTGCTTGTGATAAAAGGTCGGCGGCAATATGCTTTGCGTTACAACCACTATCGGCAACTATCATAATTTCGCTTGGGCCTGCAATCATATCAATTGAAACTTTACCGTAAACTTGGCGTTTTGCTTCTGCAACGAAAGCGTTGCCAGGACCTACTATTTTATCAACTTTTTCAATACTTTCCGTGCCGTAAGCAAGGGCTGCGATTGCTTGAGCGCCACCCACTTTATAGATAGTGTCTACGCCTGCGATATACGCTGATGCTAAAATTACGGGGTTAACTTTGCCGTCTTTTGACGGGGGCGTTACCATAACCACCTTACTGCACCCTGCAATCTTTGCGGGGATAGCGTCCATTAAAACGGTTGACGGATAAGCCGCCGTACCACCTGGAACGTAAAGCCCTGCCTTTTCAATAGGAATTATTTTTTGCCCTAACACCACGCCGTTCTGTTTTTTAATTTCAAAACCCTTTCTAACTTGTTGGGTATGGAATTCAGTTATATTTTCTTTAGCGCGTTCTAACACTCTTATAAATTCACTATCAACTGAATTTACGGCGTCAATTATTTCTTCTTTTGTAACGATAAGGCTATCTAACTTAACCTTATCAAATTTTTCGGCGTATTCGTAAAGGGCTTTATCGCCGTTTTTAATAACGTTATCTATAATTTCCTTTACGGTAGCCGTTACGTCAACTTTAGGCTCTACTACCGAAAAAATTTCTTCACGAGCGCTTACGTTATCTTTTAAGATTTTTATCATTATAAATTCTCCGTTTGTAAAGCAAGCGACTTCATTATATTTTCAATTACTTGGTTTTTGAAGTTAAAGTTTGCTTTGTTTGCAATAAGCCTTGCGCTTATCGGTTGAAATTTTTCCACAACCACTAAATTATTTTCCTTTAAGGTTGCGCCCGTTTCAACTATATCCACTATTACGTCTGAAAGCCCCAAAATAGGCGCAAGTTCAATAGAGCCGTTAAGGTGAATAATATCAATATCTCTGCCCTGTTTTGCGTAGTAAGATTTTGCTACGTTAGTAAACTTGGTTGCAACGGTTAAAGTGCGTGACCTATCGTCAACAAACCCTACTTTACCTGCAACAGCCATATCACACTTGCCTATTTTAAGGTCTAAAAGTTCGTACACGTCCGGGCGATATTCAAGCAAAATATCTTTACCGGCAACGCCTATATCGGCAGCGCCACGTTCAACGTAAATGGCTACGTCTGACGGCTTAACCCAAAAATATCTTACGCCACACTCTTCATTTTCAAATATAAGTTTTCTGTTATTTTCTTTTATTGACGGACAAGGGAAACCTGCTTTTTCAAACATAGCGTAAACCTTTTCGCCAAGCCTACCTTTCGGCAAAGCAACGTTAAGCATAGTTTTCAATTACTTATCCCCCTTTAAGTTTATAAGCGAATTATATTTTAAGTCAGCAATATCGCCTTTAACGGCAAGCACCGTTTTGCCACTTTCTTTAGCGCATTTTACTGCGTTTACAACGTCTTCAAGCGAAGTTTCTTTATCGTATAGAACGACTACTTCTGCATCAAGTTTTTTAACTTTTGCTGAAAGTCTTGAAAGTTCGTCAAGATAAACTGCAAACCCTATCGCCTTTGATTTTTTGTTCATTTTAGCCATAAGGTTATCGTATTGCCCACCAGCCAAAATACCCGTGGGGATACCGCTAACGTAACCCTTAAACACTATGCCGTTATAGTAGTTAACGTCGTTTATAACTGAAAAGTCAATGCGAACTTTATTTAAAGCAGTTAAACTTTCAAGGGCAGTAATTACTTGTTTAAGCGAATCAATTTCTTCTTTTGCGCCGTCGCTTACGTTAAAGCAATCAATTTTGTTAAGAACGGTTTTAGGCGCACCGTAAAGGGTAACGAAAGTTTTAATTATTTCAACTTGTTGCTTTTTTAAGCCTATTTCACAGCAAACGTTTTCAACGCCGTATACGTTCTTTTCTGCAAGGTAGTTTATTATTTGCTTTTTTGCGCTTTCTTTAATTTCAAAAGCGTTAAGCACTGCAGAAACTAACCCTAAACTTGAAATATCTAAAATATAATCTTCGCTGATACTTTCAAGGCTTTTAACGGCAAGGTATAAAACTTCGGTAACGGCGTAACAATCAACGTCGCCCCAACACTCTAAACCCGTTTGCATAATTTCCTTAAAAGATTTAGTGCCTTTTGAAACCCTGTAAACGTTTTCGTTATAGTAAACCTTTTGTAAACGCCCACTTGCTTTACCATTTTTTATTATAGACAAAGTTACGTCTGGCTTTAACGCCATCAACTTTCCGTCGGTATCGGTAAAGGTAATTACGTTATCTGAAACCAAAAAGTCTTTATTGTTTGCGTAAAGGTCGTATTCTTCAAACTTACTCATTTTATATTGAGTATAGCCTAAACTTTCATATAAAGAACGAAGGGCGAAAACTGCCTTTTCATCACCGTTTAATATAGTGTTTTGCATTTTTATTTATCCCCTTTTTCTAAAACTAAATTATAACCACCACTACCGTAGTTAAGGCACTTATTTACCCTGCTAATAGTAGCCGTGCTTGCCCCCGTTAATGCGGAAATTTCTTGATAGTTCTTACCTTCTTTAAGGTAAGAAGCAACTTGTAAACGTTGGGTAATATCTTCAAGTTCTTTAATAGTGCATACGTCTTCAAAAAACTTACGGCAATCATCCATACCGTCTAATTTTAACACTGCGCTAAACAGTTGGTCAAACGATTTAATATCAAAATTTTGCATAATTACACCTTTCTTTGCTTTATTGCTTTAACATTTTAGCACGGTAAAGTGATAAAGTCAACTAAATTACATAGAAAAAGAAAAAAAACGGGCAAAAAATTGTCCATTTTTTTTTGGAATTTTGCTTTTGCAAAATTATCTTTTTTTGCTTTACCTATTGCAAGGGGGGATTTTTTGTAGTATAATGTATATATGAAAGTTTTGCTTATTTATTATACGGGCACTTATAATACCCGTTACCTAACCAACAAAATAGAGCAAGAATTTACTGCTAAAGGCGATATCGTTAACAAGGTAGAAATTAACTACGCTACACCCGTAGTTACTACCGAAGGTTACGACCTTATAGGCTTTGGCTACCCTATTTACGGGTTTAATTCTCCCCTGCCGTTTAACAAGTATTTTAGAAAGTTAAAAGTTAAGCGTGGGCAAAAGTATTTTATATACAAAAATAGTGGCGAAACGCTTGCTATGAACAACGCTTCAAGCCGTATCATTATACGCCGTATGAAAAGAAAAAAAGCCCAACTCGTTGGCGAATATCATTACGTTATGCCGTATAATATCCACTTTGCTTACGATAAGGACTTCGTTAGGGAAATTTTAGATTATGACAATAAACTGCTTGCCGTTATGATGAACAACCTTTATAACGGTACGGTTGAAAAAATTAAGTCAAACGTTTTCTACGATTTAGGGGCGTTCTTCGTTGGTATACAAAAATTAGGTGGCCCTATAAACTCTTTCTTCTATAAGGTTGATAACGATAGGTGCGTTAAGTGTCACCTTTGCGTTACCACCTGCCCACAAAACAACGTTAAAGTAAACGATAACGGAAATATTAAATTTGGTCACCGTTGCGATATGTGTATGCGCTGTTCGTTCTACTGCCCCACAAACGCAATTAATATAGGTATGCTTAAAAAATGGAAAGTTAACGGCGACTATAAACTTAAAGACCTTGAAGATTTGGGCGTTCCTGAAAAACCTTACATAACAGAAGATAGCAAAGGTTTTTACAAGTGCTTTATTAAAACGTTTAAGGAAATTGACGAAAAGTATCAACAACTAAATAAATAAACAAAAAAACTCCCAAAAGGGAGTTTTTTTATTTTGCAAAATTTTTAAGTTCTTCACCCGTAAGGCGATATATCGTCCACCCGTTCATTTGCTTTGCGCCTAAACTCAAATAAAAGTCTATGCTTGGCGTATTCCAGTCTAAACAGCACCACTCTAAACGACCTAAATTTTTTTCAATAACTTCTTTAGCAAGGTATTTTAGCAACGCTTTGCCGTAACCTTTACCACGGTGCTCTACGTCAACGAACAAGTCTTCTAAATAAATTCCTGCCTTGCCAACGAAAGTTGAAAAGTTATAAAAGTAAAGGGCAAAACCTACTTCAATGCCGTTCTCTACTGCAAAAATTACCTTTGCCACTTTTTTATTAAATAGCCAGTCTTCAAGCGATTTTTCGGTAGCGATTACTTGGTCTTGCATTTTTTCGTACACGGCAAGTTTTTTTATAAAAGAAAGTATTTTTGGCAAATCGCATTTATCTGCCACGCGTATTGAAAAATTATTTT
>JAZSJY010000111.1:0-5842 GCA_045534565.1 Christensenellaceae bacterium | reverse complement strand
TTCGGCAAAAAAATACTACGAAGTGAAAATGCAAATCATTAGCATTGATAATCTAATGATATTTGCTTTGCCTGGCGAAGTGTTTACTCAATACGGCAAAAAAATTAAAAAGGCGTTTAGTGATAAAAAGTGTTTCTTCGCTTGTTTATCAAACAACAGACCAGGGTATATGCCCGCTAAAGATTGTTATTTGCCAGGTCTATACGAATCACTTTATAGCGCAGCGCCGTTTTACCCTGAAGATACCGAAAATATTTTTGATTGTTTTATAGAACTTGGTAAAGGAATATAAAAAAGCAATTAAAGGAGAAAATTATGTACAAAATAGGTCTTTACGAAAGAGAAATTACACCGCTTTTCGGCAATAGTCTTGCTGGTTATTTTAACTTAAGGTTAACTAGTGGCGTTAAGGAAAAGACTTACGCAAAAGCAATAGTTGTTGACGACGGAAAAAATCAAATAGCAATGCTCGCAATAGACGCTTGCGGTATTGACGATACTTGGTGTGATGAAATTTATAAAAAAGTTAGCAAGTATATAGATATTAAGAGAGAAAATTTACTTATCAGCGCAACCCACTCTCATACGGCAGGGCCTATGTCTTTAGTTGCAGACACCGAAGCGACTGAAATTGATAAATTATATCTTGACTGGGTGTATAATGCGTGTGCCGACACTATTATCTGCGCTTATCAAAGAAAGATAAACGCAAAGTTTAGATTTTCTATGGCAGAAATTAACGGCATAAGTTTTTGCAGAAACTACCTTTTAAAGAACGGTGTTTCAAGAACGAATCCAGGCGTTGGCAATCCCGATATAGTTAGACCTATCGGCGAAAACGACCCGTTTTGTCCTATTCTTTTTGTTGAAGGCGAAAACGGTGAAAATTTAGGGCTTATTTATAGTTTTGCAAACCACCAAGATAGCGTTGACGGAACTGAAGCAAGCGGTGACTGGTCTTCAATAGTTTCTCTGCGCATGAAAAAGCAATTCGGTAGCGAATTTATCAGCATAATGTTCTACGGCACGGCAGGTAATATTAACCAAGTAGACGTAAATAATACCGATAAAGATTATAACCCCGTAAGTTGTCACCATTATCTTGGAAACGCAGTTGCTGACGGAATTTTATCTGCAATAAAAGATTACGTTTATTTAGATGGTCAAATCAAAAGTGTGTTTAACACTAAAATTTATCAAAACAGAGTTCCAAACGAACAAGAAATTGCCGACCTTGAAAAGACGTTTAATAGCGTAGAATTGCCCAAAGACGCAAAGTTGGACGCGTCTTCGCCCAAGGAATTGTTTGACGCATGTATGGCAGAGCGCGCACTTAAATTTACCCTTTCGGCAAAAAAATACTATAAAATTAAAATGCAAGTGCTTGCAATAGGCGATTTTTATATTTTTGCTTTACCTGGTGAAGTGTTCTCACAATTCGGTGCAAAAATTAAAAAGGCGTTTAGTGATAAAACGTGTTTCTTCGCTTGCCTTGCAAACAATAAATGGACGTATATGCCTACTAAAGAATGCTATTTGCCTGAACTTTACGAATCGCTTTACGGCAGTGCGTTGTTCTACCCAGAAGACGTTGAAGATATTTTTGATCAAATCATTGAATTAGCAAAAATGCTTTAATAAAAATAATAAAAAGAGTGCTGAACGCACTCTTTTTTTTGTTGTTAAAATTCAATTAAATCGCCAACTAAAAATTCTTTAACGTTTGGCAGTAACGGTTTAATAATATCTACGTGCAACTCACTCCACATTTCTTCAATCGGTCTATGAAGGTCGTAAAGGTGGGCAACGAAATTTTCTTTTGCATTAAATTGCTTTACAAAATCACAAAATTTTAAGGCGTATTCGTTTGGCGTATTTATTAGCGCCTGTCCACGCCCAAACCACAAGTGACAAAATAATGCGCGCACGTTATCAAATTTGGGGTAAGCGAAGTCATAGTTTCTAACGTCGCAGGGGAATAGATATTTTTCCCCGTTGTACTCTATATAAAAGCCGTATTCACGCACCATTTTACCTGCGCCCGTGTGTCCACTTTCAAAAAAGCAAAGTTCAATATCTTTTACTAAAAAACGTGCTCCGTCAAAAGTTTTTACTGGATTTTCTTCATGTGAATCAATAAAATCGGGCAAGTATTTTATCAAGTTTTTTGGAATAAGGGGATAAAAATTCGGGTCGTAATGGTCAATATGCGCATGTGTGGTTATGTATCCATCAAAGTCTTTTAGCCACTCTAAAACGAAGGTTTTTTCTTTATCGCCAAGTGGTAATACTGTGGGGGAAAGGTCTACTGCAAGTAATGTGTTTTCAAATTTAATAAGATAGCAAGAATGACCTATTAAAGCCACGCAATTTTTACTTTTTTCAAAATCAAGTTTAAGTTTTTCTAACTGCGTTAAGTAGTCGTTTTTATAAAAATTAATCATTTTATTTTTTAATATAACTTGTGAAACGGCTGTTTTTAATATATTTATTGATGAAACCAAGGCGTCTTTTACGTTAAAATCGTTTTCGTATCTTTCGGAAGAAAGTTCTAAAGAAAATACCCCGTCAAAACCTTTTTCAATAAGGCAAGTGATATTTCTTTCTAAAAGCGTTTCGCCGTGATTTAACGGGAAATGCGTTCTGCCTTCATAAATGCTGTGAATATGTGTATGTTTTACTAATCGCAAAAAATCATCTTGCAAAAAGTCGGTGTCGTATTTTCTTTCGTTGCTAATTTGATGCCCAAAATCAAAGCACGTGAAAAGGTGTGGCGAAGAAATTTCAGTAACAATATCGGTAACGTCTGCGCAAGTTCCAAAGTAGTCTTCTGTCTTTTTGCGTTGGTTTTCAAGAGTGATGCGCACGGGGTAATTATTTTTTTCTATTTCTTGACAAATATCTTTTAAATTTTTAACCGTTTCAATTCTATCTTGGGTGGGGTGGACGATAATATTATAAAAGTTTTGCACGTTGCTTGAAAATAACTTTTTATAAGGCAAAAAAAACGCTTCAACGGGCGCAAGTGTGCCGTGAATAGTTGCAGTTATACCGTAAGATTTAATAAGTTCTACGGCATTTAATAGGTCTAAAGGCGAAGTGGAACTATCAACCATGCGAAGTTCAACTGCGTCTACGTTTTTACCTAAAAATTCAAGCAATTTTTCTTTTCCACCAAAGGCGTTATATAAATTGATAGCGCCTTGTTTAGGTTCGCTAGTAAAAGTGCTAAATCTTATTGAACAACCTATCTTATATTGCATTTTTATCTCCTAAAAACTTATAGTTATATTATAATATTAAAAGCGTCTATACACAAGTAAATAGTGATAGATTTTCTATGCTGACTGAATTTTGAAAATTCCGTCAAAATTCCTTTATTTTAATTGACAAGTTTTTTGAATGAAAGTATAATAAGTATGAAAAGTATAACAAATTATACCAAAGGGGGACGTTATGGAAAAGAATATTAAAGATAAATATGTTGGAATTTGCAAAGTCGGTGAAAAGGGACAAATAGTTATTCCAAAAGAAATAAGAAATATGTTTGATATTAAGCCTGGCGATTCAATCATAGTACTTTGCGATAAAGAAAAGGGCATTGCGTTAGTAAAAGCCGACGTGATTGAAAATTTAACCGATATAATGCTTGGCAAATAGGGGTTTAATATGGGAATTATAACCATTGACGGCGTTTGTAAAAATTATAAATTAAAAAAGGCGTTGGACGGCGTTTCGTTAACGATAAAAAAAGGCGAATTGTTTGGGCTTTTAGGGGTAAACGGTGCAGGCAAGACGACTCTTATTAAAATTCTTTGTGGACTCACCAAAAAAACGAGTGGAAGTATTACGATTGACGGCTTTGATTTAGATAAAGACGTTGATAAAATTAAAGAAATAATAGATATATCGCCACAAGAAACATCAGTTGCTAACAACTTAACGGTAAAAGAAAATTTAGAATTTTTTGCAAACATATACGGTAATAACGATTTAGACGCTATAAACGAAGTTGTAGAAATTTTTAGCCTAAACGACGTTCTAAACCAAAGGGCAAAGACGTTATCAGGCGGATACAAAAGAAGGTTATCTATTGCGATAGCGTTAATATCAAAGCCCAAAATATTATTCCTTGACGAGCCTACGCTTGGGTTAGACGTGTTCGCAAGGCGTGAACTTTGGAAAATTATAAAAAAGTTACAAAAAAATATAACGATTATTTTAACTTCGCATTATTTAGAAGAAATTGAAAGTTTATGCGATAGAGTTGCAATATTATCAAAGGGTAAAATACTGCAAATAGGTACGATTCAAGAAATAAAAGAGATAACTAATACGGAAAGCTTTGAAGACGCTTTTATAAAGTTGGTGGAGGCGAAAGGTGAATAAAACTTTTAATTTTTTCAAAAGAAACTTTAAAGAAGTTTTAAGGGACCCTATAATGTACGTTTTTTGCTTGGGGTTTCCTATCGTTATGTTTGCGCTTTTTCGCATAATAAACAACTATTCAAACGGGCATACCCCAACTTTTGAACTAAATAGTTTACTATCGGGGATAACGGTGTTTTCATATTCTTTCGTTATGCTAACGCTTGCGCTAATAGTTTCAAAAGATAAGCAAACGTTTTTCTTAAAAAGGCTATATTCTTCGCCCATGAAAGCCCACCATTTTATTTTAGGGTATTTTCTCGTAGGGCTAATTATAGGGGTAGCACAAACTATAATTTGTGTTTTAACAGGCTTTATCATTTCACTTATTTCTAACGAAGAGTTTATATCGTTTTTAAATATTTTGCTTTTGATAATAAGTCAATTGCCGTTACTTATTATAAACGTATTTTTAGGCATACTTTTTGGAACTGTTTTTAGCGATAAATCTTCACCCGGTATATGCTCGGTATTTATAAGTTTATCAGGTATTATCGGTGGTTGTTGGATGCCTGTTGAAACTATGGGTGGTTTTGAAACTTTTTGCAGAGTTTTGCCGTTCTATCCGTCCGTTTATATAGGTAGAACAATTACTAAATCAAAAAACGCTTTGGGGATTACTTATACCTTTGATAGCGTTGCTTATTTAGGGTTGATACCGATATTCGTCTTTTTAATTTTAAGTATAGTTTTAACAATTATTCTTTTTAAGAAAAGTATGGTGAGCGATAAATAAATTAAATATATTTAAAGCCCTACGCTAAAAGCGTAGGGCTTTAAGTTTTGATGTTGGTAAAAAACAAATATAAAAGAAATTGCAAAAAAATTAAACCAACCTATCTATCATATTCTTTCATATTATTCTAAAATCACCTTTACGTCTTCTTCTAAAACTGCGGCATCAATTTCGGTTGTGCTCCAAATCCCATCTTCATCTTGAAATATTTCACCATCAAAAACAACTAACCAATAGCCGTTTCTCTTTGGACCCAAAATAGTCCCTTTATCTCCTTGTTTTAACCCCAAATCTATAAATTTTTTCTTATCTGAAATTAATTCTACTCTATCATATTCTTTCATTTCTTTTTACCCCCATATGGCGTTGTAAGAGCAATTCTTCCGTTGGGATAAGTCATCCAACCTGAACGAAAAGACACGTATTCCTTTTTATCTTTTCGTTTAAGCTTAATGATTATATTTATTCTTTGACCGTGTTCGTTAAGATATCCTAACTCATAATCCCCAACTGAATAGGATAGTTTTGCTTGCTTAATAAATTCTTGTTGTAAATACTTTGAATCTATTATATCATATCCCCAAAGTTCAAACAATTGTTTTTTACTATTTCCATCTGCGAAAATATATTTCGTAAATTTTTCAATAGGGCACTCTGCTTTTGTCGTTATTGACGGAA
>JAZSJY010000026.1:0-9801 GCA_045534565.1 Christensenellaceae bacterium | reverse complement strand
CCCTGCCTGCTTTTTCAACCAATTTTAAGAATTTACTACTGTTGGTGTTATAACCCATTCTATCAAAAGAAATTCTTTCAATATTTTCAAGCACTTTATCACGCAAGGTTTTATCTGCAACGCCTGAAATTATCGCCCAAGCGTTGCTTACCAAAAACATTCTTTCAACGCCATCGGGGTCGTTGTCGCTGAAAAGCCACTTACCATCGTCGTTAAAGTAGCCGTTAAAATAACCTTTACTATTTAAGGCATATTCTCTCATCGCGGTAATAAAGTTTTCCCTTGCCAAAGCGTATTCTTTAGCTTTTGCAAGGTAACTATTATCCAACTTATCCGTTTCAACCATATAATTGAAAATTTCAATCATATAGCGAAGGTTAACGATCATTTGAGCAGTTACAGTAACCGTTTCCCCCCTACCTTCTAAACCAACGTGGTCAAGAACGTCCCACCAGTCGCCGTACCAAGCTTTACACAAACCGTGTTCGCCGATATTTTGTGGGGTTATATAATAGTTTACGCACCTTTCAACGTGTTCCAACACCGTACTTTGTTCATCACTATCATACCAAAAAGTTTTCTCATTGAGCAAATCAAAATCACGGGTAAAAGCAAGATATTCGTAAAACAATTCTAGAAAAAATGCACCACCATCACAGAAATTACGCAAATCGTGTGGGGCTTGTCTTGAAATAGTGCTTATTTGACGTGGAAACCAACCGTCTGTGCGCTGATGCGAAAGCAACTGCATAATAGTTTTCTTTGTCCAGTCAGGGTCAATAGGCAACATACCAACGAAGTCTTGACTAGCGTCCCTTGTGCCACGCATTGAAGACGGCCACCCCCTATCAAGCGAGCAAACCCAGTACATTTGCAATGGGGCAAACGCATTGATAAAGTTATCGTAAATTTCATTGTTGGTTTTTATTTTTCGTTTTGAAAATAAGTCTAAATAAAACTCTTTTGCTTTTTGCAAACTTGTATCGTATAAATCGCCGTCAAAGTAAGCACGTTCAAAGTCGTTTTCCCTTTGGTCATAAAAGTGCGAAGTTTGAAGTGTTAAAACTTGAGTAAACGACTTTTTGCTATTTGCCTTGACGGTAGCGTTATATTTTACAGCCCAAACGGCTTGCGTTTCACCGTGACTAACGGGCTCAACAACGTTTGCAACTGTTTTTGATAAGGGCAAATCGTTGATTACAGTTTTAGGGGCAAAGAAGTTGCCAGAGCCAGTAAACTTGCTCATATCAAGTTCAAACTGTGCATTTTCATCAAAATCAACGTTGAAAGTAACTGAATGATATTTATTTTTATCCATACCCGGATCTATCATTTGACCACAAATAGAAAAGGCGTTATCACCCTTTATTGCCGTAGTTGAAAGATACCATTCGGGCAAATCCCACGCAACCATTTGTGGCATATTAACGTAAGGGAAAAATGCTGGTGTAACCGTAAAATCCATATCGCTATCCGTTTTGTTAACGATAGTAGTTTTCATGCAAACGGTAGGCTTATCAACGGGCATAAAAATTTCCGTGATAATATCAACGTTGCTAAATTGTGATTTATAAATAGCCTTTTCGGGCGCCCAGTCAACCGTAAAGATCGGCTTTTCAAGGTCGTGGCGAATAACGGGCGAATTAAAGTTACTAACGGGCACGCCGTTGTTTAAGTCCTTTGATTGCACCCAAACTTGCCATTTGCTTTGATTTTCGCCAAGTTCCCTTTTGCAAAGCAGAATACCCGACGGTGGATTACATTGAATTTTAACGGGACCGTTTTGGTCAACGTATAAAAGAATTTTTCTATTTTGATAATCGTAATACCAAGGCGCACTTAATTTATCGCCGTTGGTTACGGTATAGCCAGCGGGCACTTCAGTGTTAAAGTGCCCGTAAGTACAATATTGTTGTGTATAATTATAAATTTTATTAGCCATAAAATACCTGTAAATTATTTATTGAATAAGCCAAATTTAGATAAACAGTATCTACTTGTAAACTCTGGGCTATCGTTACCGTGCCAAGTGTCAGTAAAGTCAAAAGCGTAAGGCCCAACTTCAGTATCAAGGTCACTATTTTTAAGGTGGTGTGGACCTAAAAGGTTACGGTTACCCGAATAGAGTTTAACTTCTAAAGTATTTTCGCCTTGTTTAACAAATTTAGAAACGTCAATGACGTCAGTAAAAATAAGCGTTCCAGCAAAATTGCCGTTAACTGAAACTTCAGCGACATGGAATCTGCCGTTAAGTTTGAGTTTAACGTTATTACTATTAGCAATAAAGGTGCGTTTTAAGGTTACGTTACCTGCAAAGAAAGCAAAACCGTCTTCAACAAGATTTATAACCTTTTCGGGTGATGCACCAACGTAGAAAGTATCTGCATAAAGGGTTGAATCAACGCTACCTGCCCTGAAATCGTTTGAGTAAACGCCAAATTTACCTGCAAGGTAAGGCGCTGTAATCATAGTGTTATAAGTCATACAGTTTCTTAAACTTTCAGAAACGCCTTCGCCAAACAATGCGTAATAAACGTTTTCATCTTGATAGAAATCGTATTCAATAACAAGTTGGTTTTCGCCTATAACAACTTTACCGTTAACGTCTGCAACCTTGTAAATTTCATCAAGAGCAGAATTGCCATCAAAAGTAATGGGCGCACCGTTTAAGGTAGCCTTAATTTTATCGCTATCTTCAGCAATAACGGTAACGTAAGAAAGTTGTTCTTTGACGGTAAAGTTATATTTAAGATAAACTTTACCACAGTAACGTTCTTCTAAAAGTCTTCTAAATATACCCACGACTGGCAGTTTATCTTCAAAGTTAACGCCGTCGTAAGAAATGCAAGCAAAATCAAGTGGTAAATAGTTTGAATTATAGTCAACAACTTGATATTCGTTAGAACCTATTTCAACCGTTTCAAACTCTTTAAGGGTTGGAATTTCGCCAACGAATTTGGTAACTATAACAGATTCTTTTTTAGGGATAACGATATTATCGCCAACGAAAGTAGACGTGCCGTCAACAACGTTATAAGTTGCGTTTAAGGGCGCACCGTCAACTAAAACTTGCGTTTCAACGTCACTATCGCCTATATTAACGATAAACACGTATTTAACGCCGTCAATAGTGCGAAGTGAAGTGTGTAAGTCTTTAGATTTTGACGTAACAACGTATTCGTTAGCATCAAAAATTTGTTGATAATCAATATTATTTTGCAAATAGTCAAAGTCGGCAGGGTCACCTTCAACAAGATAGGGTTTTTGGCCTAAAATGTGAACTTTACCACCTTGCGCAACGAATTCCCTTAAAATATCGTCAGTTGTTTTATCAATGACTATTGCTTTTGGGATAATTAAAGTATCGTATGAACATGCGCCAAGCGTAATTTTGCCGTCTTTAACCCCACCGTATTTACCAAGTAAAGTTTCATCTAAAATGTGGAAAGCTACGTGATTATTAGCAAGGGTAGCGCAAGCATCCATTATGTAACTTTCATCAATGTCTTCAACGCAATCCCCCCAGTCTTTAGGCGTGTATTTAACGTAAACGCTACGCACGGTAAATAATACTGCAACGTTAATTTTTTCTTTACCTTTACGTATAAAATCACCAAGGTAATCAAAATAACGGTTAAAAGGCGCAATACCCTTATCTATCCAAGCGTTGAACGAAGAGAAGTGCGACGGATAATCGTTCTTTCTTTCCCCCCTTTCAGAGTAAGGAAGCAAGTGGAAACACATAACGTTAACGCCGTAGTTATATTGATAGTCAGCAATGCTTTTTAATTCTTTAGGGGTAACATCCCACCCTGTCATAGCGAACATTTCGCAAAGGGTTTTTTCTTTTTGTAATTGTTCAGCAACGCTAGTCATTTGCTTAATGGTAGAAACGAATAAATATCTACGGCAAAGCCAGTCAATACCCGGCATATGCAAATATTCATAGTAAGGCATAATACCAGCGTTATTAAGCACTTGAGTCCACATAGTACGTTCTTCAACGTAGTGGCCTGTAAGTTTTAAGCCGTTTTTATCAAGCCAAGTATAAACCTTTTCTGCAAAGTTTTTAAGCATAAGTTCTTGGCAAGATTTATAGTATCTGTAACGGAATTTTTCGTAACCAACGCCTTCAAAGAAAAGTAAACCTAACTTATCAAAAATGTCTTCGCCATAGCGTTCTAAATAATAAGCAGGTAAAATTCTTGTGTAGGGCGTTTGTTGATGTTCTGTGTAAAGTGGTTCATCGGTAAAGAAACCAACCACGTTATCTTTAAGGTTAGGAACTTCAACTTTATATCTTTCGTGCGTTTCCCTAATGAAAGCGTCAACAACTTCCCCGTTCATAATGTCTGCAAGAGAAACAGATTCTTTTTCATAAACGTTAATAAACGTAGCGTTAGAACAAGTTTCTTGGCGAATAACGTTGTTGCCGTCAATTAAGTAATGGAAAGTTGCATTTTCATCAAAATCGCCGATAGAAGAATCAAGGTAATGAACACGAAATTCTTTAATTTCAAGCAATTTTCCACCAACGAAGCCACTTGGCCAACCGTTTTCGTCGTAAGCCCACGCTTCCATACCAAGTTTTTTAGCCGCTTCACAACAAGCACGAATACAACTAAACCATTTATCGCTTAGGTATTCAGTTTTAAGTCCTGAACGCGCATGCATAAAAAACCCACCGTACCCGTGTTCTTTCATTTTATGAATTTGATCCACAAGTTTATCTTCTTCTAAAACGTCGTTCCATGACCAAAAAGGAAGAGCAGTAGGAATCATTTTATTTTCAGCCATAATATACCACCTGAAATTATTTATAGGATAACCGCAACGCCAAGAAAGGCGTTGCGGAAAAGTTCAAAATTAGCCTTTTATGCCACCGAAGTGAACGGTTTGCATAATAGAGTTTTGGAATATGATAAAGAGCGTAATACAAGGAATAGTAGCGATGAATACCCCAGCAAAGTAAGCCGGCATATTGCCACCTGCGTATTTCATATTTTGCTCGTAAATGTACAGCCCGTAAGAAAGTGTTGGCAGTTCTGGCATAAAGATACTAATGTTAATGTATTCATTCCAGCGTGCAATAAAGCCTGTTATGAAAAGAACACTTATTGCAGGCATAGCCATACGAAGCATAATTCTAAAGTATACGTCAAAGTGGGTTGCACCGTCAATAAACGCCGCTTCAGCATATTCCCAAGAAATCACTTTAAAGAAAGCGAAAAGGATAAGGAAGTTACCACCACCTAAACAGTCGGTAGCGGTGAGAAGAATTAACGGCGAATTGAGTAACCCCAACATATCGTAAGCCCTATAAGCAGATGGCAACGTACCAACGATAGGAATCATCATTCTAACGAGAACTACGTTATAGATAAACATTCTGCCCTTAAATTTGTACTTAGAAAGAACGTACGCAACGCCTGCTTGGAAGAAAAGAACGATAACTTCACTGCCGATAGCAAACCAAAGTGAGTTAAACGTCATACCAAGGAAGGTATTACCAAAATCGTCGTGAAAAGCGCCAAAAGCGTCAATAAAGTTTCTTAAAGTAAAGTTTTTACTCCACGTGCCAAGGGTATCGTTCATAACGGCTTGGTCGTATTCAACAGCGCTACCTTTGGTAGCAAGTTGGAAAAGGAAGTAAAAATGATACAAAATAAAGGCTGCGTATAAAGCAAGAATAACGAAAGCAATAGTGTAAATTACACGTTCGCCAACCGTTCTTTTGATTTTTTCTCTAACCCTCATGGTTTACGCCTCCTCTGTAATTTTAGTAAGTTTTTTAACTATGAAAACTATAGGCAAGCCGAGTACAGTAAATACCAAACCAACGGCAGACGCCATTTCATAGTTTTCGCCAGCACTACCAGCGCCTGTGGTAATTTTATATATCCAGTAACTTATAGTACAACTGCCGTATTCACCCCTATCAAACAAGAGTGACGGCCCACTTGCAGTAAAGATACCTGCAGAACACAAAAGAACCATTGTACCGAGTGTTGGCCAAATGCAAGGCATAATTATAGAAACTAATTCACGCCACGGACCAGCGCCATCAAGTTTACCTGCTTCAATAATGCTGTTATCAATAGAGTTCATAGCACCGCCAAGTAAAACAAAGCGACCACCAAGCCCAGAATAGATAACGTAAAAGAGCACGGTTTTTAACGCCCATTCTTCGCTGTTAACGAAAGTTTTTGGGTGCGTTAAGCCGAACTTACCACATATCATTTGTAAGGGACCGCCTGCTTCAATCATACCCTTAAACAAGGTTGCAACTATGGTTGACGTGATGATGATAGGCAAGTAAATGATTACACGAAGAACTTTATAGCAAGCGATTTTCTTGTAAATGAAAAAGCATATTACAAGTGAAAGTGGCAAGCTAATAAAAGTATCTTGAACGAAGAAAATGCACGTGTTAAGTAAATAGCCGAGCAAGTTTTCATCAGTATCAACGAATTGATGGAAAACGTTTTTAAAGTTATCTAACCCCCACCTATAACCACCTAAACTATCTTTAAGCGGAATTTGGAAAGCCATGAGTATAGAGTTAAAGTTTATGTAAACGTAGAAAAATAAAAAAGATATAATAGGCACAATAAGCATAGTAATAATGAATACTATTGCACCAACGTCTTTTTTCTTTTTAACAATGTTTGTGTTTTGCATATTATCTCCTAAATAAACACGGTTTTACCCACCGCCGAATTTTTCGGCGGTGGTGTGATTAAAAACCGTAAAAAATCTAATTGTTTATCTTGTGTGTTTAAGTGATTAGTCTACTACCGTTATATCTTTAATAAAGATTTGTTGGAAACGACCTTCAGACCATGCGCCACTGCACAAACGCAATGACTTAACGCTTTCAAATGAACTTAAGTCAAAGCAATAGGTCTTATAACCGTTGCCGGCGTCTGCGTTAACTATGGTTGCATAAAGAGCGCCAGCG
Organism: Christensenellaceae bacterium; assembly: GCA_045534565.1. GTDB lineage: Bacteria > Bacillota > Clostridia > Christensenellales > Borkfalkiaceae > UBA1259. The sequence goes on along the minus strand of JAZSJY010000026.1, from coordinate 2,840 downwards.
TTATTTAACGTGCCACCTTCACTCCAACAATAAGTTGCAGGCCTATCTGTCCAACCCCTTGCCGTTACGTAGAGTTTTTGGTTTTGCATAGCATTATTTAAGGTTACAACAACACCACCACTTACGCCAGTTTGTTCGTGATAGAAGATTTCATCATTATAAATATTAATAGGCGTAAAGAAGAAATCATATAAGAATATAGAATCGTTAGTAGTAGCCTTATGATTTCCTTTTGTGCCTGATCCATTAAGACCATAAGAAGAGATTGCACCAACAAGTTCGGTATTACCGATTTTGTAAGTTGTACCAGAAGCGATAGTTGTTGCGTTTGCTATATCTGCAACATCAATAATTATGCCTTTACCTAACCAAAGTGTGCCTACGAAATTTCCATCACCTGAACCGCCACAACGGGTTGAAATAGCAACGTTTGCTTGGCTCTTTAAGTAAGTGGTTGAAACGATTACTTTGCCCCATGAATTGTTAGTTAAAACTGAACCATTAGTATAACCAAACTTCCACCAAATATGAGTAACTTCTGCAGGGTAAGAAACGCAAACGTCAAACACTACGTATTTACCGTCAGGTAATTCTGAAAGTTCTGCGTTAAGATATTGCAACCACAAGTCACCACCACCAAGGTTGTTGATAACTTCTATCTTAGTTGAACCATCTTGACCAGGCGCTTTAACGGTTGTATCATAACTTGTTGCAAACACGTCGCTTGCATTTTCAATGGTAAGTTGGGTCGCGCCAACAGGGTTATCAAAGAAGAATACGGTGTTGGGTTGCGCTGTTTTTAATTGTGCCAAAACTTCATTTCTTACGTCTTGGCTAACGTAGTTTGCATAAACGTTAGTGAAATTTGCAATAGCATCAAGGTTAGCAGTTGCATCTTCGCCATCTACCCAACCGCTGAATTTATCAGCCATAAGAGTACCAGCAACTGCTTTTGTAGCACTGTGTGAACCAACCATATTTTTGATTTCAGTAACGGTGGGTGCTACTGCTTGTGTGCCGTCTAAAACCCATTTTGATTCTAAAAGGGTTGCGCCGTCATAGAAGTTAACTTTATGAGTTATCGTCGCGCTTGCAGGGATAGAAGTTCTATCTGCAATACCGAAATCGTTTTTGATATCTATTGCAACGTTATCAAAAGAAACTTCATTAACAACTTTTGTAGTAAGTGAAGTAAAATCTTCTTCTGAATCAACTACTATGGGGTGTTCTTCTTTACCCAACCAAGTTTTATAAGGGCTATTTTCTGCTAAAAGAACTTTTGCGTATTCGCCAGTAATATCTTCAACGTCAAGAATTGCACTTTGTGCTACTTGGTATTGCGTTCTTGCTTCTGATAATGCAGTGTATTCATAAGTAGTTTCGCTACCCGTGGTGGTTGCTATGCAACCAACTGCAACAAATTCTAAATCAAATTGATCTTCAGTAATCGCATTGTTGTTTGCTACTGCAAGGTTAGTTAAAACTGCGTTTGCAAAATAATAGTCGCCTTGTTTATAAACCTTTGCTACGTCATCAATTTTAACTTCTACTTTCTTTGCAAGTTGTTGATATTTACCTGCGTTTGCAGTTTCTGCAAGATCATCAAAGAAAGTTTCAGGTGCGATTAAAACTGAAAGTTTAACGTCGTCGTTAGCGTCGTTAGTAAATACTTTGTCGTATACGTTTTGACCCATTTGAACACGGAAACGGATACCATCTTTGTTGGTTGCTACTGATGCGCCTTCAACCATTACGAAAGCATCGTTATCAACCGTTGCTTGTACTTTGGTAGCATTAAAAGAGAAAGCAAAAGCAAGGGTTAAACAAAGCACCAACATAGAAATAAATGAAACTAATAATTTATTTTTTAAAGTTTTCATAATTCCTGCCCCCTATTAATACCATGATTTAGTGTCTTCACTAAAATCGTAATCTTCTGTGCCGAAAGATGCTTTTAAAACGTCTTCACACACTGCAATAAATTGAACTTGCGGACTTTGATAGTCCGACTTACTACCTTGAACCATTTTCATAGGTCCCCTCCTTAAAAAATATTTTTTGCGGTTTTTACACCGTAAGAGCCTTTTTTTATTAACCTTTTATAACACGCAAGTTACCCGAAAGAACTTTTCGGGTAATTTGCCGTTAAAAAAACTTTTATTATGCAAAATAGATATCTCTAACAACTGCTTGTTCAATATCAGGAATAATCAACTTTTGACCAAACCAGAAACGGAAGTATTTGCAAGTTTCACCAACGTAAGCAGTTAAATCTACTTCCCAAATGGTAAAGCCGTTTTCATCAGTACCAACTGCCGTGCCGTGTGGCGTGCCAAAGTGACCTGATTCACGACCAGTCATCATTTGGAAGTGTGGATCTACCATACCTGTTGCAACAACGTAAAGTTTTAAGCCATCAGTGATTTCAACGCCTTCTTTCAATTCAAGACCGATTACTGTATCTCGGGTAGCGCTAGTTGCGTTATCTGCGTTATCTGATTTTGCCATTGCAACGAGTTGACTGTCTACAAGATAGGTGTAGTTATACCAATCGTTATTAAAGATATTCGGGTTGTTGTTGTATGAACCCTTCTTGAATTCGTATGCTTTGTTAACGAAAGAAGTTTTGCCTATCTTATATTCGTAATCAGCGTCTACAGTCGTTAAGTTGAGCGCTTCGCTTGCAGAATATACTTTTGCTTTTGCAAAGTAAATTGTACCGTTAAGGTCTGCTGAAGCGTTTGCCTTGTAGTCACCTGCATCGTCACTTGCTTCCATATAGAACCAATCGGTTGAGTTGACAACGTCTGCAGGAACTAACACAAGCGTCCATACGCCTT
>JAZSJY010000056.1:0-6076 GCA_045534565.1 Christensenellaceae bacterium | reverse complement strand
TATGGTAGCCTTACCTACCGGATTTATTCGTTTTTTACAATTTTAGTTTACTACTCAATATATATTTTTGTCAACAATATTTTATTAAAAATTTTGCATTTTAATTTTTTTTAATTTTAAGCAGGAGTATCTTCGCCGTCAATACGGTTATCAAATGCAATTTTGGGGTTAACTTCACGGAGCGCGCTTATGAAATTATCGTATTCACTAGGGGAAATTACCACTACTGCGTATTTATTTTGGTTAAAATAAATAACTAACTTATCACTCTTTTTAAAGTGGATAACGGCAGTTATTTTTTCAACTTCAATTTTAGTTCTAATAAACCCAAAGCAAGTGTAAAGTTTTCCGTCTTTAATAACGTATTTGCCGTAAACCATAACGCCTATTACTACGATGCAAAGCAAGGCTGAAAAAACCAAAATAATTGAATACGTGGTAGTTTTTACGGCGTTAAGGCGTGAAAATTCTATCACGTTAAAAATATTCCAGCCAACACCTGCAAGTGAAAGGCATAAAATAGCCGTAAGTAAAACCCAAATTAGCACAGTATACTTAAAACGAAAACTCTTCATAAATAATCACCTTAAGTATATTCTACAACAAAACGCATAAAAAAACAAGAGAGTTTTTAACTTTTTTTGGCGAATTAAAGTAGTTTACTTTACTTGCAATAAATTTATTTATGTTATATAATATTCCTACACGAAAAAACGGAGATGTTCATATGATTAAACTTATTAACAAAGGCGTATACTTTCTTAACGGCAAATTAGTAAAGGCTAAAGCCGTTGACCAAACGGCAAAGAAAGGCACTATGGCTTATAAAATTTTGTCGGCGCACAACGTCAGTGGCGACGATAATAAACTTAACGTTAAGTTTGACGAAATTACTTCGCACGATATAACTTACGTTGGTATAATTCAAACGGCAAAGGCAAGCGGACTTGATAAGTTCCCTATTCCTTATACTCTTACCAACTGCCACAACTCACTTTGCGCCGTTGGTGGAACAATTAACGAAGACGACCACGTTTTCGGGCTTTCAGCCGCTAAAAAATACGGTGGGGCGTTCGTGCCACCACATCTTGCAGTTATCCATCAATACATGCGTGAAATGCGCGCTTTCTGTGGCGCTATGATTTTAGGGTCTGACTCTCATACCCGTTACGGTGCGTTAGGCACGCTTGCCGTTGGCGAAGGTGGCCCAGAATTAGTTAAACAGTTATTAAATAGAACTTACGACCTTGATATGCCCGAAGTAGTTGCAGTTAACCTTAAGGGTAGACTTCGCAAGGGCGTTGGCCCGCACGACGTTGCGCTTGCGTTAGTTAAGGCAACTTTTAAAAGTGGGTTCGTTAAAAACAGAGTGCTTGAATTCGTTGGTAACGGCATTAAAACTTTGTCAATGGATTTTAGAAACGGCATAGACGTTATGACTACCGAAACCACCTGTCTTTCTTCAGTTTGGGTAACTGACGAAAAGACTAAAAAATATTACGAACAACACGGCAGAGTAGGGGCTTATAAACAAATGAACCCCGAAGAAGGCGCTTATTACGATAGGGGTATAGTTATTGACCTTTCTAAAGTTGAACCTATGATAGCCCTTCCTTTCCACCCGTCTAACGCATACACTATTAAGGACTTCTTGTCACGTCCGTACGAACTTTTGAAAGAGTGTGAACAAGCAGGTCAAAAACTTTTACCAGAAGGTAAAGGCGAATTTAAACTTACCGATAAAATTAAAGACGGCAAAGTTTACGTTGAACAGGGCGTTATAGCAGGTTGCGCAGGTGGTATGTACGAAAATATCGCAGAAGCGTCTGCAATTTTAGGCGATACGGCAATCAATAACAACGATTTTACTTTAGACGTGTATCCTTCAAGTCAACCGGTATATAAAGGATTAGTTGATAGTGGTTATATATCTAAACTTATGGATAACGGCGCAGTTATTAAAACGGCGTTCTGTGGTCCTTGTTTCGGCGCGGGCGACGTTCCGCAAAACAACGGTTTATCTATCCGTCACACCACACGTAACTTTGAAAGTAGAGAAGGCAGTAAACCTGCAAACGGTCAACTTTCTGCAGTTGCGCTTATGGACGCAAGAAGTATTGCGGCAACGGCTAAAAACGGCGGTGCAATCACTTCTGCTATGGATATGGAATATTCAAACAAGGTTAAAAAATACCGTTTTGAAAATAAAATTTATAAGGCAAGGGTGTTTGACGGCGTTAAAAAAGGCGACCTTGAACAAAATTTAGTTTACGGACCTAACATTGCGGACTGGCCCAAAATGCAAGCGCTTAAAGACGACCTTTTACTTAAAGTTGTTTCGGTTATTAACGACCCCGTTACCACTACTGACGAACTTATTCCGTCGGGCGAAACTTCGTCTTACCGTTCTAACCCCTTAAAACTTGCTGAATTTGCCCTTTCAAGAAAAGACCCTGCGTACGTTGGTAGGGCAAAAGCCGTTCGTGACGGCGGTTTCCCCGTTGAGTTAGGGTTTGATGAAAATAAAACTTCTTACGGTAGCGTAGTTTGTTCAATTAAACCTGGCGACGGTTCTGCAAGAGAACAAGCGGCGTCTTGCCAAAGGGTTTTAGGTGGCGTTGCAAACATTGCTAAAGAATACGCAACAAAGCGTTATAGAAGTAACCTTATCAACTGGGGTATGTTACCTTTACTTGCAGATAAAAACGACTTTGAAGTTGGCGATTACGTTTATATCAAGGGCGTTAAAGACCTTATTGCAAGTGGCGCAAAAGAATTCAAAGCAACGGTTATCGGTCAAAAGACCAAAGATATTACCTTGAAGATGGATTCGCTTACCGACGCTGAAAAACAAATTATACTTAAAGGTTGTTTAATCAACTACTACAAAGGTTAATAAAAAAATTAAAGGACTGTTCGCAGTCCTTTTTTTTACCCCTACGGCATAAAATAAGACTATGGGGTTTATAGAAAATATTAAAAATTGCATAGGCGTAGAACAACTACCAAAAGAGCCGATTTTTCGTGCCGTTATTTTTGGGGAAAGCGCCGTCTACTTTGAAAACGTAAAAGGACTTTATAAGTACACGCCCGAAGAAATTTTGCTTACGCTACGCAAAGGTTTCGTGTGCGTAAAAGGCGAAAATTTATATATAAAAAAATTCTGTTCGGGGGACGTAGTCGTTTGTGGAAAGATAAAAGGGGTGGAAAGGGTTTAAGCGTCTTGGTAACCTATCGTATAACGGGGTTAAACCTAGATAGGTTTATAAATACGGTCAAAAATAGGGGAATTGCCCTTTATGACGTAAAAAAACAAAGCCAAAATTCAATTAAAGTAAGCGTTTCCTTAAAGCAAAGTGAAAAATTTTTTGCAATCGCAAAAGAATTGTGCTATAATATACGTAAAATAGGGTTAAAAGGCAAAGCCTATCCGTTGTATAAACTTATAACTTCTTTGGGTATGGTTTTGGGCGCAATAGTTTTTATAGCCACCCAAGTTGTCTTTTCAGACGTGGTGTTAGAGTGCTGTTACGTCGGTACGGGTAGTGTGTATCAAAACGAAGTGCAAGAGTATCTTTTTGATATGGGCGTTAAAAAATATAGCCGATTTTCAAAGATAGATCTTGACGTGCTTGCCGACCAAATTTTAAGCGACGGCAAAAGGTTTTCTTTCGTGTCTTGTTACAAAAAGGGCAATAGGCTTATGATTGATTTAACGCTTGCCCGTGAGAACACGCCTATCATAGACGGTGAAGTTTATTCGCTTTTTAGCGACGTTGACGGCGTCGTTGAAAGTGTTAAAGTTTATCGTGGCACGCCGTTAGTTAAAGTTGGCGACCAAGTTAAAACGGGCGACCTTTTAGTTGACGGTTACGCCGTGATTAAAGAACAAACGGTTAAAATAAACGTGCTTGCAACGGTAACGCTTATAGTGAAAGAGCAAAGGGAATACTTTTTTGACCAAGACGGCAAAGAAGATTACGCTTTGGCGCTCATAGAAGGCGATTTAGCCGATAAAGAAATAGTAAATTCAAGCGTGAATAAAAGCGTCGTTGACGGCGGATATTTATATCAAGTAGTCGCCGAATACAAAAGAATTTTATTTGCGGGGTAAAGGATAAAAGATTATGTTACAAAAAACAAAATCAAAAAAAATTCAACAATGGACAACCAAGGACGTAGTTCTTAACGTTATTACCTACGTTTTTAACGTGGTGTTTATTATCGCCTTGTTTATTTTGGCAGGGTATTTAACGGGTAAGTTAGATTACGTTTTAACACCAAGAACTACTTTGCACTATACTACGCTTATAACTATAATCTTCGGTATAGTTGCCGTTTATTTCGTTTTTGAAGATAGAGATTTTCTTAAGAACGCCGCAAATAGCGAAATGTTGTTCTTAATCATTGAACTTTCGCTTATCGCATGCTTTGCTACGGGTGAATACGTTGACGCGTATTTACGTCCCGTTGCGTTAGTTGCGTTGTTAACGCTTTTCTTAACAAACAGAAGAACGGCTATTTTTATGAATATAATTTTTTGCGTAACTATCTTCTTGTTTGACTCGTTCATCGGTGGCAATTTTGAACTTGGAAAGTATCCTTTGCTTATAATAGGTTTCTCTTCTGGGTTACTTGCAATATTCTTGACGGACAAAGTTCATTCAAGGTTAAAACTTTTGTTGCTCGGCTTTTTAACTGCTATCCCTGCGCTCGTTTGTATCGGGCTTTCCGTGCTTGACGGCTCTGAAACGCACGTGGTACGCTCTTTCGTTTGCGGTGGCTGTTCGGGTATACTTTCCGTTGCCGTGTTTATGGTGCTTTTGCCCTTGTTTGAAAACTTATTTAAAAAGGTTTCTTGCTTTAAGTTTGCTGAACTTACCGAACACAGAGCAAAACTTATAAGAAAAATGATTAAGAACGCCCCAGGGACGTTTAACCACTCAATAGTTGTTTCAAACATAGCAGAATCGTGCGCGTCGGCAATCGGCGAAGATGCGTTGCTTGCAAGAACGTGCGCTTACTATCACGATATAGGTAAACTTCGTCGTCCCGAATTTTTTAAGGAAAATCAAGCGGACGGCGTTAACCCGCACGACGATTTAACCCCCGAACTTTCGGCTAACATTATAAGGTCGCACACTCAAGACGGTTACAATCTCATTATGAAAAGTAGGTTGCCGAAGGAAATTGCAGACGTTTGTTTAGAACATCACGGCACGTTGCCTATATTGTATTTTTACGATAAGGCTAAAAAGTTTACCGACGGCGAAGTAGATTTAATGCAATATTGCTACGCAGGGCCAAAGCCAAGAACGAAGATAGCGGCTATAATTATGATTGCCGACGGATGCGAAGCGGCTGCGCGTTCGCTTCAAGACCGTTCTCGTGAAAACGTTAAAAAGGTTGTTAGAAGTATAGTAAACGAAAGAATGCAATTAGGTCAGTTTGAAGATTGCGAAATAACATTAAAGGAAATAAACATAATAATACACACCGTAGTTAACAATCTTACGGGTATATATCACAACAGAATTGAATACCCCAAGGTAAGCCTTGACGGTATGGAATTATAAGGAAGAAACATGGGAAGAATTTTTATAGAATGTTTAGATAAAAAAGTACGCGTAAGGAAGTTAGCGAAAGCCGTATATAACGTTTTAGGGCAAAAGGCAAGGTTTAAGGTTGAACTTATTTTTCAAGACGAAGAAGGCATGCAACACTTAAACTACACTACGCGTGGTAAAGATAGCGTTACCGACGTTTTATCGTACCCAAGTTTAGACGGCATTAAAGGTTGCGTACTTTATCCCGAAGATTGCGTTACCGAACTTGAAGGTAGATTTATATTTTTAGGTTCAATAGTTTTGTGTGAAGAAAAAATTCGCGCGCAAGCAGAAGAATACGGGCATACGGAAGAAAGAGAAAGAGAATATTTAATTCTTCACGGATTGTTGCACTTGTTCGGTTACGACCATATGACCGAAGAAGATAAAAAAGAAATGCGTGAAGTAGAAAAGAAAGTTCTTTCAATATTGCACCCGGGTGAAGAAGTATGAAAAGTGGATTCGTTGCA
>JAZSJY010000042.1:0-2401 GCA_045534565.1 Christensenellaceae bacterium | reverse complement strand
CTTATTATACTATCATAAGAAAATATTGTCAAACAAAAAAACACTCTACCATATTTTTGATAAAGTGTTTTTTATAAATTTTAGTTTAATAACATTTAATATTTTTAATCAAATTCCTTTCTAGTGCTTCTAGAAAACAATTCTAGGAAAACTATAATAGGTTCTTTATTTTCATAAATTATTGAATAAACTGCGTTAATTATAGGTAAATCTACGTTATATTTTTCCCCTAACATTTTTAAGGCTTTAGCCGTGCTTACCCCTTCAGCCAACTTTGAAAATGGAACTTTTTTAACGTAATCTTCACCAAACTTTCTATTGTTAGAATATTCAGAAAAAAGTGTCGTTTCATAATCTCCTAAGTGACACAAGCCATAAGCAGTAATTTCCTTGCCACCCATTGCTTTAATAAGCCTAGCAACTTCCCTTGCCCCACGTGCCATTAAAGGCCCTTTTAGTGTTGTGTAGCCACCACCGTCAAGCATTCCAGCGGCAATACCCATAACGTTTTTTGCAGCCGCGCCTATTTCACTACCAATAATATCATCGCCATAATAGAATCTAATCAACTCGCCACGCAAATTATCTGCTAAAAACTTAATCAATTCCTTATTATACGAATCAATAACCATGCAGTTGGGATATCCTTGGACGAATGCTTGAATATGTCCAGGTCCTACCCACACGGCGATATTATTTTTATCAATACCATAATCAATTAAAACTTCTGAAAGTCGTTTGCCTGTTTCAGCCTCAATGCCTTTCATGCAAAGTAAAAATTTTTTATTATCAATATTATAATTTATTATTTCTTTTACAAGACTTCTTAAATTTTGCGCGCTAATAGAAATTACTATAACGTCTGAACGTTCTAAAGATTTTTTTAGGTCGTCAGTTAAAAAAATTCTTTTATCCAATTCAACGTATTCGTTTTTAGCATTATTTTTAAGTGATAAAAACGTCTTACTTTCTTTTCTGCCCCATTGTGTTATCGTATGTCCGTTGTTTACCAAATACCAAGCAATAAACGAGCCCCAACGCCCACACCCTAAAACTGAAATTTTCATATTATAAAGTTTTCCTATCAACAAAAGCGCGTGCTAAACTCACTTCGTCTGCATATTCAAGATCAGTACCTATAGGGATACCGTGAGCCAAGCGTGTAACCTTAATACCTAGCGGCTTAAGTAAGTTTGAAATATACATTGCAGTAGCCTCTCCTTCAACGTCTGGATTAGTAGCCATAATAACTTCCTCTACGTTGCCACTAGAAATTCTTGATAACAATCCCTTAATATTAATATCGTTAGGGCCAATACCGTCAAGTGGCGAAATCGTTCCGTGTAAAACGTGATAGACACCGTTAAATTCATTTAACTTTTCAATTGCAACCACGTCTTTAGGTTCTTTTACAACGCAAATCGTATCTGCTTTACGTGTTTTACATATATCACATACGTCACCTTCGGAAAAATTACCACAAATAGAACAATAATGCACGTTTTCTTTAACGTTCATAATGGCGTCGGCAAAAGATTTAGCTTGCTCGTAATTCATATTAACTACCTTATAAGCAAATCTTTGCGCGGTTTTTGCCCCAACCCCTGGTAATTTTGAAAATTCATTAATAAGCCTGCCTATTGGCTCTATGTAAACTTTCATATTAAAGTCCTAACGCGCCAAAAGCACCCATTTTTTCTTCATAAACTTCGTCAGCCTGTTCGTATCCATCGTTAAGCGCCGCAACAAGCAAATCTTCAAGCATTGTAATATCGTCTAAATCAACTGCTTCTGGTTTAATTTCAACAGCCGTAACAACCTTTTTAGCCGTCATGGTTACCTTAACCAATCCACCACCAGCAGTCCCTTCAACTTCAGTATCTTCAAGTTCTGCTTGTGCTTTTTGCATTTCTTCTTGCATTTTTTGCGCTTGTCTCATAAGGTTTTGCATTTGATTATTTCCACCGCCAAAACCACCGAAACCACCTCTGTATGCCATAATTATTATCTCCTTAATCTAATTTTTTATTATTACGATATCGTCACCGAAAATCTTTTTAATTCTTTCAGTTGCGACGTCTACTTCTTTCATTGATTTTTCTTTTTCATCAAGTTGAACTTTTAACTCAAAAGTATTAAATTCTTTTAAGGCGTCTTTGACTTTTACTTCAGTTTCAGGTCTTTCCAAAAGTTCTAAATCGCCCGTTTTTGTCGTATTAAATAAAAGCACGTTGCCTTTAACACTTATTTCCGTAGCTTGCAAAATATTCCATAACATTTCATTTCCCGCTTGTCTTAAATTAAAAAACAACTTACCTTTTAAATCGTTAATTGAAATATCTGCAATATTTAATTTTTCAACTTTTTTAACTTCTTCAGGGTCTTTTTTAACTATTTTAGG
>JAZSJY010000174.1:0-2901 GCA_045534565.1 Christensenellaceae bacterium | reverse complement strand
CACCCCTCCGTATACAACTTATAGGTAAATTATAGCACATAAATTACATATTAAAAACTTTTTTTGTCAATATTTTGCAAAATTTTTGGCAAAGTTCTTTACAAAATTTATTTTTATGCTATAATTTAAAAACAGTAAAGTGGAGAATTGTGGATAATGCAAGTCAAAGGTGATTCGTCATTAAACAAATTAATATTACTTTTCGTCTTTGACAAAATGGAAGTTCCTTTGTCTGAAAACACCATACTTGATATGTGTTGTTCTTCAAACAACTGGCTTGCCTATATGGACTGTCAACCTATTTTAAACCTTTTACTTGATTGTGGTTGGATTTACAATATCGGCAACAGCGGTGAACCCCTTTATACCATAACGCCCGACGGTAGAATATGTCTTGCAAACTTCTTTATAAATATTCCTGCTTCTACCAGAGAAGAAATTTCTATTTTTATTAAAAATAATCGCGCTAAATATCGCAGAAAACAAGAATGCGTTGCCGATTATTTTATGAACAAGGACGGCACTTATACGGTTTACCTTAAAATTATTGAACCTGCCCAGCCCGTTCTTGAATTAAAGTTGGTTGTTCCCAACCGTCAAATTGCAAAAGATATTTATAAAAAATGGGGTGAAAAAGCGCCTGACGTTTACCGTAACCTTTACGAAAATTTAGTTGACTAGTTTTACAAGGAGAATCTTATGCAAACTTATTTAACAAAAGGCACTTGTTCAAGGCAAATTTTATTTGACGTTACTGAAGACGACAAGATAACCAACGTTAAATTTATAGGTGGTTGTAGCGGTAATCTTCAAGCGATTGCAAGGTTAGTTGAAAAAAAGCCGATTGACGAAGTTATTTCTACCCTTAAGGGTATTAAATGTAGGGGCAACACGTCTTGTGGCGATCAATTAGCAAAAGCGCTTGAAGAATATAAACAGGCAAAAAACAACCCGATTGAAAAATAAAACGAGTAACGTAACGGCGGACTAAAAAGTCCGCCGTTTTTCTTTATATTTTTTCAAGTATATATTCAAAATTTAACAGTTTTTCAAAAAGAGTATTTTGGTCGTAATAATAGTGGTTTGTCATTTCAAACCCTATCTTTGCATCTTCGCTTATAAGTTTAATCAACCTTTTAGTAAGCGTTTTTTCGTCTACACCGATAACTTTTGCTATTTTTTTATTTTCAACTATGCCGTAATTTTTAAGTATTACCCTTTGCCATAGCGTTGGAACGATAGTTTTAACCATAATTATCTCCTAAAAAACTATCTACATTATAAACGTTTAACAATAAAAGTAAATATCAATTAGTCTTTTATAAGTTTTTTTACTCATTTAAAATTCTTTTTTACCAGTTATTCGTCTAAAAATTCTTCTTGGTCGTTTGAATTTTTTGCGCTTATTAAATGTTCACCCTTAATATCCGTGTGGGCAAGTTTTTCATCTTGTAAAATTCTTGCGCGTTGCAAACTGTTATTGCCGTATTTTGCGCGTATTTTATCAACTGCCGTATCAAGCAAATCTTGTTTTTTCCTTTTGTTTCCGTCAAAATCAAACGACAATTGCTCTGCACCCAAAGTAAAGTTACTAACCGAAACGCCTGCACCCCTGACTGGGTTTTCCCACTTGTATAAACTTTCAAACAGGTCGTAGGCAACCAAAGCAATTTCACTTGCCGTTTTTGTGGGAGTAGTAAGGGTTATTTGCTTACCGAAAGTTTGCAATTTGTTATCCGTTACCGTAATTTTTACCGTTTTTGCCCTGCCTAAACCACTTTCACGAAGGCGTGCGGCAACGCTTTCCGAAAGCAATAGCAATAGAGTTTTAACTTCATCAAAACAAGTTAAATCTTTATAATCAGTCATGCTGTTACCTATGCTTTTAAGATTGCTTTCTTCCCCTTTAGCGATTACGGGCGTAACGTCAAGCCCGTTGGCGTTAGTGTATAAAGTTTTACCCCACGCACCGAGCAAACGAGTTATAAACTTTTCGTCGGTAGTAGCAAGGTCGCCTATGGTATGGATACCAACGAAGTTTAATTTTTTCTTGGTAGCTCTGCCAACGTATAAAAGGTCTTCAACGGCTAACGACCATACCTTTTGTTTGTAGTTTTCAGGCGTTATTACGGTTACTGCGTCGGGCTTTTTCATATCAGAACCCAACTTTGCAAACACCTTGTTAAAACTAACGCCTATACTTACCGTTACACCTATTTCTTTTTTTACAATCTTCCGTATTTTTTCTGCTATTTGCTCGCCTGAACCAAAAATTTTAACGCTATTAGTAACGTCAAGCCAACACTCGTCTATACCGAAAGGCTCTATCCTATCGGTAAATCTACCGTAAATTTCACGTACCTTATGCGAAACGGCTATATACGACGGAAAATCAACGGGCACGTTTACTAATTTAGGGCATTTTTTTCTTGCTTGCCATAAAACTTCACCCGTCTTAACGCCGTATTCTTTTGCCATTTGGTTTTTTGCAAGAACTATCCCGTGCCTATCTTCAACGCTACCACAAACGGCAATGGGCACGCCTTTAAGGTCGGGGTTTTTCATAACCTCAACCGAAGCGTAAAAATTATTCAAATCACTGTGAAGAATAGTTCTCATTTTTCTTTTCCACAAACCATTGCAAGTTTTTTGCGTCGTAAAATAAATATCTTATTAAACCGCCTATATCAACGGTATATCTTCTAACTGCAAACCCACCCGTTTTAGGCAACGCCCTATCAACGTACTTTACTCTGTCTATTTTTATCGTTTGACCGTCTTCTAAACGTATTTCTAAAGGGCGCATTCCCCCGTCAATAGAAAAGTTAACGAGCATTCCCACAAAAATTTTAGTATATTCCATAAAATTATTGTGCATAAACGCCCGTTGCTATATACCTA
>JAZSJY010000144.1:0-8783 GCA_045534565.1 Christensenellaceae bacterium | reverse complement strand
CCTTTACGCCTTCCTTCGCTTCAATGGCTTGGTGCAAGCCGTCGGAATATCTTCTACCTATCATTAGACGACCGGTAAATTCGTCAACGATAATAACTTCACCGTCGCTTACTACGTAGTCGTTATCTCTCTTAAAGATATAGTTTGCTTTCAACGCTTGTTGAATATGGTGTGAAAGACTTGCGTTTTCAATATCTGCAAAGTTATTTAGACCAAAGAAACTTTCTGCTTTGGTTGCGCCACTTTCGGTTATTTGAACGCTCTTTTCTTTAATATCAATAGTAAAGTCTTTATCAAGCACTAAAGTTTTAACGAATTTGTTTGCCGTTAAGTATTTTTCACTTGATTCTTTGCCCTTACCTGAAATAATAAGCGGTGTTCTTGCTTCTTCAATTAAAATTCAGTCAACTTCGTCCACGATTGCAAAAGATAAAGGACGTTGAACCATTTGTTCTAACCTTGTTTTAAGATTGTCCCTTAAATAGTCAAAGCCCATTTCGTTATTAGTGCCGTAAGTAATATCGCAAGCGTATGCTTTTTGCTTATCTTCATCTTCCATACCCGATACTGCAACGCCAACGGTTAAACCTAAAAATTTATATACTTTACCCATCCACTCTGCGTCACGACTTGCAAGATAATCGTTTACCGTTACGATATGAACGCCTTCGCCCGTGAGCGCGTTAAGATACGCTGGTAAAGTTGCAACTAAAGTTTTACCTTCACCAGTTTTCATTTCGGCTACTCTGCCTTGGTGTAGACATATACCACCGATAATTTGTACTTTATAGTGACGCATGTTAAGTACGCGCTTTGCCGCTTCCCTTACGGTTGCGAACGCATCGTACAAAATATCGTCAAGCGTTTCGCCTGCTTTAAGTCTACCTTTCAAAAACTCCGTTTGATCGCGAAGTTCTTCGTCACTAAACTGTGCGTACTTTTCTTCCAAAGCAAGCACTTTGTCTGCCATTTTATCAAGTTTGCGAAGACTTCTTCTTGCTTCGCCACCTAAAATGTATCTAAATAATCCCATAAATACTCCTACTTCATCATTATACTTTTTAATATTTTTCTATCGGCGGTACGCTTGCCACCGTTATTAAACTTACTTTCTTTGCGCCTGCACGTTTTAATTTTGACGCTAACGCTTCGCCCGTTGAACCAGTCGTGCTTACGTCGTCAACTATTACTATCGCCTTGTCTTTTATATCCTTTCTAACGCTAACGTGAAAGGCGTCTTTAAGATTTTTTAACCTTTTATCTCTGCCGAGTTTTGCCTGCCTTTCGGTTTCCTTTATCTTTTCTATTCCGTAAAAGACTGGAACGCAAACCCTTTGACTAACTTTTTCACAAAGAACTTTGCTTTGATTATAACCACGCCGTCTTTCTGCCTTTTTGCTCATAGGAACGAAAGTTAAATAATCGGCGTTAAAGTAATTCTTTAGATAAAGGTTTGCTAAATCTTCGCTAAAACTATCCAAAACGTATTTGCGATTGTTATATTTTGCCCTTTTTATAAGCGCACTTATCGGTGGGGCGTAATTATAAACGCTTCTGCACTTATCAAGCGAAACTAAAACGCCTTTACACGTTGAACAGTATTCTTCAAAGGCTAAAACTTTTCTTCCACAATGGGCGCAAACCGTTCCGTCGTTAAACGGCAACTCGCTATAACACTCTTCGCAATAGCAACTGCCGTCAAAAATTTCTTTTCCGCAGACGATACAACGCCACCTATCGTTGAATAAGTTTTTTCTTAACCCTTTTGCAAGTTTTTGTAAAAACCCCTTAAAACTCATTAGAGATATTTTTTAAGGTCTTGCGCTTTATCTGTGTTTTCCCAAGTAAAGACGTCCCTACCGAAATGCCCGTAACTTGCCGTCTTTTTATAAACGGGTTTTGTAAGTTCAAGTTTTTCAATTATTGCAGAAGGTCTTAAATCAAATTCCTTCATTATAATTTCCGCTATCTTATCGTCGCTTAATTTTCCCGTGCCGAAAGTATCAACTAAAACTGATACGGGTTTTGCTACGCCGATTGCATAGGCAAATTGAACTTGGCATTTTTCAGCAAGCCCTGCTTTAACTACGTTTTTGCAAACGTATCTTGCCATGTACGCTGCCGAACGGTCAACTTTAGTGGGGTCTTTACCACTAAACGCACCGCCACCGTGCGGACACTTACCGCCGTAAGTATCAACTATTATCTTTCTGCCCGTAAGCCCAGAGTCGCCGTTAGGTCCACCGACTTCAAATCTACCCGTAGGGTTAATGTAATACTTGGTGTTTTCGTCAAGATATTTTTCGGGAATAACTTTTGCTATTACCTTTTCTTTTAAGTCTTTGCGCAATTGTTCGGTCGTAACGCTTTCGTTGTGTTGGCTTGAAAGAACGACTGCGTCTACCCTAACGGGTTTGCCGTATTCGTATTCTACGGTAACTTGTCCTTTCCCGTCCGGTCTTAAATAATTTAATTCGCCTGACTTTCTAACTTGTTCTAACTTTTCACACATTTTGTGAGCAAGAACGATAGGTAACGGCATCAATTCTTCCGTTTCCGTACAAGCGTAGCCGAACATTATACCCTGGTCGCCTGCACCGATTTTATCGTAAACGTCACCGCCGTCTTTTGCTTCTTTAGAATTGTCAACGCCGAGTGCAATATCAGGACTTTGCTTATTCAACTTAACTAGCACTTTTGCTTGGTCAAATGAAAAACCTATTCCCTTTTCAGTATAGCCTATCTCTTTGATTGCTTGCCTTGCAACCTTTTCTACGTCAATTTGCGCAGTAGTGGTAACTTCACCCATAATTAAAACGAAGTCAGTAGTGACCGAACATTCACACGCAACGCGCGCCGTAGGGTCTAACGCCAAAATAGCGTCTAAAACTGCGTCTGAAATATTATCGCAAACCTTATCGGGATGCCCCGAAGTTACGCTTTCACTAGTAAAATAATTTCTCATAAGTAACCTACTATAACTATATTAACTATTTGTCTATTATACACGAAATAATTACGCCTGTCAATCGCTTTTGATTATTTGCTTTTTATATAATAAAAAAAACGACAAATTGCGCCCTTTTTATCGTTGACTTTAGTGTCAATATTATTGTTTTTTTACCTACTAAACGCTTGACAGTTTTTTTTGATAATAGTATAATTATTTAAGTTGACTTTGGTGTCAATAAAAAGGTGAATTATGCAAGAAAAAAACACGATTTTATCCGTCAAAGAAAAGCGACGTGAAGAAATTTTATTAGGCGCACTTAAAGTTTTTTGCGAAAAAGGTTATTCGGGCGCAACCGTTAACGATATAGTTAATAAGGTGGGTTGTAGTCACGGGCTTTTTTACCATTACTTTAAGAGCAAAAAAGATATTTTTGACGACGTTTGTTCTTTCCGTGGTAGAAATATGATTGACTTTATGGAAGAACAATTAAAAGAATCAAACTGCTATCTTGATAAGTTGAAAAATATTACTGAATTTACTTTCAATAATATTAAAAATGACGAGATTTTTGCATACCGTTATTACTTTTTTGTGTCAACGGTGTTCGCAAAAGCAGAGTCGGGGAAACTTCCACCTAAAGACAAAAAGCCACCGCATATTCGCATGTACGACTTTTTTAGAGAAGGCGCAATGCGTGGTGACTTTACCGATAAATACTCCCCCGAAGATTGCGCGCGCCTATATAATTGTATTATACAAGGCGCAACGCTTAACTATATTCTTTGCCCGAAAGAATTTAAACATTCTTTCAAGTTTCCCGTGATAGAATTCATTTTAGATTTTTTTAGAAAAGGAGAACGACAATGACGAAGACTGCTGATAAAACTCCTAAAGTTTCGGTTATTAAAACACTTTCAAAATCAATAAGAGAATACAAAAAACCTTCTATTCTTGCCCCCTTCTTCGTGGCGTTAGAAGTTGTTTTAGAGTGCCTTATCCCCTATATTATGACCGTTTTACTATCGGCTATAAACATTATAGGTGGTAACGCTGAAAACCCCGATCCTTTCGTAGTAAAACTTATTGACCTTATCAATAAAGGCAACACACCAGATATGCTTACCACTATTTTGTGGTTCGGCTTCCTTTTGGTTATTATGGCGTTGCTTTCACTTACTTGCGGTGCGCTTTCGGGTATGTTTTGCGCCAAAGCGTCTAGTGGATTTGCCAAAAACTTGCGTAAAGACCTTTTCTATAAGATGCAGACTTTCTCTTTCTCTAACATAGATAAGTTCTCTTCTTCAAGTTTAGTTACAAGGCTCACTACCGACGTTACTAACGTTGAAATGGCGTATATGATGATTATTAGAACTGCCGTGCGTTCGCCCTTTATGCTTATCTTCTCTTTAGTAATGTCGTTTACTATCAACTGGAAAATGGCGCTCATATTCTTTTGCACCACGCCTATTCTTGCAGGTGGGCTTATTCTTATAATGACCAAGGCTATTCCTTTCTTTACTAGAATTTTCAAAAAATACGACGCACTTAACGAATCGGTTGAAGAAAACTTGCGTGGTATGAGAGTTGTTAAATCTTACGTTAGAGAAGATTTTGAAAAGGAAAAATTCAAAAAGGCGTCAGACGACGTTAAAGATAACTTTACCAAGGCTGAAAAGATAGTTGCGCTTAACTCACCACTTATGAACTTTTGCGTTTACGCTGGGTTAATTGCTATTTACGTAGTTGGTTCTATCATAATTATCAACTCTAAAGGTAGTCTTCTTGACTGGACGGAATTACAAAGTTTTATGACTTATTCTTTCCAAATGCTTATGAGTTTAATGATGCTTTCTATGATTATGGTTACGCTTATTTTAGCAACTACCTGCGCTAAACGTATTAGCGAAGTGCTAAACGAAAAACCTGCTATCACCAACCCCGAAAACGCTATCACCAAAGTTAGCGACGGTTCTGTTGAATTTAATAACGTAAACTTTAAGTATTCGCTTAAAGCCGAAAGGTACGCGCTTTCAAATATAAACGTTAAGATTGAAAGTGGTCAAACGGTAGGTATTATCGGCAGTACGGGTAGTGGTAAGTCTTCTTTAGTACAACTTATCCCCCGTCTTTACGACGTTAACACGGGCGAAGTTAAAGTAGGTGGTAAAAACGTTAAAGAATACGACCTTGATACTTTAAGAAATTCCGTTGCAATGGTTTTACAAAAGAACGTTTTATTTTCTGGTACGTTGCGTGAAAATATGCAATGGGGAAATAAAGACGCTACCGACGAAGAAATTTTGCACGCATTAAAACTCGCTCAAATTGATTTTACAGACCTTGATAGACGCGTTGAACAAGGTGGCGTAAACTTCTCTGGCGGACAAAAACAAAGGCTTTGTATCGCTAGGGCGTTACTTAAAAAACCTAAAATTTTAATTCTTGACGATTCAACGAGTGCAGTTGATACTAAAACGGACGCTCTTATTAGAAAGTCGTTTAAGGAATACATACCTTCAACGACCAAGATTATTATAGCGCAAAGAATTGCATCCGTTCAGGACGCCGATATTATTTTAATTATGGATAACGGCGCTATAAGTGCAATAGGCACGCACCAAACGTTGCTTAACGATAACGAAATTTACAAAGAACTTTACTACTCACAAAACAAGGCAGGTGACGACAATGGCTAGAATGATGAGTATGCCCCGTGGCGCTAAAGCAGGTATGAAAGGCGGTCCTAGACCAAAGGCTAAAAAAGGCACGCTTAAAAGATTGCTCGGTATGTTATTCAAAAAGAATACGGGGCTTATGATAGTGGTTTTTATTTGCCTTACTATTACGGGTATCACGGGCGTTTCTTCGTCTGTATTCCTTAAGCTTTTGCTTGAACAAATTACTGACGGTTTGCAAAATGGCCTTAACGCCGTTTTATTTGAACTGATAAAAATATTTATTATGATGGGCGTTATTTATATGACTTCGGTCGTTTGCTCTTTTATTTACACCAGAGTTATGGCGACCGTAACGCAAAGGTTTTTACACCAAGTTAGAACTGACGTTTTTGATAAAATGCAGTCCTTACCCATCAATTACTTTGACACGCATCAAACGGGCGATATTATGAGTTCGTTTACTAACGACACCGACGCTTTAAGACAGTTGGTTTCGCAAAGTATCCCTTCCCTTTACTCTGCTTGCATAAGCGTTATTACCCTACTTGTAATTATGTTCACTACTAGTATTTGGCTCACTTTAGTTATGTTCGTAGGCGTTGCGTTTATGTTCTTCGTTACCAAAACGGTCGGTGGAAGAAGTGGTAAGTATTTTATGCGCAACCAACGCTCGCTTGCTGAAGAAGAAGGCTTTATTCAAGAAATGATTCAAGGGCAAAAAGTTGTTAAAGTTTTCTGCCACGAAGATCAAACTAAAGCCGACTTTGACGTTAAGAACGATAACCTTTGTAACGATTCTACTAAAGCGCACACCTTTGCTAATATTTTAATGCCCATTATGGGAAATATCGGCAACATTTTATACGTTTTACTCGCTTTTATCGGCGGTGTTTTGATTGCATTTAACGTACCCAACCTTACCATTACGGGCTTTGAAAACGTTTCTACTGCAGAAGGTATTTCGGCAATGCTTATTACTACCGTTGCATTTTTACCTATAAGCAAACAGTTTACGGGTAACGTAAGTCAATCTTCACAACAAATTAACTCAATAGTTATGGGGCTTGCAGGCGCATCAAGATTGTTTGAATTGATTGACCAACAGCCCGAAGCCGACGATGGCTACGTTACTTTGGTGCGTTGCAACATTAGTGAAGACGGAACTATTACCGAAACTGAAGAAAGAACTGGCCATTGGGCGTGGAAACACCCACACAAAGCAGACGGCACTATCACCTATACCGAACTTAAAGGCGATATTCAAATGGTTGACGTTGACTTTGGTTACGTGCCTGATAAAATAGTTTTACACGACGTTTCGCTATACGCTAAACCCGGTCAAAAAATCGCTTTCGTTGGCGCTACGGGTGCTGGTAAAACTACCATAACTAACCTTATAAACCGTTTCTACGACATTGCCGACGGTAAAATTCGTTACGACGGCATAAACATTAATAAAATTAAAAAAGCCGATTTAAGAAAATCACTTGGCATTGTTTTACAAGATACCAACCTTTTCACAGGGACGGTTATGGAAAATATACGTTACGGCAGACTTTCTGCTACCGACGAAGAATGTATTGAAGCGGCTAAACTTGCATACGCACACGACTTTATCACTCGCCTACCCGACGGCTATAACACGATGCTTACGGCTGACGGCGCTAACCTTTCACAAGGACAACGCCAACTTCTTTCTATTGCGCGCGCTGCCGTTAAGGACGCGCCCGTTATGATTCTTGACGAAGCAACTTCTTCTATTGATACGAGAACTGAAGCGTTAGTTCAAAAAGGTACGGATAGACTTATGCAAGGCAGAACTGTTTTCGTTATTGCACATAGACTTTCTACCGTTCAAAATTCAAACGTAATTATGGTACTTGAACAAGGCAGAATTATTGAACGTGGTTCGCACCAAGAACTTATTGATAAAGGCGGTAAATATTATCAACTTTACACGGGGGCTTTTGAACTTGAATAATTTTTGTTCGCTTTGCCCTAACGGTTGCAAAATTGATAAATCAACTAAAAAAGGCGCGTGTGGGACTGACGACGACATCACCATTGCTAAATATTACTTGCACAAGTTTGAAGAACCGTGCATTAGCGGTAAAAACGGCTCGGGAACGGTGTTCTTTTGTGGGTGTTCCCTTAAATGCGTGTTCTGTCAAAACTTTGAACTTTCACGTTCAATGCGTGGCAAAAAAATAACGGAAAATGAACTTGCAGAAATTTTCAAAAAACTTGAAGATATGGGCGCGCATAACATAAATTTAGTAAATCCCACCCATTTTTCTAACAAAATTATAAAAGCGCTTGAAATTTACCGACCGAATATTCCTATCGTTTACAACACGCACGGTTATGAAAATATTGAAATCTTAACATTGCTAAACGATTACGTTGACGTTTACTTGCCCGATATGAAGTATTTTTCCCCTGCTATTTCAAATAGATACACGGGCAAAGAAAATTACTTTGAAGTTGCAAGCAAAGCAATTGAATTTATGGTAAAAAGTAAACCTATCGTTTTTGATAGCGACGGTATGTTAACTAGTGGCGTTATAGTTAGGCATTTAGTTCTTCCGCAAGGCGTTAACGATAGCAAAAATATTTTAAATTGGTTTGCGACGATTAAAGACGTGGCGTATATTAACGTTATGAGTCAATATACCCCGTTCGGCGATATTGAAAAATTCCCCGAACTTAAAAGAAAACTTACTAAAAGAGAGTACGACAGAGTTATTGATTACGCTATTTCACTTGGTATTGAAAATATGTTTTATCAAGATATGAATAGCGCAAGTGAAGATTATATTCCTAAATGGGACTATTAAAAAAAGGACTGAAATTCAGTCCTTTTTTTAGTTATATTTTGCTATCGCAAAGAGATATTCACCTTGCGGTGAGTGATATTTGGCGTTTACACGCCAAGTGATATTTTGCCTATCGGCAAGCGTGACGCTTGACCCACTTTTGCTGTCGCTATCACTGTTTAAGAGATTAGATACGAGTTGCAGTAGGCTCGTGAAAGGTTTTGGGTAAGACTAACCTTGTTGGTTGTCGCAGTCAAAACCTGAAACAGTTAACGACTTGCAACGAAGTATATAATCTCTTAAATAAGGGGTTAGATACAAGCAAGACAAGGCTCG
>JAZSJY010000193.1:0-6409 GCA_045534565.1 Christensenellaceae bacterium | reverse complement strand
ATGTTCTTAACGTAGTCAGCGTGTCCGGGGCAGTCAACGTGAGCATAGTGACGGTTGTCGGTTTCGTATTCAACGTGAGAGGTGTTTATCGTTATACCTCTTGCCTTTTCTTCCGGTGCCTTATCGATTTCGTCGTATTTCATCTTCTTTGCTTGACCTTTAGCAGCCATAGTCATAGTGATAGCAGCGGTAAGGGTAGTTTTACCGTGGTCAACGTGGCCGATAGTACCGATGTTAATGTGCGGTTTATTTCTTTCGAATTTAGCCTTTGCCATTATTGTTTCCTCCAAATTTTCTTAAATATTATAATTTTTTTATTTTTTTTGTTTTTTTATTAAAACGTAACTATATTTTACAATAAAATAATGTAATTGTCAACAGTTAATTACGCTTTTTTGCCCATAATCTTTTCAGCAACTGACTTGGGAACTTCGTTGTAGTGGCTGAATTGCATGGTGTAGTTACCACGGCCTTGCGTTCTTGAACGAAGGTCGGTTGCATAACCGAACATTTCTGCAAGCGGAATATGCGCGTCAATTACCTTAACGCCGTTTCTATCGTCAGTACCTTGAATAATACCACGACGAGCGGTTACGTTACCCATAAGGTCGCCAAAGTAATCGTCTGGGGTAAGAATTTCAACCTTCATTACTGGTTCTAAAAGAACGCTCTTTGCTTTTGAAAGACCATCTTTAAGAGCCATTGAACCTGCAATCTTAAACGCCATTTCAGATGAGTCAACGTCGTGATAGCTACCGTCGTATACGGTAACTTTGAAGTCAACTACTTCGTAGCCTGCTAAAATACCGTTCTTACTTGCTTCCATAATACCTTTGTTGATAGGTTGAATAAATTCTTTAGGAATTGAACCACCAACCGTTTCATCAACGAATTCATAACCCTTACCAGGTTCTTGGGGTTCAAGACGGATTTTACAGTGACCGTATTGACCGTGACCACCAGATTGACGTTTGAACAAACCTTCTGCTTCAACGGCTTGTCTAATAGTTTCCTTATAAGCAACTTGTGGTTTACCAACGTTTGCTTCTACTCTGAATTCACGGAGCAATCTATCTACGATAATTTCAAGGTGAAGTTCGCCCATACCTGCGATAATGGTTTGACCAGTTTCTGCATCGGTATAAGTTTTGAAAGTGGGGTCTTCTTCTGCAAGTTTTGCAAGAGCAAAGCCCATCTTTTCTTGACCTTGTTTTGTTTTAGGTTCAATTGCGATTTGAATAACGGGTTCTGGGAATTCCATTTGTTCAAGTATAATTTGATTATTTTCGTCACAAAGAGTATCACCAGTAGTGGTATCTTTTAAACCTACGAGTGCACAAATTTCACCTGAATAAACTGCGTCAACTTCTTCTCTGTGGTTAGCGTGCATACGAAGTATACGGCCAACTCTTTCTCTCTTACCCTTTACGCTGTTATAAACGTAAGAACCGGTTTTGAGAACGCCTGAATAAGCACGGAAGAACGCGAGTTTACCAACGAACGGGTCGGTCATAATCTTAAATGCAAGACCACTGAAAGGTTCGTCGTCAGCAGGCTTTCTAACTGCTTCGTTATCGCTTGAGTCAACGCCCTTAACTTCGCCAACGTCTAACGGGCTGGGAAGGTAATCAACTACTGCGTCAAGAAGGTTTTGAACGCCCTTGTTCTTGTATGAAGAACCACAAAGTACGGGGGTAACCTTCATTGCGAGAGTTGCCGCACGTAAACCTTTTTTAATTTCTTCTACAGAAAGGTCGCCTTCTTCAAAGTATTTTTCCATTAAAGCGTCGTCTGTTTCAGCTGCAGCTTCAATTACTTGCGCTCTGTATTCTTCAACCATATCTGCCATGTCAGCAGGAACGTCGGTTACGTCAATTTCTCTACCAAGGTCGTCAAGATAGATATAAGCCTTTCTAGCGATTACGTCTACTATACCCTTGAAAGTATCTTCTTTACCAACGGGGATAACGATGGGAAGCGGATTCGTGTGAAGTCTTTCTCTCATCATCTTAACAGCGTTGTCGTAGTTAGCACCGTTAATATCCATTTTATTGATATAAGCGATTCTAGGAACTTTATATTTATCTGCTTGACGCCATACGGTTTCACTTTGGGGTTCAACGCCACCTTTAGCACAGAAAGTAGCAACTGCACCGTCAAGAATACGGAGCGACCTTTCTACTTCTACGGTAAAGTCAACGTGACCAGGGGTATCAATAATGTTGATACGATGCCCTTTCCAGTAACAAGTAGTAGCAGCACTAGTAATGGTAATACCACGTTCTTGTTCTTGAACCATCCAGTCCATCGTTGCGCCACCTTCGTGGGTTTCGCCAAGTTTATGGGTTTTACCGGTATAGAACAAAATACGTTCGGTAGTAGTCGTTTTACCTGCGTCTATGTGCGCCATTATACCTATATTTCTGGTTACGTTTAAATCATAATCTCTCGGCATAACGTTTCTCCCAAATTAAAATCTAAAGTGTGCAAAAGCCTTGTTTGCTTCTGCCATTCTGTGAGTGTCTTCTTTCTTCTTAACAGCGCTACCGGTGTTGTTGAAAGCGTCAACGAGTTCACCTGCAAGTCTTTGAGCCATTTCTCTTTCGCCTCTCTTTCTTGCTGCAGCAACCAACCATCTGATTGCAAGCGTCTGTCTTCTTTCTGCACGGATTTCAATAGGTACTTGATAGTTTGCACCGCCTACTCTCCTTGCTTTTACTTCTACCATAGGCATAATGTTGTTGAGCGCTTGAACGAACATTTCTTTCGCTTCTTGGCCTACTTTTTCAGCAGCCGTAGTAAACGCTTCGTAAACAATGCCTTGGGCAATGCCCTTTTTACCGTCCAACATAACTTGGTTGATAAGTTTAGTTACAACCTTATCGTTATATACGGGATCGGGCAAAACATCTCTTTTTGCAATATTGCCTCTTCTCGGCATAATTAAATCCTCCTTTAAAATTTTTGCACTTTGTAGTGCTTTTAAGGGTAAACCCTTTCGTTTTTAGTACAGCTATCGCTTGCCCATATTTTTGGGTAGCGAACCTTCTGTCTTACGACATACTGCCTACCAAATCGGGTTAATTTTCCGAATATTCCGATTATAAGTAGGTGTCTTTTGTTTTAAGACCGATTAGTTTTTAGGTCTTTTTGCGCCGTATTTAGATCTTGCTTGACGACGTTTTGCAACACCGGCAGTATCAAGAGCGCCACGGATAATGTGATATCTTACACCAGGTAAGTCTTTTACCCTACCACCACGGATAAGAACAGAGCTGTGTTCTTGAAGGTTGTGACCTTCACCGGGGATGTATACGATACCTTCTGCTTTGTTAGTCAAACGTACTCTGGCAATTTTACGAAGAGCTGAGTTAGGTTTTTTAGGGGTAGTTGTGGTTACTGACAAGCATACGCCACGCTTTTGGGGACATTCGTCCAATGCGGGTGATTTTGACTTGTAGGTAATTTTCATTCTGCCCTGTCTGATTAACTGTTGAATTGTAGGCATAATCGCACCTCCTTATTTTATTTCGAAATATTCAGAAAACGGATTCGGAAATTTCCGTCTTTAGAAACTGTTTTTTCTTCGGCGGGCAGTTTTACCCGCCGAATTATTATTTTACCAAATATTGATTATTTAGTCAACCAAATAGCAAGTATTCCCTGCATTTTTTGGCAAACTTACGCGTTATCTTCTACCGTTTCAGTTCTTTGAAGAACGGTTTGGGGAGAAGCGTTTTTATAGTTCCTTATACCCGTACCTGCAGGGATAAGTTTACCTATAATTACGTTTTCTTTAAGACCGATAAGTGGGTCTACCTTATTCTTGATTGCAGCTTCGGTAAGAACTCTTGCAGTTTCTTGGAAGGACGCTGCTGACAAGAAACTGTCTTTTGCGAGCGCTGCCTTGGTAATACCAAGAAGTATTCTCTTACCTTGTGGCGGTTCAAGACCGTTGTTGAGTGCGTTCATAGTTTCTTCTTCATAACGATACACGTCAAGTTTTTCACCAGGAAGAATATCCGTTCCACCACTCTTTTCTACTTGAACTTTCTTCATCATTTGACGAACGATAACTTCAACGTGCTTATCGTTAATGTCAACGCCTTGTGAACGGTATACGCTTTGGATTTCTTTCAAGATATAATCTTGAACGCCCTTGAACCCTTTGGTCTTCAATATATCTTGAGGATATACTGAACCGTTGGTAAGAACTGAACCCGGTTCAACCTTGTCGCCATCCTTAACGATAACGCCCGTACCGAAAGGTATTGCTATATCTTTGGTTTCACCATCGTCCGTATTGATGATTACGTGAATAAGTTTATCTTTTTCTTTTAATTCAACTTTACCGCTGTATTCGCAAACGATTGCAGCGTGTTTTGGCTTACGCGCTTCAAAGAGTTCTTCAACCCTAGGAAGACCTTGCGTAATATCGCCCGTTGATGCTATACCACCGGTGTGGAAGGTTCTCATGGTAAGTTGCGTACCAGGTTCACCGATTGATTGAGCAGCGATAATACCAACTGCTTCACCGATTTGTACGGGGTTGTTGTTAGACATGTTTTTGCCGTAACATTTTGCACATACGCCCGTCTTTGATTTACAAGTAAATACGCTACGAATTTCAACTTCTTCTATACCGGCTTTAACGATTTCGTCAGCCATATCTTCAGTTATCATTTCGTTTGCCTTAACCATAACTTCGCCCGTAGTTGGGTTAATTACGTCGGTTACGGTAAATCTACCTGCGATACGGTCGCGTAAACCTTCTATAATTTCACCAGAAGAATCCCTAATTGCAGATACTTTTACGCCCTTAACTGCTTCACCTGCGTTTGCAAAACAGTCGTCTTCTTTAACGATAACTTCTTGCGCTACGTCTACTAAACGACGGGTTAAGTAACCAGAGTCAGCCGTTTTAAGTGCCGTATCGGCAAGACCTTTACGTCCACCGTGAGATGAAATGAAGTATTCAAGAACTGAAAGCCCTTCACGGAAGCAAGATTTAACGGGAATTTCAATAGTTTTACCGTTAGGATCGGTCATAAGACCACGCATACCTGCAAGTTGTTTAATTTGGTCAATTGAACCACGCGCACCTGAATTTGCCATCATAAGAATGGGGTTAAATTCATCAAGCGTTGCTTTAAGTTTTTCAGTAACTGCGTCGGTTGCAGTCTTCCAAATTGAAACTACTTTCTTATATCTTTCTTCGTCGGTTATATAACCTTTCTTGTAAAGACCTTCTACTTTGAGAACGTGTTCTTCTGCTTCCTTTAAGATGCTTGCCTTATCTTTAGGCATATGCATATCAAATACGCTGGTAGTGATTGCGCCGACCGTTGAATACTTAAAGCCGAGTGCTTTAACTTTATCTAACACGTCTGCTGCGCAACTTGCCCCGTGACGCTTAAAGCATGCGCCAACGATTTTTTGCAAGTCTTTCTTACCTACTCTCTTATCAATTTCGTATTTAAGGAAGTCTTCTTTAGTTTTTCTTTCTACAAAACCAAGGGTTTGTGGAATTGCGTCGTTGAAGATGATTTTACCTACTGAAGTTTTTACTCTGCCGGTAATCTTTTCGCCGTCTACTTCTACCGTACGACGAACTACGATTTCATCTTGAAGTCTAATTTTACCCGTTTGGTAAGCCATAATCGCTTCTTCGGGTGACGCATATGAAACGGTGTATTCAGGTACGCCGTATACTACGCCGTTTTCGTCTTTTTTGCCCTTTTCGTTATATTTTTCACCTATCTTTCTACGGAGCATAGTGAGATAGTATGAACCCATAACCATATCTTGTGAAGGACTCATAACGGGCTTACCGTCTGAAAGTTTCAAGATATTGTTTGATGCAAGCATCAAGAATCTTGCTTCTGCTTGCGCTTCAACTGATAAAGGTACGTGAACAGCCATTTGGTCGCCGTCAAAGTCCGCGTTGAACGCACCACATACTAACGGGTGAAGTTTTATTGCTCTACCTTCAATAAGTACGGGTTCAAAAGCTTGAATTGAAAGTCTGTGAAGGGTAGGCGCACGGTTGAGCATTACGGGGTGGTCTTTGATTACTTCTTCCAAAACGTCCCATACTACCGTTTCACCACGTTCTACCTTACGCTTTGCGTTTTTGATGTTGTGGGCAACGTTGTTTTCCACGAGTTTTTTCATTATGAACGGCTTGAATAATTCAACAGCCATTTCTTTTGGTAAACCACATTGATAAAGCTTGAGTTCCGGACCAACGACGATAACCGAACGACCTGAATAGTCTACACGTTTACCGAGAAGGTTTTGACGGAAACGACCTTGCTTACCACGGAGCATACCTGAAAGAGATTTAAGTTCACGGTTGCCTGCACCCGTGATTGCTTTACCCTTTCTACCGTTGTCAATAAGCGCGTCA
>JAZSJY010000113.1:0-7892 GCA_045534565.1 Christensenellaceae bacterium | reverse complement strand
TATTTTACTTTACAAATCTTTCTAAACGGCAAAAGTTCAACCTTGTCTATAACCTTATATTTTTCGGTCAAACCGTTTAAAAAATCAACGCTTTTTTCATTGTCGTTTAAGGTTGGTATTATCACTTGACGCAAAGTCGTTTTTATTCCTTTTGCGTTTAAGTATTCTAAAAATTCAAGTGGCTTTTCAATTGAACAGCCAACGTACGTGCGATATTGTTCGTCGGTTGGATATTTTATATCAAGTAGTACCCTGTCGGTAACTTTCAAAAGTTCCTTTACGTCGTCGTTTAAGATACTGCCAGAAGTATCAAGGCAAGTATTTATACCGTTTTCTTTACACTTAATAAAAAATTCCGTTGAAAATTGTGGTTGAAGTAACGGTTCGCCACCCGATAAGGTTACGCCACCGTCGTTGCCGAAATATTCTTTAAACCTTAAAACCTTTTCAATGAGTTCGCTTGCCGAATATTCTTTGCCGATGTTTAGTCGCCATGTGTCAGGGTTGTGGCAACAACCACAACGCAATTCACAACCTTGCGTAAACACCACGAATCGTACGCCAGGTCCGTCTACCGTGCCGAGTGATTGAATTGAATGTATCTTGCCCGTAACCATTATAGCGTTTCGTGGAAAGTACGGCTTATAACTTCTTTTTGCTGTTCGCGTGAAAGTTTGTTAAAATTAACCGCATAGCCCGATACCCTTATGGTAAGGTTGGGGTAATCTTCGGGGTTTTCATACGCCTTTATGAGCGTTTCCCTATTCAATACGTTTACGTTTATGTGATGCGCCATTTTTGCAAAATAGCCGTCTAAAATGCAAACTAAATTATCAGTCCTTTCACTTTCGGTTTTACCTAATGCGTCGGGCGTTATTGAGAAGGTGTTTGATATACCGTCCCTACAATCGTCGTAACTGATTTTAGCAACCGAGTTAAGTGATGCAAGCGCACCGTTTTCTTCCCTATTGTGCATGGGGTTTGCGCCTGGCGCGAAAGGTGCGAAAGCCTTTCTACCGTCGGGGGTTGCGCCCGTGTTTTTGCCGTACATTACGTTTGAAGTTATAGTGAGCGCAGAAAGAGTATGTTCTGCATTTCTATAAGTAGGCGTTTTGCGAAGTTCAACTATTACCTTGTGCGCAAGGTCTTTTGCAATGCTATCAACCCTATCGTCGTCATTGCCGTATTTGGGGAATTCGCCAACCGTTTCAAAATCAACTATAAAGCCGTTTTCATCATAGATAGGTTTAACTGACGCGTATTTGATTGCCGATAGTGAGTCGGTAATAACCGAAAGCCCTGCTATACCGAACGCCATAAACCTATGAACGTTGGTATCGTGCAACGCCATTTGCGTTTTTTCATAAGCGTATTTATCGTGCATATAGTGTATTACGTTCATAGTGTTAACGTACAACTTTGATACCCACGCAATATACTTATCAAGGCGGTTTGCAACTTCTTCATAATCAAGTTTATCGCCTTTCATAACGTCCATTTGCGGACCAACGTGCATTTTACTTGTAGTATCGTAACCACCGTTTATTGCGAGCAATAAAAGTTTTGCAAGGTTACAACGCGCGCCGAAAAATTGCATTTGCTTGCCTATCTTCATTGCTGAAACGCAACAAGCAATAGCGTAATCGTCACCGTAAATCGGACGCATTAAATCGTCGTTTTCATATTGTATTGAGTCTGTATCAATTGATACTTTTGCACAGAACTTTTTAAACCCTTCAGGCAATTTTTTAGACCACAACACCGTAAGGTTAGGTTCGGGCGACGAACCGAGAGTATAAAGAGTGTTCAAAATTCTAAAACTACTCTTGGTAACTAACGTTCTGCCGTCTTCGCCCATACCGCCGACTGCTTCGGTTATCCACATAGGATCGCCACCGAAAAGTTCGTTATATTCAGGCGTCCTTAAGTGCCTTGCTATACGTAATTTTATTACGAAATCGTCAATAAGTTCTTGCGCTTGTTCTTCAGTTAAAACACCGTTCTTTATATCCCTTTCAATATAAATATCAAAGAACGTTGCAACTCTACCGAGCGACATTGCCGCGCCGTTTTGTTCTTTTATTGCCCCTAGATAAGCAAAATACGTCCATTGAATTGCTTCTTTTGCGTTGCTTGCCGGTTGTGAAATATCGTAACCGTACATTTTTGCCATTTCTTTTAAGTAGCCCAAGAAAGCAATTTGTTGATAAAGTTCTTCGTCTTGCCTAATCGTTTCTACGTCAAAATGTTCGTTAGCAAGCGCGCACTTATCTTTTTGCTTTTCTTCTATAAGTTTATCTACGCCGTAAAGGGCAACACGACGATAGTCCCCTATTATTCTGCCCCTACCGTAAGCATCAGGCAAGCCCGTTATTATATGGCTCTTACGCGCCGCTCTCATTTCATCCGTATAAGCACGGAAAACGCCGTCATTATGCGTGGTACGATAACGGAATTCTTCTTGAACTTTTTGTGATAGAGTGTAGCCGTACGCTTCGCACGCACTTTTTACCATACGCATACCACCGAAAGGATTTACCCCCCTTCTTAACGGTCTGCTGGTTTGCATACCAACTATCAATTCATTTTGTTTATCAATATACCCAGGCGCATAACTCGTAAGCGAAGATACGGTAGTAGTATCAACGTCTAATACACCACCGAATTGGCGTTCCAACTTAAACAACGATTGAACTTTTGACATTATTCCGTCCGTTCTTTTGGTTGAACCCTTTAAGAACTTACCGTCGCCAACGTATTCGGTGTAATTAACTTGTATAAAATCACGAACGTTTATACTATCTTGCCACACGCCTTTTTTAAAGCCTTGCCAATTATTGTGTTCCATATATTGCGCCTCCTATTTTCTACGTTCATATATATTGTAACATTTTAATTTAATAATTACAACTTTTTAAGTATCACTTATTTAAACATTGTGTAAAAAATAAATTACGCAATTTATTGCTTTACACCTTGTTTTTATGCTATTATAAAATTAAGATTTTTAGGAGAACTATATGGAATATATTTTAAGAACTCAAAATCTCACCAAAAAATACGGTAAAAATACCGTTCTAAACGGCGTTACTATGAACGTTGCAAGGGGCGATATTTACGGTTTCGTTGGTGAAAACGGTTCGGGTAAAACCACAGTTATTAGACTTATTTGTGGCTTAATTTTTGCCGAAAACGGCGAACTTGAACTTTTCGGCAAGACGGGTAAAGACGTTGTTGGGGCAAGAAAAAAACTTGGCGCTATCGTGGAAACGCCGTCTATTTACCAAAATTTTTCCGCTTACGACAACCTTAAAATGCAATGTGGCCTTTTAGGTATAAATAGCGACGAAAAAATTAAAATGGTTTTAGAACAAGTTGGCTTAAGCGAACTTTATAATCAAAAGAAAAAGGCGGGCGACTTTTCACTTGGTATGCGCCAACGTTTAGGTATTGCCATGGCACTTTTAGGCGACCCTGAATTTTTAATTCTTGACGAACCTATGAACGGGCTTGACCCACAAGGCATTGTGGAAATTAGGGAACTTATTATCCGCTTAAATAAAGAAAAAGGCATAACGTTTTTAATTTCTTCACACATTTTAACCGAATTACAGTTAGTTGCAACTAAATACGGCATAATTTCTAAAGGGCGCGTTATTAAAGAAATTACTGCCGAGCAATTACACAACGAATGTAGGCGCACCACCTATATTGAAAGCAATACGCCAAGAGACCTTGCAGACCTTTTAATGCAAACGGTTGATAGAAAAGACCTTTCTTTTACCCCGACGGGCGTTAAAATTTACGGCGAACTTGAACTTAATTATATATTGCAAAAAATTATTGATAAAGGTATTAAAATTACGGCTATAACTTGCAACGATACTAATTTTGAAGAATATTATCTTTCAATAATAAGGGGGCGTTATGAATAATCTTATAAAAACCGACCTTAAACGGATTTTCAAAGACAAACTGTTTTTAATAATTTGTATAATCGGTGGTGTTTTCGCTTTCGTTACCCCCGTTTTGCTACGACTTATATTCGGTACTATAGGCGAACTTGACGACGAATTACTCGGTATGCTTGCAGTAAATTCAAAAACGCTTTTTATACAATCGTTTAACCCTGCAAGTAACTTCGGTATGGTGTTGCCTATTTTAGTGGCAATTATCCTTTGCAAAGATTTTAGTCACGGTACGGTAAGGAACAAAATCATTTGCGGTAAAACGAGAACGGAAATTTTCTTTTCAATGTTTATTGCGTCAACGATTATAATGTGTGGCATAGTTTTGGTACACGCCCTTTTAACACTTGGCGTTTCACTTATATTCTTTAATTACCAACAAACGCCCTTTACGTTAAACGATTTAGGCTATATACTTTTATCTGTATTGTTTGAACTTTTAATCTACGTTTGCCTTTCTGCTTTCGTTTGCTTTTTAAGCGTGTTTATGAAAAACGTTGGTTTAGTTATAGTAAGTTACGTTGCCGTGCTTTTAGTAATGTCGCTTATAGACGCTATTTTTATGGTTGCTTTACCTGCGCTTGAGTTTTATGAAGAAAATAAATTGCTTACCGACTTTTTAACCATACTTAGCAAATGTAATATTTTTAGCACTGCTATGCCGATAGGCACGGGGACTTCTTATAACCTAAAAGATTTATGCTGTATTTTAATTCCAACCCTTTTCGGCTCTGCTTTATGGATTACTTTAGGAATTGTGCTTTTCAAAAAGAAAAACCTTAAATAAAATTTATTTAAAATTAAAAGAGTGAAGATTTTTTTCTTCACTCTTTTTTTGTTTATCAAACAACCTTTAATATTCCTTCTTTTTTAGTTATCTTATAAAGATGTGTAACGTCGTTGCCGTCTTGGTCGGTTATGGTTACGCTTTTAATAGTGTTTTTCGTTTCACCAACGTCTTTACGTGCGCCTGTGATTTCCACTTCAATTTCGTGACCGTCAAGCAATACGTTCGGTGGAATTGTGAATTCTTTATTTTCGTGCGTTACGCCGTCTTGATAAACGAACGTTTGACTTGCAGAAGTTACCGTAAGTTCAATCGGTAAAACAGTTAACGGGTCGCCTTCTATCTTAACGTAATAATCAACGTCCCTCGTCAAGACTTCACCGTTTGTACCGTACGCAACGAAAGAAGATAAGTCAATGTCGTCAACGTTTATCTTGCCCGGCTCTATCAACGAACCTGAAAGTTTAAATTCAACGTAGCTGACGAAACTTGGCAATATATCAGGATCGTAATACCAGTCGTCTTCCATGTATTCTAACGGTTCGCCCGTGTAAATTTCTTCAACGAGATAAAGTTCAATTACTATCCACGGTGGCGTTATTTTTATTTCGCCTGTTTCAAACGTAATATCAAACTCGTTTTCAGCACTTTCCGTGCTAAACACTTCGTTGCCGTCAGGATCTTTGAACACAAACCTTATAATCGTACTTTCGCCTACGTTTACCCTTCCGTATACGCCTTCAACGAATCCGTCTACTTCAACTTCGTAAGTATATCCCTTTGATATATAAATTTCAAGTACGTTATCTGCAGCCGTTTTATCTGCGAATTCAATTTCATTTTCAGCGTACAGCGTTTGCCCTGCGCCGGTAAATTCTGCAATTACGTCAACGGGTTTTATAGCAAAAGACTTGGGTAAATCACCAGTACCACCAGGTTCATCACCAGGTTCGTCACCGGGCTCATCACCAGGTTCGTCACCACCAGGTTGCCCACCAGGACCACTAAAGCCACCCGTAACTTCTACGGGTACCCAACCAAAGCCGTCAAAATAAACTTCAACCCACGCATGACCAGGCGCATAAATTATAGTATTTTCATTTGCTTCAACTTCGCCTACGAACCCTATTGTATATCTTGCAGGGATACCTAACGCCCTATAAAGAGCCGTTGCAGCCGTTGCATAGTGTTGACAAATAGCAGTTTCTGCGCCGTTAAAGAAATACTCTGCGTAGTCGCCAACGTAATTAGTATTTAGGTCGTACGGCAAATAGCCTTGAACGAATTTTGCCACCTTATTTATTACGTCAGGATCGGTAGCAGAAAAACCTTCTTTAGCAATTACGTCAAGCATTGCAGATTTAGTTGAATCAGGTAAATCTACGTAGTTATTCTTTACGAATTCCCTATATTCCTTTTCATAAGCGCTATAAATAGTACCTTCAAGCGAATAATCGCCGATGTTTATACTTGAAATAGGTATATAACTTAACGCATATACGTTTGAAGAATTGTTAACGCGCGTATCGTTTAAAATAGTTTCTGCCGATAAATTAGTGTAATAAGGTATTGCGTAACCTGCGTTTGCAAGAATTTCAACGGTAATATTCTTTTCTTGCACTTTATCTTTCATTGCAAGATAGGGCAAGTTCATCGGGTTAAAGTTAAATCCACTAAACACGGGCGGGTTGTTATCCCAACTACTACCACCGTCTTTAACAGAATAATCGCCGTAACTTGCGCCCCTTAAATAGATGTACTCGCTAACACCTGCGTTTACCTTGTATATTGGAACTTTTTGTTGATCAGCATCGCCGTCGCTTGAAGTGTCTTTCAAGTTCCCACCGTTATCAAAGTCGTAATCAACTTCAGGTGGTTTAGGTGGATCTGTTGGAACGGTTATAGTAAGAGTACCAAACACGTAATTTATTTTGTAATAATCGCTTACGTCAACCAAATCTTCATAAACGGTTACGGTAGCAACGTTCTTTACTTGACCAGGGTCGGTTATCGTACCCGTAACTATTACTTCAATAGTATGCCCGTCTATAAACTCGCCACCGTCAATACAATTAACGGTGTAACCGTCGTTAGTAAGTGGCGTGCCGTCGTATTCCTTTTCGTCACTTGCAGTTTCAACTTCAATTTCTACTGGTGTTATAACTAGCGTGCCTGCTTGCGTTTCCATTACCACGTAGTTTTCAGTAAAGTCTTTAACGCCGTCTTTTACGACGAATTCAGTTATTAAATTAGGCGCGGGACTTTCATTAGGATAAGTTATTTCAGTAGTCTTATAAACTATTGAATGTCCGCTAAGTAACCCCGTTTCTTCAGTCGGGTCGCTAAACGTTACTGCGTCGTTTTTAAGTGGCGTGCCGTCGTAACGTTTGCTTGCGTCTTCCGTTCTATAATATATCTTTCGCCTTGATACAATCAATCTACCTTCTTCAGTCTTTACGTTATACTTTTCATAACCGTAATCTTCAGCGTAATCTATACTATATTCTATTTCGTTTATAGCGCTACCAGCGTCGGTAATACTTCCTATAACGTTTATGGTAATAGTATCGCCTTCGGTCAACTCACCCGTCACAGTATATCCACTATCAACGAGTGGCGTGCCGTCGTATACCTTTTGAGCGCTGTTGCTCTTTATAACTATAGGAATTCTAATTAAAACGAAACTACTTTCCGTTTCAATAGTGTAATTTTCAGTTACGTCTTGGTTTTGCGCATCAACGATTTTAAAACTCTTGATACTAGTAATCGTTTTACCAGGTTCGGTTCTTGCCCCTTCAAACTCTGCAAAAATTTTATGCCCTTCGCCTAAAACGTAAGGCTCTTTAATAGTTACTTTCGTTGGGGCGTGTTCTATTCCGTCGTAATTAACAATTACCATTTCAGGTGCAATAACTAATACGTTTTCAAATACTTTAAGAGTACCGTCAACCGTCTCTATAACGTAATTTATAGTAACGTCGTTATCGTCTTCGTCGTAAATAGTTACGCTCACTACTTTGTTAACCACCGAACCAACTTCAGTAATACTACCTTCAATAACTGCGTCAACCCTTTGCGTGCTAATAACCGCTTCCATAGGAACTTCAACGCCTGCGGGGTAATCGTGAGTAGTTAAT
>JAZSJY010000121.1:0-3258 GCA_045534565.1 Christensenellaceae bacterium | reverse complement strand
ACCGTTGAAGGCGCAGAAGATGCAACTGAAGCACTCGCAAACGTAAACGGTAATTTAGTGGTTTATCCTTCATTTGTTGCAAACGCTAAATCTTACGACGTTACTTTCGTTAACTATGATGGTAGCGAATTAGACGTAATTTCAGTTAAATACGGTGAAGTTCCCGAATACGTTGGCGAAACACCAACTCGCGCACCAGAAGGTGAAAACGTTTATGAATTCGCTGGTTGGACGCCTGAATTAGTTGAAGTTACCGGTGCAACTACTTATACCGCTAAATTTGATACTTTAGCACCTTACGTTGTTTCAAGTTCACAAGCAATTGACTTTACTTACGTTGATTCAAACAGCAGTGCAGAAGACCAAGCAAAATTGCCTGACGGTAGCGACCGTGGTTATCTTGCTCATTGGGATTCTTTCGCATCAGGCTCACAAATTAGTAATACTTTGCGTGGTAACTTTGAAACAGGCAAAACTTATGAATTTACAATTTCTATAAACGTAGTTGAGTTTACACCTGATACATATTGGTGGATTACACAATCAATAGATGGTACTAGAACGCCAGACTTATTAGGTTGGTCACAAGGAAGATCTTGCACTATAACAACGTCAAAAACCTTCAATGAATCGTTAACAGAAACTACAATAAATTACATGATTGAGCGTGACGCCTTCCAAGGTCAGTCATTTACGCTTGCGATTAACGTAGAGTGGAAAGAAGTTAAATCATACACAATCACTTGGGTTAACTATGATGGTTCTGTTTTAGAAACTGACACTGTTGCAGAAGGCGAAGTGCCTGTATATAATGGTGCTACACCTGCAAGACCTGCAAACGGTTCTACCACGTATACGTTTGGTGCTTGGTCGCCGGCAATTTCAGCTGCTACAACTGATGCTACGTATACGGCTACTTATTTAGAAGTAAGACCATATATGGTATCAGTAAACCCCGCATATGCAAGTAGAGTTTCATTCGCATGGACGGAAGATACTGAAATGCTCGCTACCGGTGTAACCGAAGGCTATGTAATTTCTTATAGTTCATTACCGTCAGGTTCTGATTTAATCAACACGATTGAGGGTGAATTTAAGGCTGGCAAAACCTATACATTTACAGTATCAATTAAACATATTAGCACTAATGCAAGTTCGTGGTGGTATAAAGAATCAATAAATGGTACAGTTGTTGCAGAAGAAAGAATGCAATGGTGGAACGGTGTAACTCAAAGCGTACATAAAGTTAACGTTGCTTTTGAAGAAGACGCAACCGTTGCTACGTTGAATTACCGTGTAGAATGTCCTAACTTTGATGGTAAAGAAGTTTGCTATTCAATAGGTATTTCTTACGAAGAAGTAAAACCATATACTGCAAGTTCAAGCAATGCCGCTGCAACGCTTACTTGGGTAGATGAAAATAGCGGTGAAGATGCTATTGCTAATTTACCTGCTGATTGTACTGAAGGGTATATACTTGCTTGTGACCTTGGGAGCAACGGTGCGCTTAATGTAACTAATACGCTTACCGATAAATTTGAAGCAGGTAAAACGTATGCATTTACCGTTAAAATTCATCACATATCAGGTACCGTACCAGCAGGTTCAGCTTGTTGGGAAGTGTTTGTTGACGGTGTAACTCGCTTTACGGGAACGGGCTCAATGGCTGGTTGGAATAAAAACGATACTTATACCTTTAACGTTACTTTTGACGCTGCAGCATCATCACATACGTCTGTAATTAGAATCTATAACGGTAACGGTATAGGAGATCTTAACTGTAGTATTTCGTACACTTGGGCAGAAGTAACTGCTTAACTAAAAACCGACTAATAAATTAGTCAAAAAAACCCTAAAACTTGGAAAAGAACGGGGTAAAAGCCCCGTTCTTTTCTAAAAATTTATTTGGAGAGCTATGTTGAACAATAATATTTCTAAAATAAACACGGCGTTACCTTATATTAAATTTGGCGACGACGTTGATAGTATTTTTGCTTTTTTAAGTAAAGTACAATTAAAAAGAAAAAATTTATGGAAAACGCTTGTTGAGCAATTTATTACCCAACCTGATAGTAAAGACGGTGGTTGGCGTGGTGAATTTTGGGGTAAACTTATGCGTGGCGCTAGCATTGTGTATTCTTACACTAATGATGCTGACCTTTACGCTATTTTACACCAAACAGTTGACGATTTACTTTCAACGCAAGACGAATACGGCAGAATTTCTTCATATAAAAAAGAAAAAGAATTTTTCTGTTGGGATATGTGGTCAAGAAAGTACGTTATGCTCGGTTTAGAATTTTACTACGATATTTGTAACGACGACGACCAAAAACAAAGAATTATTTCTGCACTAATTAAACACGCAGATTACATTATAGATAACGTTAATGAGAATAAAATTCCCGTAAATAGAACTAGTGGACTTTGGGGTTGCACTAACTCATATTCAATTTTGCAACCTATGGTAAAACTTTATAAACTTACGGGTGACGATAAATATAAAAATTACGCTATTTACCTTATTAAAGATCAAGATGCTGAAGGTATGAACTTATTTGAAAGGGCATACCAAAATAAAATAGCGCCTTATCAATATTCGGTTACAAAAGCGTATGAAATAATGTCTTGCTTTGAAGGACTTTTGGAATTTTATGAAATTTCTGGTGATGAAAAATGCTTGAAAACCGTAATTAACTTTGCAAACGCCATTTTGGCAACTGATTACACCATTGTTGGCGGAACGGGTTGCAGGCACGAATTACTTGATAATTCAACCGTTAAACAAGTTATGCACGACCCTATTGAAATGCAAGAAACTTGCGTTACGGTTACGCTTATGAAGTTGCTTACAAACCTTTATAAACACACTAAAAATTCTGCTTATTTTGATGCAATTGAAAGGTCTTTTTATAACCTTTACGTTGGCGTAATAAATAAGGAACACAGCAAAAACAAACAACCAGTTGTTTTAAGTTATTCGCCTCTTTTACATAACGCAAGGGGAAAAGAAGTCGGTGGCAAAAAGAAAATTACTAAAAGTACTTTTTACGGCTGTTGCATTAGTATTGCGTCAGTTGGCTTAATTGCTTTAACAGATCTTTCTGCTATATATAACGACGGTGTGTTAACGCTCAATTTCTTTGGTGACGCAACTTATTCGTTTAATACCGATAAAGGCGAAATAGCATTTACCGTTAGTGGCGACTACCCGAAAGGAAACGTAGTTAACGTAACTTTTTCTAAAAAGCCTAAAGG
>JAZSJY010000221.1:0-3847 GCA_045534565.1 Christensenellaceae bacterium | reverse complement strand
CTTTTGGGCGGATACAAACTGCTCGGTTTATTCATATAAAAAACACGCGCTCATCTGCGCGTGTTTTGTTTTTTACATGTTTGGTTTTATTATAGTTACTGCTCGTTCAGTATCAAACCTTTGCCACGGATTTCTATCTTTTGGCGGTTGAACACGGAAAACCATTTTTTCTTTGCTTACGGGGTGTATAAACGATAAATAATAAGCCCACAAAGCTAAATAACCTTTCTTTGCCTTTTCCCCACCGTAACGCATATCTCCGTAAACGGGCGTTCCTATTGCGTTCATTTGCACGCGAATTTGATGACTTCTGCCCGTATGCAAACGAACGTCTGCAAGCGCTAAATCGTTTTGAGTTTCTAAAACGGTGTATTCAAGTTCTGCGTACTTTGCGCCGTTTTCAGTCGGCGAACAAACGTAAACCATATTATTAACCGAATTCTTTTTCATATAGTGGGTAAGAGTTGCTTTTTCTTCCTTTGGCACACCTGCAAGCACGGCGAAATATCTCTTTTCAAAATCACCGTTTTGCAATTGTTCGGAAAGCCTTGCAGCCGCCTTGCTTGATTTAGCAAAAACCATTACGCCACCCGTCGGTCTATCCAAACGGTGAACTAACCCTAAATATACGTTCCCCGGCTTGTTGTAAGTAACTCTTATATATTCTTTGATCATTGAAAGCATATTTTCATCTTTGCTTTCGTCTTCGCACGTAGGTACGTTTTGCGGTTTCAAAACCACTATTATATGATTGTCTTCGTGTAATATAATTAAATCTTCCATAACTATTTCCCGTTTATCCAAATTCCGCTGTTTCCACAAGGCAAGATAACGCCTTCTTCTTGTGTTTTAAGTCCTACTTCGTATGCGTCTATTTTTCCCTTTCTTCCCTTACCTACCGTCAAGGCAAGTATGTTTTTTAGAACTTGTGGTTGAAGCCCCGTAGTATAACTATTTATAAGCACGAAAAGTGGGTTATCACTCAATACTTGAGCGCACAATTCCACGAAAGAGAAAAGTTCGTTTTCAAGTTTCCACATTTCGCCGTTAGGACCTCTGCCGTAACTTGGGGGGTCCATTATTATTGCGTCGTATTTTCTGCCACGCCGTATTTCACGTTCAACGAATTTTTTGCAATCGTCTATTATATAACGAACGTAACCGTTTTCTATGCCTGAAAGTCTTACGTTTTCGCCAGCCCTTTCAACCATTCCTTTGGCGGCGTCTACGTGGCATACTTTTGCGCCTGCTTTTGCGCACGCTACCGTTGCTCCACCCGTATAGGCAAATAAGTTAAGTACGTTAATTTCTCTTCCGGCATTTTTAATTAAATCTGCCATTAAATCCCAGTTAACCGCTTGCTCGGGGAATAGCCCCGTATGCTTAAAGCCCATAGGTTTTATTTTGAATTTAAGGTCTTTATACGTTACCGTCCACTCGGTAGGCATTTTACCTTTAATAAGCCATTTGCCACCGCCCGTTTCACTTCTAACGTATTTACCAGCAAGACCTTTATACCCGTCCATATCAACTTTGGTCTTCCAAATAACTTGGGGGTCGGGGCGAAGTAACGTAACGTCACCCCACCTTTCAAGTTTATATCCGTTTCCCGTTGATAT
This sequence comes from Christensenellaceae bacterium, assembly GCA_045534565.1. Lineage (GTDB taxonomy): Bacteria > Bacillota > Clostridia > Christensenellales > Borkfalkiaceae > UBA1259. Next base: position 2,228 of record JAZSJY010000221.1, on the reverse strand, counting down.
TACTGAGTAATCTTTCCATTCAGCCGTTCTCATTATTAAACCTTGTTAAGAATAATTACGCAACTTGCGCCGTTTATATCAAGCTCTTTTCTAAAGCCTTCAGTTTCGCCTTCAAGAACGTTATCTGCAAGAACTACGTTCTTTAAGTTACCTTTAAGAGCCTTTTTAACGCCTTCGTCGTTAGTTACGTAGTTAACGATAATTCTATCAACTACTTCAAAACCGGCTTCTTTGCGCATCGTTTGAATTTTTGAGATAAGTTCTCTTTCAACGCCTTCTGCTTTAAGTTCTTCGGTTACAGTAGTATCCATTACCACCGTAATACCCTTATCGCTTGATGCAATAAAACCTTGCGCGCTTTCGGTTGAAATAAGAAGATCGTCTATACTGAAAGTAAAGGTATCGCCTTCAAATTCAGTAGTGAAGTCCACACCGCTCTTTACGGTAGAAACAACTTGATTAGCGTCACAAGTATCAAGGAATTTTCTTACCTTGCCGAGTTTTGCGCCGTATTTAGGACCTAACGTTTTGAGTTGCGGTTTGATTTTATAAGTTACGAATTTGCTTGCATCTTTGAGATATTCTACTTCTTTTACGTTGAGTTCGTCTTTTGCAATTTCTAAAAGACCTTCGGTAAGAAGTGTTTTTCTTTCAGAGCAAACGAATATTTTTTGTAAGGGTTGTCTGTTTTTGATATTTGCAGTATTTCTGCAAGCACGACCTAAAACGACTATATCTAAAACGTTTTACATACCTTCTTCAAGTTCCACGTCAATTGCCGTTTGATCTATTTCGGGGAACTTGCAAAGATGAACTGATATAGGCGCATCCTTATAGAAAGAAGGAACTAAATTTTGATAAATACTTTCAGCCATAAAAGGAGTGAACGGAGCAGAAAGTTTTGCCATAGTTACGAGTACGGTGTAAAGCGTAGTGTAAGCGGCAACCTTATCGTCGTCCATATCAGGTCCCCAGAAACGTTCTCTGCCACGGCGAACGTACCAGTTAGAAAGGTCGTCCGTAAAGGTTTGCAACGCCCTTGCGCTATCAAAAATGTTATACGAATTAAGACCTTCGTCAACAGTTTTAACGAGCGAATTGAGTTTTGAAAGCACCCACTTATCCATAAGGGTAAGTTTGCAATCTTCAAGTTTATAATCCGCAGGGTTATATTTATCTATTTCTGCATAGAGTACGAAGAAAGCGTAAGTATTCCAAAGCGTACCCATGAACTTTCTTTGCGCTTCCGAAACGGCTTCTTCATAGAACCTTGATGGCAACCAAGGTGCTGAACCGGTGTAGAAATACCACCTTACCGCGTCTGCCCCTTGTTTATCAAGTATTGACCACGGATCAACTACGTTGCCTTTATGCTTACTCATCTTAATACCATTCTTATCGTTAACGTGCCCTAAAACTATACAGTTCTTAAACGGCGCTTTACCGAAAAGCAAGGTTGATATTGCAAGCAAGGTGTAGAACCAACCACGAGTTTGGTCAATTGCTTCGCTTATAAAGTCTGCTGGGAAGTGACTTTCAAAAAGTTCTTTGTTTTCAAATGGATAGTGGTATTGAGCAAACGGCATTGAGCCAGAGTCAAACCAACAGTCAATAACTTCTTTTTCACGAATAAACTTACCACCACAGTCACAATCAAACGTGCAGTCGTCTATATACGGACGGTGAAGTTCTATATCGCCTTGTATACCACAAAGGTCTTTGAGTTCCTTTTTAGAGCCGATAACGTGAATTTTACCGCACTTATTACATACCCAAACGGGTAACGGTGTACCCCAGTATCTTTCTCTTGATAAGCCCCAGTCAATAACGTTTTCAAGGAAGTTGCCCATTCTGCCGTTTTTAATGGTTTCAGGCATCCAGTTGATTGATTGATTTGCTTCAATAAGTTGGTCTTTAACAGCCGTCATCTTAATAAACCAGCTTGCTCTTGCATAATAAAGCAACGGTGTATCACAACGCCAACAGAAAGGATAACTGTGTTCAAAAGGAAGTTCCTTGAACAACAATTCTTTTTCTTTTAAGAGTTTTATAATAACCTTGTCCGCGTCTTTAACGAACATGCCGGCAACGTCAACTGCGCAGTCAAGCATTTTACCCCTATCGTCAACTAACTTAACGAAAGGAAGATTATATTTTCTACCAACGTTTGCGTCGTCTTCACCGAAAGCGGGTGCAATGTGAACGATACCACTACCGTCGGTTAAAGT
>JAZSJY010000145.1:0-9009 GCA_045534565.1 Christensenellaceae bacterium | reverse complement strand
ATACAAAACGGCGTCCCAAATAGCGAAACTAAAATGTGGATTTATGCTTTTATTTTTTAACAAAATTTCGTGCAAAATGCCACCTTCGGTAAGTAGTGGTTTATGCCCGTTTTCGTCAGAGCCACAAATATGCAAACGTATTTCACTTGAAGCGTTACCACCCAACACGGCACGAGAGTGAATTAACACGGTCTTTACACCATGGCGTGCTGCAGAAACTGCTGCGCATATTCCCGCCATGCCACCGCCGATTACGGCAAATTCATAACTTTCTTTTCTTAATTTTTCACGCTTCATTACTTAAAAAATCCTTCTTAAAGTTTTATAATTTTATTTTATACTAAAAGCGTCTTAATTTCAAGGAAATCGTCTGTCTTTTATTTTTTTGACCGATTTGTGACGATACGGTCAAAAAACAATCTACTACGAGAAAGGTGCAACACGACAATCTAACCCAACTTCTTTGAAAATCTTATCCCAAAAAACCACGGCTACCATTTTAATAGGCAACCGTTTTTTTTGTTTTATTCTTCGCAAGGGGCTACACTTATTATAGGCGTTTTTAACACACCCATAGGTCTCGTATTATATTCGTACGACCAACCTTCATCAACAGAACGCCAAAAATCAGGCCCCATATACACACGTTTTTTATCTGCCCACAAACTATGCAAAGCAGAAAAGGTGTTGTATCGAGTGCCGTGCAATCTAATTGTTACAACATGCATACCCTTATTTAAGCCTTTAACAACTAATTCGTAAGGAGGTAAAACTATTTTTCCTTGTTCAACGTTATCAACTAAAATTGAAATTAGCGCACCACGGTAATGAGTCGTCGTTATTTTAATATCGCTTTTGCAATCAAGTTTAATAGGTATATCATAGTCAATGTTTCCGCCGTAAAAGTTTAGTCCTTGTCTCGTTACGTCACCAAAGAAAAGTTTATCTTGCTTGTTAACGATTTTTGCATTGATACCTTTTACTTGCACGCCAAAATCACCGATAATATAACTTGATTCAAGATCCGTTCTCAACCCGAAAGGCATAGTTATTTCAAGCAAGTTAACGCCCTTTTTAATTTTGGGTAATTTAAGTGTTTTAATATCTCTATCAACGTAATACCCAACCACTTGATTTGAAACTTTTTTGCCGTTAAACAATACGGTTAGCGTATGAGGGTGTTCTGTTGCAAGCATTGCACCATTATAAACTATTTCACTTTCTATTTGATACACTAGTTTAATAGTATGGTCTTCAACTGAATTACTAACCGCCCATGGTTGCACGAACTTTGTTCTGCGTGACTGCATGTTAAATTTCTTTCTTACAATATCGTCAATGCGCATAATTTCTTCAGGTCCTACTAATTCTTTACCGTCAGCTGAATATTTAGCGTAATCTAAAAGTAATACGTTAGGCTCTGAAAGGCTATAATTAACAAAATTTTCACTATCAATCGGAACGAACGTTCTTTGTTTTTCTTTATAAACACAACTATCTTCAAAAGGTGCTAACTTAATAAGCAATGAATCAAGATTATATATACAAACATCAATCAGCGTTTTATTCCCCTTGTAAGTGCAACACATCTTTTTAATTTCACCACTTAACGTATCATAAAGATAAGGTGTATAAACGCCTTTAACCGTTATAGTAAGATTTTCTTTTTCTATCATATGTGGCAGTTGTGTCTTATACATATGCGTGCCGAAAATCCATTTACAGTCACCATCTTTTCTAACGGTAAACATAAGGTTTTTAGTCCTTTCGCCAAGTTGATTTTTAACATCAACCCTATCAACACAGTCAAGCGCAGTATAAAGTTCACTCTTAGAATTGCTAATTATTGTTGCCCCAACGGATATTTTTTCAGCGTCTTTTGAGTGAACACCATTAATCATATAGGGTGCTCTCCCCTTAACTATAATGTGCCCGCCTTTTTCCTTAAACTCGCTTAAAACCTTTAACGTATGAGGTCTTAGAGTAACGCAATCTGAAAGAATAATGGTTTTATATTGCATTTTACCCACACACAATGGATTATCCCCATTAGAGCAAAGATCTGGCAAAAGCGATTCTGAAATATAGTCAAACTCATAACCGCCCGAAAGCAACCACTCTGCAGTATCTTGAAAACTCTTTTCAATTTCAGCAGTATAATTCCAAGTTTCATTAACCGATGCGTAATTTATCTTATAACTATCCATCGGGTGAATTATAGCAATATCTACCATGGGCGTTCCACGCGTCAACGCCGTGTTAATACGTGCAAAATGATCTTCAATATATCTATATTCTTTATACCAAGGCGATTGATATGATATGGGCGCAGGATAATCCCTCTTACCTTCGCCTTTCATTGATTGCCACGCCAAATGAGGCACTCTTAAAGTAACGCCCAAACACGCTTGCCAATCCCCTTGATATTTATGCCCCCTAAAATCAAAATCCCAACCAGTAACGCCGTATAATTCTGAAAGCATTGCCTCACGTCCGTACTGTCTAACTACCGAACGACATTGCAACGGAGTTACAAAAGAAACGTCATCACACAAAAGGTCAACACCAGGTAATTGCATATTTTTATACGTACGCATTACGTCGCCTGTGCTTAAAGCCTGTTCATAAAGAGTATCTTCACCCATAAGGTGACCAGTCATCATAATTTGATTTTTCGCACACCAGTCGCCTACGTTATCCATATACGCTTGACAAAACCTTTCTGTCAAATGTGTGTAATAGTTAAAACGAACAGATAGCGCCTTTTCATCAATAGCCGCATAGAACAAGTATGGTAAATATTCAGTTATATTGCATGAATACGTTTGATAATAAGTCTTATCAAAGTCGGTAGTCCACGCAAAACGAACATCGCGAATATCCGTTGCCGACTTTGGTGGGAAATTTGGTATATATTGTGGTTCATCAGTAAAAATAGATGGTATTGATTTTGAAAACTTATTGCCTACAGCACCTTTTAACTTTTCGTGCGTAAGCATAATAAAAGTGTCTATCGCAGACTTATTGAGCGTATCCACGTATGATTGATAGTTATAACGTGGTTCGCCACCCTGTTGCTGTTCAATAAAAAAATATCTTTTATTATTACAAACAGCATTCCTTTCAACCTTTTCAATTTTAGTCAATACTCCTTGTTCATTAAAAGAAAGGTCAAATGCACATATAAAATAAGGCTTGCCTGTATTTGCCGATTCTTCAGGCGATTTAGCACAATCTTGCCTATCGTTAACGCTCATAGTTAAAAATTTTTGGCGATTTGCAAGTGTTTTAGTTACTTCACCACCAGCCACGCCAGACGGCCACCTATCTTCATCATAGAGATATGCAAGCATATCTTCTTTTTCAGCCTTTTCCGTGCAGAATTTTACTGCCGATAAAAATTCTTCGCTTAAATACGCCGTTTCAAGACCTTGTCTCACGTGCATATGAAAACCACCGAAGCCCATTTGCTTAAATACTTCTATTTGCCTTGCAAGTTCATCTTTTTCAAGTTTTGAATTCCATGCCCAAAACGGTGCCCCACGGTATTCTGCCGTTGGATTTTTGAAAAGTTCATCACTTAATTTTATTTGATTATTTTTATTGTAAAACACTTTTTTCCCCTATTAAATAAACTATAAACTGCTTTTAAGTTTTTTGATAACTTCTTCACCTACTTGTTTGGTAGTTGCGCATCCACCAAGATCTGGGGTTAAAACTTTTCTTTCAACCAAAATTTCTTCAATTACGTCAATTAACTTTTTGCCCCAATCTTCATGCCCGAAAAAGTCAAGCATTTGGCTTGCCGACCACACCGTTGCAAGTGGGTTAGCCTTGCCTTGTCCTGCAATATCTGGCGCAGAGCCGTGTATAGGTTCAAACATAGACGGGAAAGTTCTTTCTGGGTTTAAGTTTGCCCCTGCGGCAAGCCCCATACCACCTGCGATAGCAGCGCCTAAATCGGTTAAAATGTCACCAAAAAGATTACTCGTAACAACAATTTCAAAACGCTTGGGGTCTTTAATCATGAACATACTTGCCGCATCAACAAGGTAAGAATAAGTTTTAACTTCGGGGTAATCCAACCCAACTTCTTTAAAAATCTTATCCCAAAAAACCATTGAATAGTTAAGCGCGTTCCCCTTACTAATGCTAGTTAAAGTCTTACCTTCTTTTTTAGCGAGTTCGTATGCGTAACGAATAACCCTTTCGCAACCTTTTCTTGAAAATACGCCGTCTTGAATAACCACTTCGTTAGGCTTATCCTTAAAAAGCCAACTACCGCTACCAGCGTATTCGCCTTCGGTGTTTTCCCTAACGAAAGTCATATTTATATCTTCTTCTTTAACGTCTTTTAACGGACAGGGTGCGCCTTTAAGCAACTTAACGGGGCGCAAATTGATATATTGATCAAAATTTTTCCTTATAACGAGCAACAAGTCCCAAAGGGAAATATGGTCGGGTACGCCTGGCGCACCAACAGCGCCCAAAAAGATTGCGTCGTACTTTTTAAGTTCTTCAATGCTGTTTTCAGCCATCATTTTGCCCGTTTCTTTGTAGTAGTTGCAACCCCACGGAAAATGAGTAAATTCAAACTTAAACTCATTTGAAAGATCTGCAACTGCGTTTAATACTTTTATACCTTCATCTATTACTTCAGGTCCTATGCCGTCACCTGCAATTACTGCTATCTTATGCGTTACCATAACTAAACTCCTATTATTTTTTTATAATTATATCACCCTTTATAATATTTGTAAAATATATTTTTTATTGACAAATATAGTTTTATTCTATATAATAAAAACAAGGAGTATGAATATGAACTTACTTAAACTTAAATATTTTCAAGCAGTTTGCATGAATAAAAGCGTTTCAAGTGCGGCGGAAAAACTACATATTTCACAACCATCGTTATCAGCTAGCATCAAAGACCTTGAAAACGAATTTGGCATCAAGTTGTTTCGCCGTCACCAAAAGGGCATGTTGCTTACTGAAGAAGGGGAAATTTTATTTCAACTTGCAAAAAACTTATTAGATCATGCTGAACAAGTTGAAAGAACTATGACCGACCTTGGAATAGGTAAAAAAGTTTTACGATTAGGTGTACCACCTATGATAGGTAGTTTTTTACTACCCATAATATATAAAGATTTTGTCACCAACCACCCCGAAATACAATTAGAAATTACAGAATCAGGCAGACTTGAACTAAACAAACTTTTACAAGCAGATAGGCTTGATATGGCGCTTATTCCCCACAACGAGCCTATTGAAAATCAATATAATTCAATTGAAATTGCGCAGTTTGAAATAGTGTGTTGTGCACATAAAGATAACGCAGTGTGCAAAATAAAAGAAGTAACCCCACAAAACTTAAAAGAGCAAAACGTAGTTTTATTCAAAGATAATTTCTTTCAAACCGAGCAAATTAAAAACTGGTTTCTAAATGAAGGAATTGAACCCAAAATCTTATTACAAACAGACCAGCTTTCAACGTTAGTAAACGTAGTTGAAAAAGGGCACGCAATAGGATTTATGTTTAAGCAACTTATAAAAGAAAATAGAAGCGTAGTCACAGTTCCTATGAAACGACAAATGAACATATGCGCAAGTTTAGTTTGGAAAAAAGAAAAGTCCTTTAAGGCAATGAAACTATTTTCAGACTTTATAAAAACAGTAAAAATATAAAAAAACACCAACCAAAGGCGTGATGTTCTTATCGGAGAAATTGAAAATTCCACTAAGTGCGAGCATCACATTTGACTAATCTATTCATTTAAGCCAAAAAATTCCTTTATAACTGTTGTAGTTAATATAAATTTTGATAGATATCGCCCTTTTTCGCAACCCCTTTTTTATTTTTGTTTTTCCCTTTTTTAATAAAACAAAAGAACACCATTTCGGTGTTCTTATTATTTATTTTGATACGACTTTATTTTGCCAAGATTTTTTATTACAATTCGGACATTTCATATATCTTTTTCTGCCCATATGTGGTGCTTTATTAACGGCTAAATAGGTTGGAACGTATTTATGCCCACAATGTTTGCACTCGTAATATCCTGCGACCTGTTCAATGCGTAAAGCACATAAGCACCCTGCAATAAAAAGAAGAAAACCTATTCCAATGATTAAAATTTTTAACCAAGGTTGCATTGCAACAAATATCCCAATAAAAACAAGTGCAAGCAAGGTTAAAACGGAAACTACACCTACCAACACTTCTAAGGAAAGCATTCTTTTATACGCTTGCTCTTTTTCTTTTACGGCTATTAAAAGGTTGTTTTCTAATTCTTTGTTATAGTTCTCTGCCGTAATGCGTTCGCCCGTTAGCAAATCGTTAACCGTTATCTTTAACACTTTGCATAAGTCAATCATAATGGCTGTATCAGGCATAGCCTTGCCCGTTTCCCACTTTGAAACAGCCCTATCCGTAATATTCAATTTTTCAGCTAACTGCGCTTGCGTTAAATTTTCTTCTTTTCTACACTCAGCGATAAACTTGCCTATTTTTAATTGGTCCATAACACACCTCCAACTACCACTATTATAGCCATAAAGGGCAAGAAACACAACATACCATCAGTTGAATTTACCATTTTCTACTAACAGTAGAGTAAAATTAAGGGCACGGCGTTTTCAACTGCCATGCCCTTATTAAACTTATTTTTCGTTTTTATAAATTTCCTTAAAGTATTTATAGGTATCAACTTTTAATTCGCCACAAGCGGCTTCATCACAAGCAATAATGCCGTCTTTATGTAATTGAAGTGCGCTTATAGTCCAAGCGTGGTCAACGCCACCTTCTACGCAATGACGAAGTGCACGTGCTTTATTGTGTCCACTGATAAGCAACATTACTTGTTTAGAATCACATACCGTACCTACGCCGACAGATAAAGCCGTTTTAGGAACTTTATTAACGTCGTTATCAAAGAAACGTGAGTTAACGATCAACGTGTCTTCGGTAAGAGCACGAACACCCGTTCTTGAATTTAACGAAGTGAAAGGTTCGTTGAAAGCAATATGTCCGTCAACACCACTACCACCCATGAATAAATCAATACCGCCGTAAGATGCAATCTTATCTTCATAGCGTTTGCATTCTGCTTCTAAATCTTCTGCCATACCGTCTAAAATATTGATGTTTTCTGCAGGAATATCAATGTGGTTAAAGAAGTTATCGTGCATAAAATACCAGTAACTTTGGTCGTGATCTTTAGGAAGACCTACGTATTCATCCATGTTAAAGGTAACAACGTTCTTAAAAGTAACTTTGCCAGCCTTGTTCATTTCAATAAGTTTTTTGTAAACGCCAAGTGGTGAAGAACCCGTAGGTAAACCGAGTACGAACGGACGGTCTTCTTTATGATTGTTGATAGCAGCAGCAATATGTTCTGCAGCCCAAGTGCTCATTGAATCGTAATTGTCTTTAATAATTAATTTCATTTCCTATCTCCTTAAACAACTAAAAATTAACTAACGCTTTGATTATACAACTTCTAACCATTTTTGTAAAGGTTTTCAAGGTGTTTTATTAAAAAGCGTACAAGTCGTTTTATAAATAAGTTACTACAAAGTTTTAATAGTTCAACTAATAAACATGCAAAAAGAAAAGCACCAACCGTTTCGGTTGCTGCTTTTAGTTTGTTTACCTTAAAATTCAATTAAATTTTTTCAAAGCCACTAATTAGTTCAATTGCAGTATCAACTGACCCCAGCATAGCTTTACCGAATAAAGATGCGCTAGTTTCAACAATGCCTTTTTCAAATTTAACTTTTACAGTCATACCAGGTCCACCCACAGACAACTCTGAGCCATTGTCTTTCATAATACCAATTTTACCATTTATAGCCTTCTTAAACTCTAAAATAGCCTCTCTTTCACCCATATTGTACTTAAATTTTGCCATAAAAATCTCTCCTTTGTTTTTTAAGTGTCTCTCACTTTTTATTATATATTAACTCATTTGGGTTTATTTGTCAAGTGTTTTGGGTTATGTTTTTAACTCTTTTTGGTTATATAATAAAACCAAAAGGGGTAAATCGCAATTATGGAAGTTTTAGAAAAAATAGAGCAGTTAAGAAAAGAAAAAGGTTGGTCAATAAATTATCTTGCAATGGAAAGTGGATTAACACAATCAACTTTAAATAATTTATACTCAAGAAACACTGAACCCAAAATCTCAACGTTAAGAGCAATTTGCGGTGCCTTTGGAATTACACTATCAGACTTTTTTAAAGAAGAAGAAATAGAAGATGAACTTATAAGAAAAGTTAAACTTTTATCTAAAGAAAATAGAGATGCTCTATTGCAAATAGTTAAAAACTTAAAATAGCAAAAATCACTCGTTAGTTTATGTACTGTTAAGGGCAAATCCTTGACAGACTTGGACGAAATGAAATGTAGCCTACGTAGTGTAACATAATAGTATTGACGACACTCACGGAGCACTTTTCGTGCTCGGCTTTGGCTAAAAACAGTTCACAGGACTATTTTATTAACGTGTCGGCCAGTTGAACAGACCGAATATATTCGGCTGTTGTTACAAAGTGACGTCAGCTCAAACTATAAAAAACATGCAAAAAGAAAAGCACCCATCTTTGATGGATGCTTTCTTTTTGGCTGCCCCTGACAGACTCGAACTGACGACACTTCGGTTAACAGCCGAATGCTCTACCTGCTGAGCTAAGGGGCAATGTGATGGCTTTTTGTAAAGCCATTTTTTAATGGATGCAGCAACAACCTATCTTCCCGGACCGTCGCCAGTCAAGTATTTTCGGCGCTAGTGAGCTTAACTTCTGTGTTCGGTATGAGAACAGGTGGGACCTCACCGCTAACGTCACCGCAATGGTATATATCGGATTTCTCCGTGTATATCGTTTTTAGTGTACTCATATTGTACACTCTTTTTCATCTGCCGTCAAATTTTTTACACGGTAGATTCACAACTGCATAGATTTTTTTTAGTTTTTTAAGCCCTTGGCTCATTGTCTTTGTCAAAG
>JAZSJY010000126.1:0-5308 GCA_045534565.1 Christensenellaceae bacterium | reverse complement strand
GTGCTTGCTGTGTTGCAGGTAATCCAGAAAAGGCGTATAAAGCAACTAGATATATTTTACCGATAGAAGAAAAGTATGCGCCCGCAGAAAAAACTTTTGCGCCACCTTACGCTATTGCAAACTCTTATAGTAACAGCGATGCAAACTTGCATAGGGTAGAATTGCAATTCTTGTCGGGCACAGTTTCTTACGTTTTACGCACGGTGTATTCATATTTTTTCGGCATTACTTTCGGCTTGAAAGGTTTAACCTTAAAACCGTGTATGCCCGTAGATTTTGGTGATTGTCAGGCAAATTTTACCTATTTAGGTAAACAATTTACCTTGAACATGAAAAAGACTGATTCTATAGACAAAAAAGTTAAAGTAAACGGTGAAATTTGGAATAAAACTACTTATTGTGTTGAAGAAGACGGCAAATTTACTTTCATTGAAGATGGCGATATGAAAGAACAAAATATTATTGAAATAGAGTATTGAAATGAGTAACAAAACACAAATTTATCAACTTTGTCCACATAATTGCTATTTAATGCAATCGTATTTAATAAAAACTCCAAACAATAAGTTGGTTATGATAGATGGTGGGCACAATTATTATATGAAAAATGCCTATCTTCAACACGCTATAAGGGCAATCTTAGGCTTAAAAGACGGCGATTATTTTGAAATTGACGCTTGGTTTTTCTCTCACGGGCACGTTGACCATTACGGCGAATTTACTATGATGATGAAAGAATATAGCGTAAATTCAAACTATAAGGTGAAGAATTTTTATTTTGACTTTCCTGATTTTGAAAAGTCTGATTTTGATAAAAGCGACTATAATTTAGAATTTTTAGGAACTTTTAAAGATAGCCTTAACACTTACGCAAAAGTAAGCGGAATAAAAGTTGATGGCGATTATTACGATTTTTTAAATGGTAAAGTAATAAATAAGCAAGCCGTTAAAAAGGGGTTAACCATTGAGGTTGACGGCGTTTTGTTTGATGTTTTACAGACTTGGGATGAGTGTGATGAACAAGTTAACGCAAATTCTTTGGTTATAAGGGTTAGCGAAAGTAATAAAAAAACAAAAACGTGTTTGTTTTTAAATGACGCAAGCGTAAATAGTGGTAATAGATTGCTTAATACTTACGGCAATAAACTTAAAAGTGATATAGTGCAAATGGCGCACCACGGTCAAGCAGGCGTTGATAAAAACGTTTATGATGCTGTCGGTGCTAAAATAAGATTGTGGCCTACGACCTTTTGGCTTTGGAGTGATCACGAAATTTGGCGTGTTGACGAAGTTAGAAGTTGGCTAGGTATTAAAGAAAACGATTATACCGACGGCGATATATTAGCATGTTGCTATGATGCGTATCCAGAAAATCCAACTTCGGTAGAAGACTGGAAAACGTGCGTACAAAAAATGAAAATAGAATTATAAAAAGAAAAAGACTGAAAAGCGAGCAACTTTCAGTCTTTTTTACTCTTGACAAAATTACACTTATAGTGTAAACTAAATTAAGTATGAAAAAAATATTAAAGTTTTTGTGCTTGCTAATATCTACGTTGTTTCTTTTTGCTGGTTGCGGTGTAAATCCACCGGATAGCAGTAAAGAAACGGGGCAAATCATAGTAAGCCAAGGCGTAGCACAATTTAAGATAGCGTATAAAAATACTTCAGAATTTCCCAAAGCAATAGTTTTAGCGCAAACTTTGTTGGATATTACGGGGGTAGATTTTGAGTGTGAACAAATAAAAGGCACTAACGAAAAGGGGTATATTTACACTAATCAAGACTATAATAAACTAGTTAGTGAAGGTCCACGTTGCCTTCAAAACGGTTACGGATACGTGTTTAATAACGGCAATATATACCTTTGCGCTTATAATAGCGAAGTTATGCAAACTTGTATTGAAGAGTTTGCTAAAATGCTTAACGATAACGCCGTTATAGAAGACCAAAAAATCACCGTAAAATTAACAAAAGAGCAATTAAGCGAGTTGTTTAATCCAAAAGCGTTAAACGGCGGTGCGTACTTATTAGGTAAAGATTTATCTTATTTTAGAGTTGTAATTTCATCTAACGCAAGTTATTCTGAAAAGCGTGTGGTAAATCAATTTATGCAAGACGTTAAAACTTTAACGGGTTACGAATTGAGTTTGGTTACAGACGCTACTGAACAAATTGAAAATGAAATAGTTTTAGGCAATACTACTAGAGCCAAAATTACCGACTGGGGTACGTACGGTTACGCCGTTAAAAGTCAGGGGGGAAAACTCTTTGGCGAATACCAAAATTACTTGACTGTAAAAGAAGTTACCGATAAAATTCTCACTTTAATAACTTCAACGCCTAATAGTGCAAGTGTTTTCATTACCGACGTTATTGACGACAATTCCACTTATTTCGTTAATAAAAAATCGCAAAACGATATAAGGGTAATGAGTTCAAACATTTTAAATAGAGAAGGCACTACATATAAAGATGTAACATTAAACGAACGCTTAAACATAATGGCAGACTGCTATAATTTGTATATGCCAGACTTTATAGGCTTACAAGAAACCGATTACGTAATGCAACCGATATTAAAGGGGTATTTAAATCCCGTTTACGAATATATAGCCTTTAAGAACGATACGGGCATAAACAACTATACGCCTATGATGTATAGATCAGATATATGGCAATTAAACGATAGTTTTTTAGGCTATACTGATAGGTCAACTATGTGGCGTTTGCAATGGGGTGTATTTACTAAAAAAGGCACTACTGAAACGGTTGTGTTTATGAACACGCACCTTCATTACGCAGGACCTACTGAACAAGCAGAATTAGCGCAAGAAATAAACGCAGAACTTAAAATGTTACATAAGAAATATCCGTTAGCAATATTCTTTTTAACTGGCGACTATAACGCATCTGCAACGGATAGCGCACCGTCGTTAATGTTCCACGGCCTTTCAATGAAGTCTTCTCAACTTCTCACCACGGATAACAGCGTAAGTACGGGTGGTAGCACTCACGTAATAGGTCAAGAACCAACGAAAACAGGAATAATAGACCACGTTGGCGTATCGTTCAATACGGCTACGGTAAGAGTTCATAGAATAATAAGGCATAAACCGCTTATATACGCATCAGATCACTTCCCGGTTTTCTGTGACGCATATTTTATATAGGGCTAAATAAAGGAGTATAATATGTTAGATTTTATTTACAACACCCCAACCAAAGTATATTTTGGCAAAGGCAAAGAAAAAGAAGTCGGCAAAATTATCAGCGAATACGGTTATAAAAAGATAATGATGCAATACGGCAAGTCAAGCATAAAGAAAAACGGGCTTTACTATACCGTAATTACGGCGTTAAAAGAGCAAGGGATTGAAGTAGTAGAAATGGGTGGCGTAGAGCCCAACCCAAAAATAGAATTTGTTAGAAAGGCTGCTAAAGTTGCAAAAGAGCAAGGCGTAGAAATGATTTTGGCTGTCGGCGGCGGTAGCGTAATTGACTCTTGCAAATTCACGGCGTTAGGCGCAAAGAACGAAAACGACGTTTGGGATTTTTGTATGGGCAAAGCAACGCCAAAAGACGCGTTGCCGGTAGCGTGTATTTTAACTATTGCGGCTGCCGGTAGCGAGATGAGTAACTCTGCGGTAATAACGAACACCGAACTAAACATGAAAAAAGGTTGCACAACCGAACTAAACAGGTGCAAATTTGCAATAATGAACCCAGAACTAACCTTTTCTTTGGGTAAATATCAAACGGGTTGCGGGATAGTAGATATGATGTCGCATACCATAGAACGTTATTTTACCGTTTGCCCGCCCACAGAATTGACTGATAGAATAGCAGAAGGTTTGCTTAAAAGTATAATAAGCGCAGGTAGGGTTTTAGTAGATAATCCAACCGATTACAACGCGCGTGCAACTATAATGTGGGGCTCAAGTTTAGCGCATAACGGACTTACGGGTTGCGGTAGAGAAAACGCTTTGGCAGTTCATCAATTAGAACACGCTTTAAGCGGAAAATTTGACCACGTGGCGCACGGGGCAGGACTTGCCGTGTTGTTGCCTGCATGGGCTAAATTTATCTATAAGCACGAAATTTCACGCTTTTCACAATTTGCCCGTAACGTTTGGGGCGTAGTTGAAGAAAACGACGAAATTTGTGCGCTTAAAGGTATTGAAGAAATGGAAAAATTCTTTGCGCTTTTGGGTATGCCAAAAACTTTAAGTGACTTTGGCGTGGGTGAAGAATATATTGACGAATTAGCAGATTCAACGACTTTTCACCGTACTAGGAAGATAAAAAATTACGTTCCACTAGACTATGAAGAGATAAAAAACATTTTTGAAATTTGTAAATAATAATATTGATAAATAAAAAAACTGCCAAAATTTTGGCAGTTTTTTTATTTTAAATTTAAGTTTATATTACGAAAAAGCAAATGCAACCTACAACTGTAAGTAATGCAGTTAAAACCCCTATTACAGCGCCAGCCGTCGCTAAAATACCCAAAACTAAAGTGGGGATAGGGCGTTTTCTTTTTTCATTATCAGCATTCTTATAAAAGTTTATACAATTTATACCTAAAGAAAGAGATACCAAAGAAAGCGCAAAGGAAACGGGAATAATTGCTATTGCAAATAAAACCATTTGAAAAGCGTGTTCAACGAAGAAACTTTCAAACCTTCCTAAAAAATCGGTAAAAGTTACTAAAAGCGCTAGTGCGCAAAGGTAAAGGGCAACGGTTGCAAAAGATATAGATGCGCCCGAAACGATAGTTGCGCCAACGCCTTCAGCAAGTTTATCCGTCGTACGTCCTTTTAATGAAAAAACGTCTTTTAATTTAGTTTGACAATCGGGGCAAAAATCGCCCTTGCCGTCAAATTCTTTGTTGCAATTTTTACAAAACATATTTTAACCTATTAAAACAAAATTACGTTAACGAAAAGCAAAATTACACTAGCCAAAGCAAATAGTAACACGCAAGCTGAAGTATACGTGCTAGAAATACCTAAAATAAGCGCAGGTATAGGTTTTTTTCTGCCTTCTTTTTTTGCTTTTATAAATATTTTAATACATTTAACACCAAGTATAAGACCAACAATTCCAAGTGGAATAGAAATAGGCGTCGCTATCCAACTTATAATTTCGTAAATATTAAAAAGATTTGCAATTTCTGTGGGTAACGGATCATTTATACCAGAAGACATATAAGACAATTTACCTACTACTGCAACGTAAATAAAAGCAAATGCAACGGCGACGAAAATAAGGCCGACAACGGAAAAAACGGTGGCAATGATAC
>JAZSJY010000123.1:0-2212 GCA_045534565.1 Christensenellaceae bacterium | reverse complement strand
GATTTCATATTATTTAACCTAAAACAAAGTCTAAATATTCTTTCGTACTTGCCATAATTTATTTTCTCTTTATAGCTTTTATTCTGGATAATTTTCGCTTAACAAACTATATATTTCTTTAGCAACACATTTGCCATTATTAAAATAATTACTTATCCTTTCCTTTAAGTAATAAACACCTAAAAAAACATAATTGCCATTTTTTTGTTTACCAAACGCTAAACGTTTTTCATTTGGCTTATGAATATAGACATTTTTAACAAAAGTATATTGTATAATCTCTTGTTTTTCTATTTCGATAAAATTAGCCCAACTACCATTCGACTTTCCATTAAGTGTAGAATAAGGCAACATCCAAACAGAATACCCCTCTTTTGTACAGTCTTGAGCATACAAAATCTGTTGCAAATCAAAAAAATGTTTTTTTACTGGATTAAAATATAAATGTTTAATACCATTTTCATAAATTGTTAAAGCTTTTCCACCATATTGTTTTTTATAAACAAACTCTGTTTGCATTGCCAAATCTATTCCATATTCACATGAAACATCCTTACCTATCGACTTGCAATTTATCAAATCTTCAACTTTTTGCCACTCTCGTTCAATTTCAGCTTTTTCTTTTATTGATTTGGCTTTTTCATCCTTTTCTTTTAGAATATTTTCTATATCCATCACAACTTTTTCTTGAATTTCGCTATCCATTAAGACAAACGCTTTTGATGAAAACATAGCAACATAATCAAACGTTTTTCCATTGCTTAAAGTTAAATATTTATCATCTTGTTTTTCAATCACAAATATTTGTCCATTTCTGTGCTTAACGTTTTGGTTTATTAAATCAATCACTTGTAATCCCCTTTTACTTATCCATACCACAGTTGTAGCATTGTTTGGAGAGCATTTCTTCGTTTTTGATACTGCTGTATAATCTAAAACCGCCGGCAAAGTTATACGCGTCGAAGCCGTTTTGCATTAAAATACGAGTTGCAAGATAACTGCGCAAGCCACTTTGGCACATGACGTAGATTTTTTTAGACTTGTCAAGTTCGCCTAAACGCTCTCTTAAATCGTCAAGTGGAATATTGATAAAACCATCAGCGTGTCCACGCATATATTCAAAAGGTGTGCGAGTGTCAAGCAAAATCACGTCTTTTCTTTCTCTTAAAGACGGAACATCTTTATAATAAAACTGTTTCACTATGCCGTTTTTGATATTTTCTACAACAAACCCTGCCATATTTACGGGGTCTTTCGCAGAAGAATACGGCGGAGCGTAAGCAAGGTCTAAATCTTTTAGTTCATCGGCTTTCATCCCTGCCCTAATTGCCGTTGCAATAACGTCAATGCGTTTATCAACTCCGTCATATCCAACGATTTGCGCACCTAAAATTTTATAGGTCGCCTTTTCAAAAATGAGTTTAACGGTCATTGCCGTTGCCCCTGGATAATAGCCCGCGTGTGAGTTTTGCGTTAAAATAACCTTTTCGTATTCTATGCCGTTTGCTTTGGCTTGCTGTTCGTTAATACCAGTAGTGGCAACAGTCATATCAAAAAGTTTAATAACAGACGAGCCTTGCGTGCCGTTATATTCACTATTTAATCCACAAATATTGTCGGCAACTATGCGACCTTGCTTGTTGGCAGGTCCCGCAAGTGAAATTACCGAATCTTTATCGGTTATAAAATGTCTAACTTCTACTGCGTCCCCTACTGCATAGATATCGGGAATTGAAGTTTCCATTTTTGCGTTGACTTTAATTGCTCCTTTAACCCCAAGTTCCAACTCTATCTTTTTAGCAAGTGTGTTTTCGGGAGTAACGCCAACTGCAAGCACAACCATATCAGCGCTTATATTTGAGCCGTCATCAAGGTCAAGCGAAACTTGTTCGCCTGTAATACTCATTTTATTTGTGTTGGTGTTTAGTAATAATTGTACGCCGTGGTGACGGAAGCTTGCGTGGATAAACGACGCCATATCACAGTCAACCGTCGGCAAAAGATGATTGCCACGCTGAATAATGGTCGTTTTAATTCCTAATGCCGCAAGGTTTTCTGCCATTTGAAGACCGATAAAGCCCCCACCAATAACAACTGAGGTTTTAGGGTGTTTTTGTTCTATAAAGGCACGAATTATAAGCGTATCTTCTACGGTGCGAAGTGTAAAAGTCCTTTCGTATTCAGTATAGAAATCGGATAAAATCGGTTTTGC
>JAZSJY010000184.1:0-2512 GCA_045534565.1 Christensenellaceae bacterium | reverse complement strand
CAATGGTGATACAGAAAGGCGTACCGATTTCGTCTTGACGGCGATAACGCTTGCCGATTGAACCTGATTCGTCGTAATCAACGGGGAAACTTTTAATAAGGTCTGAATAAACTTCGTCAGCCTTTTCAGAAAGTTTCTTTGACAAGGGAAGTATTGCAGCCTTGAAGGGTGCGAGCGCAGGGTGTAAGTGAAGTACGGTACGAACGTCGTTCTTTTCTGCGTCAATAACTTCTTCTTCAAATGCGTTACAAAGAACTGCAAGGACCGTTCTTTCTACGCCAAGGCTAGCTTCAACTACGTAAGGAATATATCTTTCGTTGGTTTCTTGGTCAAAGTAAGAAAGGTCTTTACCAGAAGTGTTTTTGTGTTGGGTAAGGTCGTAATCAGTTCTATCAGCAACCCCCCAAAGTTCGCCCCAACCGAACGGGAATAAGAATTCAAAGTCGGTGGTCGCTTTAGAGTAGAAACAAAGTTCTTCGGGGTCGTGGTCACGCAAACGGATTCTTTCTTCTTTTAAGCCGATAGTAAGCAACCAGTCACGGCAGAAACTACGCCAGTAAGCAAACCATTCAAGGTCTGTGCCTGGTTTACAGAAGAATTCAAGTTCCATTTGTTCAAATTCGCGCACGCGGAAAATAAAGTTACCGGGGGTGATTTCGTTACGGAAAGATTTACCTATTTGCGCAATACCGAAAGGAATTTTCTTTCTGGTGGTGCGTTGAACGTTAACGAAGTTAGTGAAAATACCTTGCGCCGTTTCAGGACGTAAATATACGGTATTTTTAGCGTCTTCAGTTACGCCTTGGAAGGTCTTAAACATAAGGTTGAATTGACGGATATCCGTAAAGTTATGTTTTTTACAAGTAGGACAGGGGATATTGTGTTCTTCAACGAAAGCTTTCATTTCTTCGTGTGAAAACGCGTCAATAGGTTTTTCTAAAGTATAGCCGTTTTCATTTGCCCAGTCTTCAATGAGTTTATCTGCCCTAAAGCGTTCGTGACATTCACGGCAGTCCATAAGGGGATCAGAGAAACCTGCAAGGTGACCTGACGCAACCCAAGTTTGCGTATTCATTAAAATAGCGGCGTCAAGCCCAACGTTAAGTTTATTTTCGGTAACGAATTTTTGCCACCAAGCGCGCTTAATGTTGTTTTTAAGTTCAACGCCTAAAGGACCGTAGTCCCAAGTGTTTGCAAGGCCTCCGTAGATTTCACTACCGGGGAATATAAAACCCCTGCCTTTGCAAAGGTTAACGATTTTTTCCATAGTTGAGAGAGTTTTTTCTTCCATAACTTTCTTCCTTTCAATAAAATATCACAGTTATTTTACATTATAAAAAATTTTTAGTCAAGCAAAGAAAGGTTTATTTAAATTTTGCTTTGGTATTTTTATTTTTTGTGTTATACTTGTATTATGATTTTTTCCAAAAGGTGAAAAAAATGGTAGAAGCAACTAATTTTATTGAACAAATTATTAACGAAGAACTTGAAAGCGGTAAGGTAAACGCCGTTCAAACGCGTTTCCCCCCAGAACCTAACGGCTATCTTCATATCGGGCACGCAAAATCACTTTGCATAAACTTCGGTATGAAGGAAAAATATAACGGAAAGTGTAACCTTTTCTTTGACGATACTAACCCGTCTAAAGAAAAGACCGAATTCGTTGACGCCATTAAGGCTGATATTAGGTGGCTTGGCTTTGAGTGGGACAAGGAAAATTACGCGTCCGACTATTTTGAACAAATTTACGATTACGCAGTTGAACTTATTAAAAAAGGCAAGGCGTTCGTTTGTGATATGACGCCTGAAGAAATAAGCGCAAACCGTGGCAATCTTACCACCCCTGGTAAAGAAAGCCCGTATAGAAATAGGTCTGTTGAAGAAAACCTTGAACTATTTGCAAATATGCGTGCAGGTAAGTATGCGGACGGCGAAAAATGTTTAAGGGCTAAAATAGATATGGCGTCGCCAAACATCAACATGCGTGACCCCGTTATTTATAGAATTTTACGCCAAACTCATCATAGAACGGGTGATAAATGGTGTATATACCCCATGTACGACTACGCGCACCCTATTTGCGACTATTTGCAAGGGGTGACGCACTCCCTTTGCACGCTGGAGTTTGAGGACCACCGTCCCTTGTACGACTGGGTGGGTATCAACCTTGGGTTTGAGCCCAAGCCCCGTCAAATCGAGTTTGCAAGGCTTGCGGTCACTAACACGGTCATGTCCAAGCGCTATTTGAAAAAGCTCGTCGAGGAAGGCCACGTGCACGGCTGGGACGATCCCCGTATGCCGACGGTGGCAGGACTTCGCAACAGGGGCGTTCCCCCCGAAGCGCTGCTCGATTTCTGTACGAAAATCGGTATCGTAAAAGCCAACTCCGAGTGCCAGCTTTCCTACTTGGAAGCTTGTATCCGCGAAAACCTTAACGAGAACGCGGAAAGAGCGATGGCGGTGCTCGACCCCTTGAAGGTGACGATTACCAACTACGAGGGCGAGGAAATGC
>JAZSJY010000188.1:0-3361 GCA_045534565.1 Christensenellaceae bacterium | reverse complement strand
GGTTCGGGGTTACCTAAAATCAAAGTGATTTTCTTGCCCTTTTCCGAAGCTTCTTTAATTCTTGAAAATAAAGTTGCGATAAGAACGGGGTGTGGGTTCATCATAACCTTAATGTTGAATTCGGGGTGTTGATCTGCCCTGGTAAGTTTTTCAAGATCTTTACCACTTATTTTGCGAAGTTTTTCGCAAATTTCTCTGTCCTTGAAAGGAACGAAGTCTGCCGGGGTAAACTTAAAAGTCGTTGCCGGGTCAAAAATTTTGGTCATAATTTTTCTCCTTTAAATATTACTTTCTTTATATCAAAAAATTGATTTACGATTATTAAATCGGCTACCGTGCCTTTTGCTATGTAGCCCCTATCCCAAAGACCTAACGCTCTTGCAGGGTTGGTTGACGCAAACCTAAACGCGTCGCATACAGAACAACCCATATGGAACAAAACGTTCTTACAAGCGCAGTCAAGCGTCATTGCCGAGCCTGAAATTTCGCCTGCGTGGTCAAAGTTGATATCAGTTGCTTCTTCAAACCCTTCAGGTACGGGACCGTCGTCCACGAATTGATCGGAAATAAGAATAATTCTATCGTCACCTTTTATACGGCGAACTAACCTTTGCATATAAGGAAGAACGTGCGCACCTATTTTATCGCAAATAAGTCCTGCGTAAATTTCTTTATTATAGTTTACCGCTTCGTCAACGCAAACGCCCCTACATTCCGAATAGTAAGGAATAGTGCCCGTTGCGTTGGTGTGGTGGGTTGCTATTTTTAAGCCGTAGGGAATAAACTTTTCAACTTGTTCGGGTGTAGCTTCGCTATGTGCTACGGCAAACAAACAGTTGGGAATAGATTTTTTAACGTCTTGAACGAAGTTTTCTATACCTTCCCTTTCAGGCGCAATACACCAAACTTTAGTGTAATCTTTTGACTTATCAATAAGTTCTTGATATTCTTCTTTTTCTACGCCGAAACGCCAAGTGTTTTTTGCTTGATTGCAACCAAACCCGGGGTTAAGATACGGCCCTTCCATATAAAACCCAAGGAAGTTTTCAAAATTACCGCTTTCGTAAGCATCTTTAATTTTATCTATAGCTTCAATAAACGCCTTTTTATCAAGGCTGTAATAAAGCGCAGGCATAACGCTAGTTACGCCGTGTTCTAAAAGATATTTACCGCACGTAGCGGGGTCGTCAATAAAATAAGTTTTCCCTGCAGCGTGGGTGTGAATATCCATAAGACCTGGTCCAACGTAGTTGTTTTCCGCATCTATAATTTCAGCGCCGTCAGGAATAGTTACGTTTTTTGCTTTTCCAAAATCTTTAATAACGCCGTCTTCAATAAGAATTACACCGTTAGGAATAACGTGATCGGGCATTATGATATTTGCATTAACTATTGCTTTCATAACAGTTCTCCATTTTTGTACTGTTAATATTATAAAGCCTTTTTGAAAATTAGTCAAGATTAAAATTGATAAAAGAACAAAATTCTTTTTCTTTTATTGTTGTTTTTATACTTTTTAAATGATATAATGTTTCGGTAAACAATTGTAATGGCAAAAGATATGAAAAATTACGTAATAGGTATAGACTTCGGCACTTTATCAGGTCGTGCAATTTTAGTTGACGCATCAAACGGCAAAGAACTTGCAACGGCAGTAATGGAATATCCACACGGCGTTATGGATACCGTGCTATGTTGTTCGGGCGAAAAGTTACCGCAAAACTTTGCGTTGCAAGACCCTAACGACTATATTTTGGTGTTAAAAACAATAGTAAACCAAGTAGTTACGATTTCGGGCGTTGATAAAAACGACGTTTCGGCTTTGGGGCTTGATTTTACTTCTTGCACCGTGTTGCCCATAAAAAAAGACGGCACGCCCCTATGCAATATTGAAAAATATAAAAATGAAAAGCACGCCTACGTAAAGTTGTGGAAACACCACGCAGGTCAGCCTTACGCAGATATAATCAATAAAGTTGCAAAAGAACGCAACGAAAAATTTTTGGATAATTACGGCGGTGTAATTTCTTGCGAATGCGTTTTACCAAAGGTTTATGAAATTTTAGATAACGCACCACAAGTGTATAACGACGCCGACTATATAGTTGAAGCGGGCGACTTTATAAACTATATTTTAACGGGCAATTTGCGTTATAGTTACGTTTTTGCCGCATATAAAGGCTTTTATCTTGACGGCGTTGGTTTCCCAAAAGACGACTTCTTTACGCAATGCGACGCACGCCTTGACGGTGTTAAAGATAAGTTCTGTAAAGATATAGTTAAACTTGGCGAGCCCGTAGGCACGCTTTCAAGTAAAATGGCAAAAGAACTTAATCTTACCGAAAAGGTTATCGTTTCTTCGGGGATAATAGACGCGCACGCCGCAGGTAGTGCGTTGGGGCTAAAGCAAGACGGCGACACCTTTGGTGTAATAGGTACTTCTGCTTGCTTTATGTCTATAAGCGAAAAACAAGCCGTAGTAAAAGGCACTTGTGGGTACGCAAAAGACGGTATCGTTCCAAACTTTTACGGCTACGAAGCAGGGCTTTGCTGTATGGGCGACCATTTTTCTTACGTGGCAAATAACGTTACTGCGCCCGACTACGTAAAAGAGGCCGACGCACGTGGAATTTCTATGCTAAATCTTTTAATGGAAAAGGCAGAAAAACTTTGCCCCGGTCAAAGTGGATTACTTGCGCTTAACTGGTGGAACGGTAACCGTAGTATTTTGGTTGACTCTTCACTTTCGGGTTTATTCGTGGGCATGAACTTAAACACTCGCCCAGAAGATTATATGCGTGCGTTAATGGAAGCAACGGCTTTCGGCACACGCAACATTTTAGAAAACTATTTTAATTACGGCATCAACGTAAATAAATTTATTGCAACGGGTGGAATTTCTAAAAAGAACGCTTGCCTAATGCAAATTTTTGCAGACGTTCTTAAAACGGATATATACGTTGCAAAAACAAAAGAAGCAGGTGCGTTGGGTTCGGCAATCAACGCAAGCGTAAGCGCTAAAATATACCCGTGCTTTAAAGATGCGCAAGAAAAAATGTCCACCGACTTTGACGCCGTGTATTCCCCCATTGCTGAAAATTCAAAAATTTACGATAGCCTTTACGTAGAATACAAAAAACTTCACGATTATTTTGGCAAGGGCGAAAACGACGTAATGAAAAAATTAATTGAAATTAAAAATAAAAGCATATAATTTTGCTTTTAATTTACAATTTTTTGTGATAGAATATATATCGTTATAGGCAAACGTTTGCTTTTAATAGAGTTTGCAAAATCAGGGCTCCTGAAAAGTATCGTTAGAACTTTTTGGGAAAAGGAAAAGCAACGTAACGATTTTGCA
>JAZSJY010000197.1:0-4871 GCA_045534565.1 Christensenellaceae bacterium | reverse complement strand
CGCTTACGGGCAAGTTTATTATAGTTAGCACCACGCCACTCATAACGCCGTACAGCGCCGTTGCGCTTTGAGTGTATTTACTCAAAAGATTTACGACTAAAAAACTATCTATAACGTGCGATAAAGGAAAAACCATTCCCGAAAGAGTTATCGGCAGAGCAGTTTTCAAAATCAACTTTGCACGGACGCCAAAATTGCTTTCAATAGAATAAAAAGTAGTTGTTTTTTGCCTTTTATAACTAATATAAATTACTAATAACGCAACGGCCTCTGATACCGTGATTGCAAAAGTTGCGCCTGCGACAGCCAAGTTTAAGTTAGGTAAAAACAAGCGGACTAAAACTAAACCTACGAAAAGTTTTACCACTTGTTCAACTACCTGTGAAAGCGCAGTTGGAAACATTTTTAGTAGCCCTTGAAAATAACCGCGATAGCAAGACAATAAAGAAAAAAGCATTATAGACGGCGCTAAAAATAAATAGCCTAAAGTTGCGTTTTCATTACCTTGTAAAAGGGCAATTCTTCTACTTAAAACGATTAGCGCAAGCGAAAAGAAAAACCCGAAAAATAGCAATAACCTTTTACTAGTTTTAAGGTATAGCTTAGGGTCTTCGCCCCCTTGCGCTATTATTTTTGATAGCGCCGTTGGTAGACTTGCGCCTGCAAAATCAAGTAACAGGGCGTACACGGGGAAAATCATTTGATAAAGACCTAACCCGTAACTGCCCAAAAGATTAGTTAACGGCACGCGATAAAACGCACCTAAAATTTTTGCCAAAAACGACGCCCCACCCAAAAGAACTGCGCCCTTTATAATTTTTTTATCTTTCATATATGTAATTATGGCTGTACAAAAAATTTGCACAGCCATAAAATAAAACGGAAATAATCAATCAAACTGTCGTGATAAAACTGACGAACTTAACTCTACTAATTTAACGTCATCATAAGAAACTTTACGTGTTTTATCTGCATCAATGAGCAATAAAGCACCGAAACAATCGCCTGCCGATATAACGGGTACGATTATTTGATTTTCTATTTCCAACTCTATATCGCTTAATATTATAGGCACGATTATATCACCATCTTTTCTTGATAATGCAAGGCTTCTTCTATCGTTTAAGGCTTCCCTTAATTGCATAGAAATTTTACTGCCTATAACTTCTTTTGCCTTTGCCGTAGTGTAAAGTACGCTATCGGTATCAACGACTATACAAGTTTTTTTAGACATTTCCGCTAAACCTTCTGCAACTGCCTGATAAAAGGCTGAAAATTGTGTAATCGGCGAATATTTTTTGAATATTAGTTGATCTTTATCGGTATAAATTTCAAGTGGGTCTCCTTCCTTTATACGCAACCTTCTGCGCATTTCTTTTGGAATTACTACCCTTCCTAACTCGTCTATACGTCTTACCATTCCGGTATACAAATTGCTACCTCCGTTTGATAACAGTATGTACCCTTTTACACCTTTTATTCACAAAAAAAGAAAAACCCACAAAAATTTGTAGGTTTTTTATTTTAGACGTTTTAAGCAACGCCGTTTGACGGCCAAGTCCTATACTTTTTAAACCATTCGGTTTCTTTTAGCTTTAAGTTGTTGTTTGAACAACTAACGTAAACGCCTTGTTCTGCATCCGATATTACCTGTATGTTGCCGTTGAGCAAAAATACTTCGCCCACGTTATCACTCGTACTAACCGTTGTAGCATCTGTTCGTACTTGATAATCCATTGCCGTAGGTGCGTAAATACTTGAAGTATATTTTGCCATCCTGTTAATAAAGTCTTGTGAAGGGAACAACCTTTCTGGGCGTGTAGATCTTTCTATTGAGCCAGCACAACAACAAACTACTGACATTTTAGGTTTAATTTCACTTAAAAGACAATCGTTAGAAGAAGTGTATGAGCCGTGGTGACCTGCCTTAAAGAGTTCTACTTGTGAAAAATCGTAAAATTCTGCAAGTTTTTCTTCGCCTTCTTTTTCAAGATCCCCCGTAAACAAGAATTGACGACTACCGTGGTGGAACATTATGCATACTGAAAAATTGTTTTCATCACTTGAATCGTGGTCATAATAATAGTTATATAAAATTTCCATTTTTACGTTGCCGTCTTCAGTAAGGTCGTACACCCTTTTTGCACCGTTTTCATTATTATAACACTCTAATGCCGTGTAATGCTTTGCGCCCGCATCTACTTCTGCCTGTCTTTCGGCAAGATACCTTTGGTAAGTTTGCGTAGTCTTATTTGATTTTGCAAAGTCTATTATAGTTTCACATTGATAAAGATCAAATATACTGCCGTCAGTTTTAGCAAAACCGTCAATATGGTCTTGGTCGGCGTGGGTTGCTATTACGTATTCCAACTTATTATCAGTTACGTAATTATCAATATAAGTTTTAATATCGTCAATACTGTTTGCACGACTGCCTGCATCTATTAAAATATCGTTTTCGCCTGCTTTTACATATATAGCGTCGCCCGTATTTTCATTACCAAGCATCATAAAGTGAAAGGAAATTGCACCCTTTGCTTCTATTTTTTCATAACTACAAAAATAGCACACTTGTGGAGCATCATCTTCACATTGAGAAAAGTCGTGTGCTTCTTCATTTTTTCTATCATCACAAGTCGCACATTTTTTCCAATGTTTTTCACCATCATATTTCCATTCAGTATTAAAATTATGTTCTAAAACATGTAGCGTTTCTTCTTTCTCGCTACCACAATATTCACAAAAATAAACCGCAAAACCTTCTTTCTCGCAAGTCGCTGATTCTTTATATTCCTCTACCCAACTGTGTGGACAGAGCTCTGGCATAAATTCATATAACACATCACAACCAGTAAAAGAAAATAGTGTGCTTATTATCAAGATTAATGCAAGTATCTTTGCTATAACTTTATTCTTCAACTTATTACTCCTTTTTACAACAAGTGTTCCCTTAACTCTTCTTCGCTTAAGGGCGAAAGGTATTTAATAGGCACGTCAAACACCGTAACTATACCCGTCTTTCCTTCTTTTGCCATTTTTGCAACTGCCCTTGCGTAAGCCGTTAAAACGCTACCCGTGAATTCGGGGTTTGAATCAAGTTTGAGTGAAAGTTCAAGTATATGCGCGTTTTGTTCGGCAGTATTACCCGTTCTAAACACGAACCCACCGTGCGAAAGTTTTTTCTGCATATTTAAAACTTCTTCTTCGCTTACGAAATTTACTATCGTTTGATAGTCTGCAAAATAGTTGGGCATTTCTTTAATTTCTTTTTCTATTCTTACCTTATCAGCGTCGTCAATAACCGCAACGAAACATTCCCTTAAATGCTTATCACCCGTTGATAACGTGGGATTTAAACCGTTGCGAACGGCTGAAAGTGCTTCTTCTTTAGGAATAGTATATTGTATTGCGTTTTTTACGCCTTGTATTCTTCTTATTGCGTCGCTATGCCCTTGTGAAACGCCTTTACCCCAAAAAGTATAGTCGTTACCGTTAGGCAAAACTGCGCCGAAAAGCATTCTTGCGATTGAGAACACGCCTGGATCCCAACCGATACTGATTGCCCCTAAAGTGCCGTTCTTAATTGCTACTTTTGAAAGTTTTTCATAATATTCGGGTATTTTTGCGTGCGTATCAAATGAATCAACCGTGTTAAAATTTTCAAGCATTTTAGCCGTGGTATTAGGTAAATCCGTCGCACTACCGCCACAGAGCAACAAAACGTCTATTTGCCCCTTAAAATCAATTAGTTTTTCTATTGAATAAACGGGGAAATCTACTACAGGTTTAAGTGCGCTTGGATCACGACGAGTAAAAATACCAACGCATTGCATATCCGGTGCTTGATTAACTGCAAGGGTTACCCCCCTACCTAAATTACCGTATCCCACGATACCTACTTTTATCATAAATTCACTCCTAAAAGATACTTTTACTTTATTTTACTATCATATTAACCTATCGTACAAGCCTTTTGGCAATAGTTTTTTTTATACGGGTTAAAAGCAAAACTTAAATATGTTTTTTTGATATAAACCGACACGATTTGCCATTTTGTTTTATCTATTAAATTATATAATGAAAGCACAAACTTTGTCAATTACAAGGAGTGATTTTTTGAAAACTTTACGCCCGTCTTTCAATTATATTAACGTAGTTAAATATTTATCCTTTTTTATTCTGTTTTTAATTTTCAACTGCCTTGAAAAAAACGTTATGCCCTATTCTACCGCTATATTCGTTGCCGTGCTTATGAAAGGCGCGTCAGTTATCGTTACGCCTATTTTATTTTTGCTTTCGTTCGTAGTGTTAGGGCAATTCGGTCTAATTGCATCCTCTTCTATAATAGCCGTCGTTTTTGTGTTGATAACTTGCTTATACCGTAAATTTAACGCTAAAATGCGTTATGAATTCGTTGCGTATACCCTTATAAGTTTAGTTGGGTTTTTGTTTTTAGGCGACACTATAAAACAAATTGCCTTTGAAAGAAGAATTATTACCGTTGCTATAACCACCCTTTTATCTTTTTTATGCATTATTTCTTCAACGGCTATTTTTGATAAAGGTTTTAAGTTTAAGTTGGGGTATGAAGAATTTTCCGCCCTTGCGCTTGTTACAGCCCTATGCGGTTTAGGAATTTGCAACCTTGCCACCCCGTTAATTTGGAAGGGGCTTTCTATTTTAATTATTCTTTTAATAAGTTACCTTTATCGCACGGGTACGGTGGCGACCGTTTCTTCTTTACTTGGACTTTCACTTGCCGTTTTTTATAGGGACTTAAACTTCGTTTCAGTTTTTATAGTTATAGGCATAGTTGCAGAGTGCGTTAAGCCCGTTTCAAGATACCTTTCTGCCCTTGCCGTTATAGGCGT
>JAZSJY010000106.1:0-10574 GCA_045534565.1 Christensenellaceae bacterium | reverse complement strand
CGGCTTACCTATCGAAATCATGTTATTTTCCGTTCGCTGTAATCCTTCTTCCGCCATAAGACGTTCTTCGTATAACTTTTCACCCGGGCGAAGACCGACTATTTTAATATCAATATCTCTAAACGGTTCTAACCCCGAAAGTTTAATCATATTAAACGCAAGGTCGTAAATACGAACGGGTTCACCCATATCAAGCACGAAAATTTCACCACCCTTTGCGTAAGCGCCTGCTTGAAGTACCAAACTTACGGCTTCAGGTATAGTCATAAAATAACGGACTATATCTTTATGAGTAACGGTTACCGGTCCACCTTCTTCAATTTGTTTTCTAAACAAAGGAATAACCGAACCGTTAGAACCAAGCACGTTGCCAAAACGCACGGCTACGTAATCAGTATCGTACTTTTTATCCATTGCTTGAATAATCATTTCACAAATACGTTTGGTTGCGCCCATAATATTAGTTGGGTTAACAGCCTTATCCGTACTGATAAGAATAAACCGCTTTACGCCGTTTCTTCCTGCGGCGTCTGCCACCTTAAGTGTTCCACTAACGTTATTTTTAACGGCTTCGTTAGGGCTTGTTTCCATAAGCGGAACGTGTTTATGCGCTGCGGCGTGGAAAACTATTTCAGGCTTGTACTTTGCAAAAATATCGTTCACCTTTTTACTGTCACGCACGCTTGCGATAAGCACCAAGAGATTGAGCGACGGGTTCTTTCTTAAAAGTTCTTGTTGAATATCGTACGCATTGTTTTCGTAAATATCAACTATAATAAGTTGCTTTGGTTGTTGTTTAGATATTTGACGGCAAAGTTCACTACCTATTGAACCGCCGCCCCCCGTAACTAAAACGACCTTGTCCTTAATATACGTAGCAATTTCACTAACGTTAACCTTTACTTGTTCTCTGCCCAAAAGCGCTTCAATACTTACTTCTTTAATATCAGACGCTTTTTCTTGCCCTTCCATTATTGAAACAAGACTCGGCACGGTTTTAGTTTTGCAAGGCGCTTTTTTGCACTCCGCAAGAATTCTTTGCATATCGCCCTTATTTATTGAGGGTATTGCAATAACTATTAAATCTACGGCGAATTTTTTTGCAAAATATTCAATTTTAGTAGTATCGCCAACGACTTTAACGCCATGTAAATTTATACCTATTTTAGACTTATCGTCGTCAATTAAGCACACGGGGAACAAATTGCCTTTTTTACCAGAGAACATATCTCTAACAAGCAATTCGCCCGTATACCCAGCGCCGACGATCATAACCTTTTTGGTGTTTTTATCTGCCGTGTTCTTTTTATGTAATCTTTTATACGCTTCTTTTAGTTTTATGGCAAAACGTGTTGAAAGAATAATCGCGTACGCGCCGACCGACGCCATAAACGCCCAACCCATGCCGATAATATCAAGATTATCTAACTTGACCATTAAAATGTTATACGCTAGGAAAATAAGTCCTGCTAATATAAACATTAAAAGTTCGGTTAAGCCTGCGTACTTCCACATTCCACCGTAAAGTTTAAATAGGAAATTTAGCGCAACGGCAAGCACAAGCCCACCGAGTAGCCACCACTTATTTAGCGTTATAACCGTGCCTAATATATCACTACTAGTAAGCAAAGTTGCAACGGCGTACGCCCCTGCCACTATGATTATATCGCACAACGCATATATGATTACTCTTAAATACCTGTTCATACTTTATCCTTGGTTATAAAACGCCTTTTATCGTTTTAAGTATACTTTCTACCGTTAAATTACTTTCTTTTAACTGATTTTCTATATCGCCGTGTTCAAAAAACTTATCGGTTGCACCAAGCGAAACTACCTTTCCTTGCCCTTTAAGGTGGGTTGTTAAATAACTGCCGAAACCACCTATCACGCTATTTTCTTCCAACGTGAAAATAGGCAACTTTTTAATTTCTTTAAGCGTTTCTTCGTCAACGGGTTTAACCACCCTTACCGATATAACGCCCACGCCCCGAATTTTTTCTGCGACCTTATTTGCAAGGGATAGCATTTTAGGGCCAACTGCTAAAATATTTGCTTTTTTACCATTTTTAATTTTTAGCCACGGGCTTAACTTTATACTTAACGTAGTTTCACTACTTGCCGTTTTAGGATACCTTATAACCACGGGCGAATTCAACGAAAACGCGTAATTAAGGGCGTCTTTCAATTCTTCTTGAGTGTTGGGGGCAAGCACCGTAAGGTTTGGTAAATGTAAGCAATAACTTAAATCGTAAAGACCTTGATGCGTTTTACCATCTCTACCGACGAACCCTGCCCTATCAAGACAGAATACCACGGGTAAGTTTTGCAAACAGACGTCGTGCAAAAGTTGATCGTAAGCCCTTTGCATAAAGGTTGAATATATTGCAACTATCGGTTTAAAGCCGTTTGACGCTAAACCTGCAGCAAAGGTAACCGCTGAACTTTCAGCAATACCTAAATCGTAAAAATTATTTGGATATTCTTTTTGTACGCACGCTAGCCCCGTTCCGTCTTTCATCCCTGCCGTTATAGCAACCACGTGCTTATCTTGACTGATCATATCGCACACGGCTTTCCCAAGACTATTAGACATTTCACCGTTATCGCCTATTAACTTTTCACCGACGCCGTGATAAACGTCCGGATAAGTTTCAGCGTCTTTATAGCCTTTGCCCTTTACCGTTTTAACGTGCAATAAAAGTGGCCTTTCATTAGCAATTAGTTTTGCCTTGTCAAACCCTTCCATTAAACTTTCTATATCGTTACCGTTTTCAATTAAAAGGTATTCTAAACCGAAATTTTTAACGATATTGCCGTCATTACAAATAGCCTTATAAAAAGCGTTTTGGTTTTTAGAAATAGACATACCGTTATCGTTTAACAATATTATGAATTTTTTAGGTTTGTTTTCAAAAGCGAAAAGCCCTTCAAGGTTAAGTCCGTTACAAAAAGCCCCGTCGCCAACGACTGCAATAACGAAATAGTCGTCGCCTTTTAAATCACGCGAAGTAGCAATGCCAAGGCAAGCGTTTATAGACGTGCCCGCGTGCCCCGAAGTAAACACGTCAAACACGCTTTCACAACTGTCGGCAAAGCCTGAAATTCCACCGTTAACACGCAAGGAAGACATTTGCTCTTTTCTGCCCGTAAGCATTTTATAGGCGTAGCATTGATGCCCAACGTCAAAAACAACTTTATCAACTGAAAAGTCAAAACGCGCGCCTAAAGCAACGACGGTTTCCACCACACCCAAATTACTTGAAAGATGCCCACCGTTTTTATTAACGGCTTCAATAATACCCTTGCGAATATCAACGCACAAAGCTTCAAGCTGATTATTATTAAGTTTTTTTAAATCTGCGCAACTGCAGTTTTGACTAATAATATCCATACGAGCCTTTAAATATAACAATCATAATTATTTTACTATATGAAAGACTTTTTGTCAATAGTATATATGATTTTCGCCTATCTTTTAGTTCTTGCTAAAAACAAAAAATCGGGATAATACCCCCTTTTAAGACAAATAAGCGCTTGACTTTTTCCCTTTGCTATTATACAATTTTTACATACTAATTAGGTGGTGTTGTTATGTTGACGGGTAAAACGCTTGAAAATTACGCTTCGCTTATAATTAAAATAGGCGTAAACTTACAAAAAGGGCAAGGTTTAGAAATCGCTTGCCCCGTTGAAAAATATTCGTTTGCAAGGGCGCTTGCAAAAGCAGGTTATAAAGCAGGCGCAAAAATAGTAAAAATTCGTTGGATGGACGAAGATATTGATAAACTTAACTACGAATACGCTTCGCTTGAAACGTTAAAAGATATTCCAAAATACGAAATTGACAGCAGAAATTATTTAGTTGACAACGGTTTCTGTAGAGTTGCAGTTTCAGCAGAAGACCCTTCTGCATTTAAGAATTTAGACGCGCAAAAAATAGGTGAAGTTGCTAAAGCAAGGGCAAAAGCGCTTAAAAAATATTTTGACGTAGTTATGGCAAACGGAATAAGGTGGTGCGTAGTTTCCGTACCCACACTTAACTGGGCAAAACAAGTTTTCCCAAAAGCCAAAGACCCCGAAAAACAACTTGCGCTTGCTATTGAAAAGACTATGCGTTTAGACTGTGAAAACCCCATTAAAGCGTGGGAAGAACATATTAAAACTTTAGAAAGAAGAGCAGAATTTCTTAATAAAATGGACTTTGAATATATTCGCTTTAACAATGCGTTAGGCACAAACCTTACCGTTGGACTTGCAGACGGACACAAATGGCTTTCTGCAAACGAACTTGCTAAAGACGGAGTTAACTTCGTTGCGAATATGCCAACCGAAGAAGTTTTCACAGCCCCCCACCGTTTAAAAGTTGACGGCGTGTTAAAAAGCGCAATGCCACTTTGCGAAAACGGACAAATTATTGATGAATTTAGCATAACTTTTAAGAAAGGTAAAATAGTTTCTTACTCTGCAAAGAAAGGTTACGACACCTTAAAACAACTTATTGAAACGGACGCAGGCACTTATAGGCTTGGCGAAATTGCGTTGATAGGCAAAAGTTCGCCCATCGCAAAAAGTGGAATTTTGTTCTATAACACCTTGTTTGATGAAAACGCAAGTTGCCACCTTGCAATAGGCAAAGCCTACCCCACCACCGTTTTTGACGGCGAAAAAATGAGTAAAGCCCAACTTAAAGCACGTGGCGTAAACGATTCAAACGAGCACGTTGACTTTATGATAGGCACGCCCGACCTTGTTGTTACGGGTATTAAAAAAGACAAAACCGAAGTTAACTTATTTACCGACGGCGAATGGACGATATAGAAAATTAAGTTATGATTGCCCCCACGGGCAAGTTATGGGTTATGATATGCTTTGCATAGTTATAATTGGGCAACGCCCAAGTTATAGAATAGATGGGCAATCGTATCATAACGTTTGCAAAAGCAAACTTATAACTGTAACAAAGTTACATCATAACTCTAAACTAAAGCAAACCGAAAAGAGAGAACGTTACGGATTAACCCGTTTTGTTCTCTCTTTATACTTTTTTATCTTTTTTTAACGTTGACGGCAACCACGCCCGATATACCGCCGATTATAATTAAAAAGGCAAGGTCAATTAAAAAGGATAACTTAAAGGAAAGTCCCTTTCCTATAAGGGCGAATAGCAGATAAGTTACGATTGCAAAAATAAACCCTATTATTAAACCTTTAAGTAGTCCTTTTCTTTCACGGACGAACAAAAAACAACCTAAAAATACTGAAATTACCTTTATAAATTGATTTATCACTCGTATTATTTTAAAGTTAATAGTTACAAATTTAGCTATAAGACCAAAAATAAGCACGGCAAAAAGCGTAATTATTACTGCTGTTGCAACTGCCTTTAACACGCTAAATAAAAATTGAAGTTTATTATTTTCACTCATATAAAAACCCCCGCTACTTAAAGGTATGCGGGGGTATCTTTAGTTATGATGAAAAATTATTTTTCTTCTTTAACTTCTTCTGCAGGTTGAGCAACAACTTCTTCAGCTTTTTTAGTCTTTTTAGCCTTTTTTGCAGGCGCAGGTTTTGCTTCTGCTACGGGTGCTTCAGCCTTTGCAGGCGCGGGGGTTGAGTTTGCAGGTGCAGTTTTGTATATTGCGCCCTTATCAAACTTAACGTATGATTTTTTAGCGTCAGTACCAGTTTCAAGAACGAAAGTGTTTTCAGCGTCGTTAACTTCAACAACGAAACCACATACGCCACCGATAGTTTTAACTCTATCGCCGATTGCTAAACCGGTAACCATTTGTTCAGCTTCTTTACGTTTTTTCTTATTGCTGATGGTTGACCAAATGAACATACCAACTAATGCAACTAAAATAACGATAGTTATAATAAGCATAGTGGGGTTTTCTTTAAGCGCTTCAAAAAAACCTTTTTGTTGTGGTGCTTCTTCTGCTGCGCCTTCTAATAAATTCCACAAAAACATATTTTGTCTCCTTATTTACTTTTATATTTTTTACTTTTATATTGTAAAGTATTTAATAAATAAAATCAAGCAATTTCGTGCATTATTTTGTCGTTAAAGGGAATTGTGGATAAGTATTCCCCGTTTTTGCATAAAATTCTTGCCTAAATTCACTAAACGAATCTTGTAAAATTGCTTCCCTTGCCCTTCTCATAAGACGGTTAAGGTAAGAGATGTTATGCAAACTAATCATCATACCGCCCATCATTTCGCCAACGTTAATCATGTGGCGCAAATACGCTTTAGTGTAATTTTTACAACAGTAACAATCACAGTATTCGTCAAGGGGCGTAAAATCTTCCCTATAAGCGCCGTTACGAACTACTACCTTGCCCGTTTCAGTAAGCGCAGTACCGTTTCTACCAACTCTCGTTGCGAGCACGCAGTCAAACATATCTATCCCACGGAAAACGCCTTCAATCAAGCAGTCGGGACTACCAACCCCCATTAAATATCTTGGAATATGCGTTGGGTAGTTTGGCAACATTGAATCCATAATATCGTACATAATATTTTTTGGTTCGCCAACCGAAAGTCCACCTATTGCAATACCGTGTTTTGCGTAAGGAATAGTTTCTTTTAGGCTAGTTGCCCTTAAATCTTTAAACATATTACCTTGAACGATAGGGAACAACGCTTGTTTTGGGTTTTTATGGTGATTATAGCACCTATCAAGCCATTTAAGCGTTCTTTCCATAGCAATCTTGCTATCGGCGTAAGACGCCCCGTAAGGCGAACATTGATCAAACGCCATAATAATATCTGCGCCCAGATTATTTTCAATATCAATAGCCTTTTCGGGCGTAATAAAATGCAAACTACCGTCAACGTGCGAATTAAAATAAACGCCGTCGTCCTTTATTTTGTTAAGTTTAGCAAGTGAAAAAACCTGAAACCCACCACTATCGGTAAGAATAGGTCTATCCCACGCCATAAACTTATGCAAGCCCCCTGCGTTTTTAACTATTTCGTCACCAGGGCGCATATAAAGGTGGTAAGTGTTTGCAAGAATTATTTGCGATTGAGTTTCTTTTAAGTCACGCGGGGTAACACCCTTAACGGATGCTTGCGTTCCAACGGGCATAAAAGTAGGCGTTAAAATATCGCCGTGCGGGGTATGTAGTATACCTGCACGCGCGCCCGTTTTACTATCTTGTTTTATTACTTCGTAAGAAAAATTTTCCATAATTTTTGTTTATTATTGTTTTTTGTAAACGTAGTATTGCGCCGTGTATTAGTTGCAGTTATTGTATGGTTTTAGAAACAAGCAAGACAAGGCTCGTTCACACGAAAGGATGAAATAGAACGTCTGTTCATTGAAGTCTTTCGTGTTGAACAGTTAACGCAGTATTGCGCCGTTTATAAAATCATACAAGAGTCGCCGAAAGAAAAAAACCTATACTTCTCGCTTACGGCAGTATTATATAAATCTAATATTTTCTCCCTTGTGGAAAGGGCGGAAACTAGCATTATAAGGGTTGACTTGGGCAAGTGAAAATTAGTTATAAGCGCATCTACGCATTTAAACTTATAAGGGGGATAGATAAATATTTCAGTATTATCTTTAACGGCTTTAACAAACCCGTCTTTATCGGCGGCGCTCTCTAAAGTACGCACGCTAGTAGTCCCTACGGCAATTATTCTACGCCCTTCCCTTTTTGCTTTATTTATAATTTCTGCGCTCTCACTACTAATTTCGTAATATTCAGAGTGCATATGATGTGATAAAATATCGTCCGCTTTAACGGGGCGGAAAGTACCTAACCCAACGTGCAACAACACGTCTACGATAGTTACGCCTTTCGCCTTTATCTTTTCAATAAGTTCGTCGGTAAAGTGAAGCCCTGCAGTTGGGGCGGCGGCAGAACCGTCAACCTTGGCGTACACCGTTTGATAACGCTCTTGGTCTTTTAACTTTTCAGTAATATAGGGTGGCAAAGGCATTTCGCCAAGGCGTGAAATAATATCTTCAAACACGCCGTCAAAATAAAACTTTACCCTACGGCTGCCCGTTTCTTCAATATTTTCTAAAACTTCCAAAGAAAGTTCGTTAGATAGCGTTAACTTTGCACCCACGCGTGCTTTTTTGCCAGGTTTTACTAAAACTTCCCACTCGGTAAGGTCAAACCTTTTAAGTAAAAGCACTTCTACCTTTGCACCGTTAGGGGTATAAGCAAACATCCTTGCAGGTAGCACACGTGTGTTATTTCTAACCAACACGTCCCCTTCTTTAAGGTAATCAACTATATCGTAAAAATGTTTATGTTCAAAAGTATCTTTTTTTCTATCAAACACTAAAAGCCTTGAACTATCCCTTGGATATACGGGCGTTTGCGCTATAAGTTCTTCAGGTAAGTAGTAATCAAAATCAGACGTTTTCATCATTTCTCTCGTACACGGAATATTGTTCTGCCTTTGCTTTTGGCATAGTTAAGCCGACGTGCTTATACCCACGGTTAAGTAGCACCCTACCCCTTGGCGTACGGGCGATAAACCCAAGTTGCAAAAGGTACGGTTCGTATACGTCTTCAATAGTATTGCCGTCTTCGTTAATGGTTGCGGCAAGAGTATCTAACCCACAAGGGCCACCACCGAATTTTTCTGCCATAGACTTTAAAAGTTTAACGTCTATTGCGTCTAACCCCAACTCGTCTATTTCAAGCAAACGCAACGCGCCTTGCGCGTCCGAAAGCATCAACTCGTCGTGCCCCTTTACTATTGAATAGTCACGCACGCGTTTTAACAATCTATTTGCAATTCTTGGCGTGCCACGGCTTCTTTTAGCAATTTCTTTAGCCGCTAAACGCTCTATTGAAAGTCCAAGCATTTTTGCAGCCCTTTCAACTATTTCGGTAAGTTCTTCTATTGAATAAGTTTCCAACCTGCAAATGACGCCGAAACGGTCACGAAGGGGGGAAGAGAGCATGCCTGCCTTGGTAGTTGCGCCGATAAGCGTAAACTTGGGTAACGGCAACTGCACGTTCCTTGCCGAAGGACCTTTACCTATAATAAAATCAAGGGTATAGTCTTCCATTGCAGGATATAAAATTTCTTCTACGTTGTGGTTAAGCCTATGAATTTCATCAATAAAAAGCACGTCCCTTTCGTTAAGGTTGGTAAGTATTGCGGCAAGGTCGCCCGCACGTTCAATAGCAGGGCCACTAGTAACTTTTAATTGCGTACCAAGTTCGTTTGCTATTATATGCGCAAGCGTAGTTTTACCTAAACCGGCAGGCCCGTATAAAAGAACGTGGTCTAAAGCGTCTTCACGCATTTTTGCAGACGCAATAGAAACGGCAAGGTTATCTTTAACCTTTTCTTGCCCTACGTAGCCATCCATGGACTTTGGACGAAGCACGTTTTCTATATCAGCTTCAAATTCGTTCATAGTACTTGTAACTAATCTATCGTCTTCCATTTTCTACCCTATCTTATATTTTTTATTGCGTAAGAAATTATTTGTTCAATAGTGTTTGCGCCTTGTTCTTTAGCAGACTTAACAGCCTTTATACACTCGTTTCTAGTAAACCCTAAACTCATAAGCGCAATAACGGCGTCTTCACTCTCGGAGTCAATTTTTTCTTCTTGTTGCTTTTTGGTCTTTGAAGTAGTGGGCTCTAAACCTTCTGCAGAAATCTTTTCACGAAGTTCAACTATTATCATTTCCGCCTTTTTCTTTCCTAACCCTTTGACAGCAGAAAGCCCCTTAATATCGGACGTTGCAATTTTAACCGCAAGGTCATTTAAGTTCATATTTGAAAGCACGGTAATGCCCATTTTTGGTCCTACGCCCGAAACGGTGATAAGCTTTAAGAACATATTTTTTTCTTCAGGACTAATAAACCCGTAAAGAGAAACGTCGTCTTCCCTAACGGCAAGATAGGTGTAAACTTCACCTTGACCGTCTTTAACAAGTTTTTCGTAAACTGCGTTAGAACAGGTAATTTCATACCCTATTCCATTGTTTTCAAGCAACACTACCCCGTCGGTA
Source organism: Christensenellaceae bacterium (assembly GCA_045534565.1). Taxonomy (GTDB): domain Bacteria; phylum Bacillota; class Clostridia; order Christensenellales; family Borkfalkiaceae; genus UBA1259. The sequence continues at coordinate 567 of JAZSJY010000106.1, read as the reverse complement.
GCGCTAAGGACTTTACCTTTAACGTAACCTATCATAAATCCACCTATATACTAAATAATCCGCCAAGTTTATTCGTGTGCGCATGGCAAAGCGCAACGGCTAAAGCGTCAGCCGCGTCGTCGGGGCGCGGAATTCCCTTTAAGCCAAGCATGGTTTTTACCATTTGTTGAATTTGAATTTTTTCTGCCCTACCGTAACCGGTAAGCGCTTGTTTAATTTGTAAGGGCGTGTATTCAAAAATTCTACCACATTCTTTTATGGCAGTTAAAAGAACTACCCCCCTTGCGTGCGCAACGGCTATACCCGTTTTAACGTTTTTTGCGAAGAACAATTCTTCTATGGCAATTTCTTCGGGCTTATACTTATCTATAATTTGTTTAACGCCCTTTTCAAGCATAGCAAGTCTTACGGCTAAATTCTCGTCTTTAGGCGTAGAAACTATACCGTAATCAATCATTTGCGGTTTGCACCGTCTATCCGTACTGATTACCCCGTAACCGAGCGTTGCAATGCCGGGGTCAAAACCTACTATTATCATACTTTTTCATTTTACTTTATTTTTAACTA